>NZ_JBQENW010000003.1:0-446801 GCF_052044835.1 Bacillus sp. 22475 | reverse complement strand
TTTTCTTACGATTAGTCAACCTGTATTTTTAGGTTTTTACTGGAGTGAATATCAGAATAAACATATACTTATTATCATGCATAACAAAGACCCCTAATATATACTCGTTTTTTGCTAGGGGTGAGATATGATATGATGAATGAAACTATGATATTAGGCCGTTAACCGATAATCATAGTGTATATCATGTGTAATAAGGTGAAAGAGAAGTTTCAAGAACTTATTTACACATGCAATGGACGCAACTTTATGACATTTGTTATAGGGTTGCGTTTTTAATTTATCGTAATACTCAACAATGTGATTTTGTCCGTAACGTCGTTGTTTAATCATGTTCTGGATGATGAGAAAAAGGAGCTTCCGCAAATGTTTATTTCCACGTTTGTTAATTTTATCTTTATAAAAGGTTTTACCTGATTGAAAACGGCGTATATCAATACCTGCAAATGCATTGAGCTGCTTGTTATTGTTAAAACGAGTAATATCTCCTATTTCAGCCATCAAGCGTACTGCAGTATTCGGGCCAATCCCAGGAAGACTGAGAATGATACCGTATTCTGCACGTTGCTCGGCTATATATACCATCTTGTTAATACAGCATTCTTTTTGGTGAAGAAGCTCTTGATAGCGCTTTGCATATAATTTGAGTTGATCACAAAGAACATCGTTCTCAGAAACAGCCGGATAGGAAGTTTTCGCTATTTCAATTATCTGAATCGCTTTTTTCTCGGCTGTAATATTTGATATTTTTTTATTGGTGTTGGCACGAATACGATTTTTTATGATTGTTTTTGAAAGACCTAAAACACAATCTGGGTGGGGGAATAGTTGAACAAAATTTAAAAACAAATCAGATTTACTGGTAAACATTCTTTCCAATTCAGGAAAAGTTAATTGAATTACTTTGTGCATACGACCACGAATTATCGATAATTCACTGTCCAATTCGCTATACCATCTAGAAAGAGATTTTAGCTGATGGAATGAGTTGATAGTTCCATTAGATACCCTTCGGGTAACTGTGAAGTGAGTGAGAGCTAATCGATGTGCGTCGCTTCGGTCGGTCTTATGAATCCGTAAGGAATCACATTGTAGTTTGGCTTCTAATGGGTTTAATAAACAATACGTATACTGGTTATCTTGCATAAATCGTTCTAGCTGCCTGGAATAGATACCTGTTGATTCGAACACAATTTCAGGTAATTCACCAGTATTATCTGCAAGTTCATGAATTTTTTCTTGTAGCTTTTCGAATTCGGGTTTAGAATGCTTGATTTCACTTTCAAATACACATTGTTTTTGTGCATTATAAATTACCATGTAACTTTTACCCATACTGACGTCAAACGCAATTACGTGTTCCATAAAGTTCCTCCTTAGGTGAAATTGAAGTCTTCAACTTACACTTATCGATTCCCATTTCTTATACACGATCTCGAGGACCAACATACTAAAAACTGATTCAAATAAGGTAAGTGAAGAAGGTCAGTTTATTTTACGGATTCAAGATCCCAAAGCACCCACGACCCTTTCTTCACTTCTACTATATAAAAAATAGTAGTGCGAACCAATGCCTTGGTCTGCACTACTAATCTTAGTATGTTTATTTTTCTTTTGATTTAATTAACGAAAAAAGTATCTTGTACTCCTTTTGTAACTTTTTCTAAATAGAAATTTTCTATAAAATAAGGGGCTTGCCTTCCGAACAAATCGTTATTTGTAACACTGTTATCAAAGCAAAGTTCTCGTGACATCGCTTTGATATTCAAAAACATTAATAACCTATTGTATGGAATTTTTCGAAAATTTAGGTTTAACATCTTTAAAATAGGTGTATTACATATTACATAACAACTAAATAAAAAAATAAAAAATCTAAAGGAGGAAATATACAATGCATAAGAATGAAAGAAAACCGGTGGTTCATGAATATGAAAATGAACATGAAGTAGTTATGAAAGTAAAAGAGCTAGAATTGCAAGGGATTCACCAAGATGACATTTACGTCTTAGCACATGAAAAACATCTAACAAAAAAGATTGCGGATGATACAAACATAAATACGATTGGAGTAAAAGAACAAGGATTAGGAACAAGTATTATCAACTTTTTCTCCAAAAAAGGGGACGAGCTCCGAAATCAAATGGAGGAAATGGGGTTGTCGAAGGCGGAAGCTAATTTATATGAAGAAAAACTAGATCAAGGGAGAATTTTACTTCTAGTAACAGCTGAAACACCAACGGCGACTGATAGGCAGCTGCAAAACTATCATTCTCTCTAATAGATTGCAATATCTGATAAATAGGTAAGGTAATTATTTTAGGTTGTAGCATGGAAGAAAATAAAAATAGAAAAGGATGAGAAAAATGAAACATACAATATTTAAATATACTGTGATTGGAATTACGACCGGAGTCATAGTCTCCCTATTAAAAAAAGAAAATCGGAAAGCTATACAAACAAAAGGAAAAAGCGTAAAAGAAAAACTACAAGAAGGAAACATAAAGGAAACATTGGAGAAGGTAACTGAGACAAGTAAACAATTTTCTGTAACTGCAGCTAATGTTGCAAAACAAACATTACCACAACTGCTTACAGCCACACCAGTTGTCATTTCTACCATTAAAGACTTAACAGAAAACGAAAATAATAAAAAGAAAACAGGTGAAAAGGATTACGAAATAAATGAAAATAGTAAGAACTTAGACGGGGAAAAAACGAAAAATGAAAAGAAATATGTGAAAGAAGGGAAAGAAGAGAGTGCCTAGATTTAACTCTAAAAATAGAAAGTGAGGAAAAAAGTATGAAATCTCTGTATGCAATTGATGTAGGAATTGGTTTTACTAAGCGGGCATATCGACAGGATGTAGATTCTGAGGTGACGATTAAGAGTGAAGCTTCCACACTAGCCCCTGTACCTAATCATGTTGAAAGTGAAGATTTAACAAAGGTAAGTTTTATAGACTTAGACTTTGCATACTACATGGGAAATGAAGCACATCAATCTGACGCTTCATTTCTTCCTCCATTTGACGAAGAAATAGAAAATTATTATGAAAGCGAACAGTTTAAACAACAAATATTTGGTTGCATTGCAAAGGATTATAAAGAAAATGTCGTGTTACCTTTAGTTGTTACCGGGCTTCCCGTTACTTGTTTTGGTAGTCAGCATGAGCAATTACAACGTGCACTAAAAAAAGAAACTTCTGTGCAAATTGATGGGAAATTTATTAATATTACGGTGGAAAATACTTTGATTCTTCAGCAACCGGTCGCTTTACATGCCTATTTCTTAAAAGAGGGAATCATTCAGGAACAAGATCGTATCTTAATTATTGATGGTGGATTTCGTACATTAGAAATGACAGATATGAAACAGAATGTCATTTTAAATCATTATGAGACGGAACTAGGATGTAGCAAGCCTTTGAAAAATATTAAAAATATCCTGCAGAATCATGCAGGGGAAAGTGATCACTTGCATATTAACGACATACCAAAAGTATTAGAAAAAGGATATGGAGGTCAAGAAGAAAATCATCAGACGAGTCAGGTTAATACTTTGATTCAAAAAGAGTTGGATACACATTTCCAAGACGTTATGCGTGTATTACAAGAACAATTTAAGTTAGACCAGTATGACACTATTATTTGGACAGGAGGAATAGTAGATATCCACAAAAAACGAATTGAAAAAATGCAAGGTGAAATTTCTTCTTTCCGTATGGTAGACGCTTCGAAAGAGGCTGCACTTCATGGATACTATATGATTGGAAGTCAAGTATTTGACGACATCACCAATCAATCTGCATATGAATCCAAATTATAATAACGACCGAAATGAAGTTCGTTGAATTGACTTGCCAAAGTATGTGGCTTCTTTTCCACATATAAATAAGAAAAGATGACAAGTGCTTGTATAGAGGAAATGTTTAAAATTTAGAATCCAAATAACTAATATATAGGGGGTCTTCCTTGTAATAGAAGAAGACCTCCTATGCCATTTAGTTTGTAATTTAGAGGATCTAAAAATTTTTCCTCCAAGACATGAATACCTACATATAAATTTCATATTACGGATATTATTCGATCAAACATTAAACTATTCAGAAAGGAAGAATAAGATGGAATGCATAAAAATGCCGAAATGGAATTGGTATCATGTGAAAACTAGTGAACTTGAAAAACTTTCTTCTATAATCCCTCCTGATGTAACATCTTATTTCTCTCAATTTGTAAAAAAAATAAGTTCTCCTTGTGAAAATGGATTATATGTTTATACGTTTTCACCAAGTCAAACTTGTGTATATGGTTCGTTTTTATATGATCAAGATAAAAAGGACGCCAAAATCCAAAAGTTTCTTCATTATTTCGTAGCGCATGGAATACTGATAACGGTCCAGGAAAAAGAGGAAGAGGATTTACAAAAATTACTACATAATTTCCCTATAGGTATAAAAAATTGTAATAGTTCCGCTGAAGGATTATGTGCCATCTTATCAATGTTTATATCTCACTATTTACGAAAGGTTGACTATTTTGAAAACAATTTCAGAAATGTATTATGGGATTTTTATCATCATAATAACATAGCAGTTTTAGAAAGAATTTATCATATTCGTCATGAATTATTTATGAACACACATGTGTTTCGCTTAATACAAGAAGTGTTACAAGGCTTGGAGGAAGCTTGGCTAGAAAACCTAACAAACACCCTTTGTTATAAACAAACACACGTAAAATTAGAGCGTGGATTACAACTCGTTAAAGAGTACCAAGAAGAATTAGACACGATAATTCATTTACAAGAAGTTGTTTCTTCTCATCGTGGGAATGAAATTATGAAAGCTCTTACTGTATTAACTGCTGTAAGTACGCCTTTGACAGCCTTAGGAGCATTATGGGGTATGAATTTTAAATACATGCCTGAACTAGAATGGAAATATAGCTATTTAATCGCTCTCTTATTTATTATTTTCACAACAGCGGGTATGTATATGTATATGCGATTCAAAGGATGGACAGGTGACTTATTACGAGTAAAGAAAAAGAAATCTTTTTTTAAATCTAATTAATCCTGTTTATAAAAAATATGATAGATATATGGTTTGTAATATTTGTTAATTGAGATAGCACCATATCCCCATCAAGTTAAAGTTTTGATGTCCTCGCAATGATAAAAATGGTGAATATTTATATGAAAGATTAGAGCCCTCCTTCTTGTAGGAGGGCTCTAATCTTTGTTAAAAAAACTATATCATATACTTGGGGGGGCAGACTCATCATCTGAAATTTGTCCGAATTCAATTTAGAATATGGCAAAAGAGAACTTGTGATTAAAAACAAGCTCTCTTTAAAAGAAATAACGTAATTGAGATACTTATATATTAACAATTGTTTTCTTCTAATTCCATATGTCATATGTTGAGAAATAAATTATAAATGGATTGATAAAGCTAAAATGAATGATTGACATAATATTTTGACGATAATATAATGAATCTCGAATTCAAGATAACTTGTAAAGGATTGGTAATTATGAGCGTGATTAACGATGAGAGCTTATCTTTAAAGTTATTTGTTATATTATCTAGGGCAATACAGTCAATTACTAAGCGTATTGAAGAGGATATAAAAAGTTATGGACTTAATCCAACAGAATTTGCAGTGCTTGAGCTACTGTATAGTAAAGGCGATCAGCCTATACAAAAAATTGGAGACAAAATATTACTTGCAAGTAGTAGTATCACGTATGTAGTGGATAAGTTGGAAAAGAAGAGGTTCTTAATACGAAAACCATGTCCTAAAGACCGCCGTGTCACGTATGCGTCAATTACTTCAGAAGGTATTGAACTAATGGATATTATTTTTCCTCAGCATAAAGAGGCGATTCAGCAAATATTTGGTGGTTTGGACTATATTGAGAAAAAAATAATAATCGAAAAGTTGAAAAAAATAGGGTATTATGCACTAGAACTATAAATCTTTAGAAATATATCTCGAATTAGTAATGTCCTAATTAAATATAATTTAAATAAATAGGAGGAAAAATTAATAAATGGTAGTAAATTTATTATAATACAAAATGAATAAAGCGTGTAATTTCAATCGGTATAATATGAAATAAAGTTGTTATGTTAACGTATACATATCGTCCTTTAAATTATAAATCTTTCATAAAGCGGAGAGTGGGTATCAAGAATGGAATTACGTCATTTAGAGTATTTTATTCAAGTTTGTAATAATAATAGTTTCACTAAAGCTGCGGAAGTTCTAGGTATTTCACAGCCGACTTTAAGTCAACAAATACGAGTTTTAGAAGGTGAACTTGATACACCCTTGTTTCATCGAGTTGGAAGAGGTATCAAAATGACAGAAGCGGGTAAGCTGCTATTTGATAAAGGAAAATTTATCATGCAACAATTTGATGACGTTTATAATGAAATTTTTGAATTAAAGGGTGTAAAAAGAGGTGTGATTACTATAGGAGGTCTATTAGAGGATCTCACTTATTTAACACCTTATATTATGAAGTTTCAACAACATTATCCCAACATTGTAGTAAAGATTATAGAATCCGAAGTTGCTGTAAATCAAATCGTTGACAAAAATATTGATTTCGGGATTACACGTAGTGCTCAAATTCCAGACACATTAACAAACACCCTTTTGTATAGTGAAGAGCTCGTCCTTGTCATTCCAAAAAATCATCCTTTGAATGATAAATCATTTGTTTCTTTTCGAGAATTAGTGGGGCTCAGTAGAGTAATGGTTTCATGTAGTTGTCGTGAATCTATTAAGATATATTGTGAGAGTTTAGGGTTATCTTTATCTGAAGCAAATATAGAAACAAAATCTTCTATTTCTCTATTGAGCCTTGTATACAATGGACATGGGGTTGCCATAATACCTCTTTCACTGGTTAACTTTGTTAATAATGATACTTTGAGCATAGTTCGTATTACTGATCCAACACCAAGTCAAGATATTAATCTTATACACTTTGATGATAAATTTTTAAGTTTTGCAGCACGCATCTTTATGCAGAAGTTAAATGGTTCTCAAAAAGTATCAGTGTAATAGAAATAATAATGATTCTAGTGTAACAATTGAAAAAATTAAAATCTATATTAAAGTCAAAGGACAGTGGGGTTATATGTGTGGTGTAGTCGATCAAAAAGGGGGATACCATTGACTTTTAATTAAGGAAAAAAGACAGAGTTTGCAAGGAGAGAAGGCTATCAAAAACAAGTTAAGTTAATCAATCAATTCTTTGGTCTTATCGCATAGTAACAGATTCCATGTAGGGATATACACTGCTATTTTGAATCTACATATCCTTATTGTAGAAAGAAAACCACCGGCATTATACCGGTGGTTTTGATTTAGAAAGCAAAGCAAGTACAACCAATCCCCCATTTAGTTCCATCTTTTCCTATTACGGTATGAGTGTGTTGATGGAGAGGGTTACTACAACTATGTAACTTGTTATCATGGGAATCGTGAGAAAGTATAGTGTTGGCTAGGTTAGCACCACCATAACCATAAACGCCCGTCGGTGACCAATCAGGTGATGCTGGCGGCAATTCAGGTGATAAGTTTTTAAATTCATCATTTCCATAAACAACCTGCCCGCCCATAATGGTGAGTAATGATTCAAGGTCTTTGATTTCTTCTTCTGGCACAGTAAAGTAGTCAGCAGATAATACAGCAATATCAGCAAACTGACCTACTGTCAGGGTTCCCTTTTTACCTTCATCACCAGAGAACCACGCACTTCCTTTTGAATATAATTCCAGGGCTACTTTTCTATCAAGTTTATTTTTTTCATCGTATATGGAAAGCCCACCAATGGTTTTTCCGGCAACCATCCAGTAAAGGGCGACCCAAGGGTTATAGCTGGAAACCCTGGTTGCATCACTACCGGCACCAACAGGTATACCAAGGTCTAACATACGATAAATCGGAGGAGTATGCTTTGCAGCTTCCTTTCCGTATAAGTCAACAAAGTATTCACCTTGAAAAGCCATGCGGTCTTGGATGGCAATACCGCCATTTAAAGCCTTAACACGTTCCATACTACGATCTGAGATTGTTTCTGCATGATCAAACCACCAGCGTAGCCCATTAAAAGGAATTTCTCTGTTAACTTCCTCAAATACATTTAAGAAACGTGTGATTGACTCGTCATAAGTTGCATGTAAACGGAATGGCCAACGGTTTTCCACCAAGAGAGAAATTACTTTCTTTAAGTCGGCTTCCATTACTGTAGCTAGTTCGGGCCGTGGCATTTGAAATTTTTCAAAATCGGCTGCCGAGAATACTAACATTTCTCCGGCACCATTCATTTTATACTTATCATTTCCTTGACCAGGAGAAACAATTTTTGCCCATGAAGCAAAGTCTTCATATTCATGATTAGGATTTTGCGTAAATAGATTATAAGCAATACGCAAAGTTAATTGTTCCTTCTCGGCTAAATGTTCAACAACTTTGTAGTCATCAGGGTAATTTTGGAAACCACCACCTGCGTCGATGGCGCTTGTAATACCTAATCTATTTAATTCACGCATAAAATGGCGAGTTGAGTTAATCTGGTCGTCAAGATTAAGTACTGGAGCTTTACCCAAACTTGAATAAAGAATAGAAGCGTTAGGGTTAGCAATTAAAAGGCCCGTTGGATTACCTCTTTTATCCCGCTGAATTAAACAGCCTGGAGGGTCTGGGGTATCTTTCGTGTATCCCAATGCACGTAGCCCTGCACGATTTACAAGTGCTCTATCGTAAAGATGTAGCACAAAGACAGGCGTGTCTTCAGAAACAGCATTAATCTCTTCTAATGTTGGCATCCGTCTCTCTTTAAATTGAAATTCAGACCAACCTCCAACTACTCTTACCCACTGAGGAGCAGGTGTACGCCTTGCCTGTTCTTTGAGCATTTCTAGAGCAATAAAAAGTGATGGCACGCCTTCCCAACGTAATTCCATATTATAATGCAGACCACCACGAATAACGTGTATATGAGAGTCATTCAGGCCTGGAATAGCTCTCTTTCTTTTTAGGTCTATTTTTTTTGTTTTTTCCGTGGCACTATTAAGAATCTCATCTCCACCTACTGCAGTGACTAAACCATCAGTTATGGCGATAGCAGATACCTCAGGCTGAGAAGGGTCAAGGGTAGTAATTTTTCCGTTATATAAGATCATATTCGGTAAATTCATGTTCACACCTCGTCTACTTTCTATTATTTTGTAACCATGGATGAAATAATTTACCGAAAATCGGCATGACTACCCATGATAGCAAGGACACTATACATACAGAAACAAAAAAAGCTGACATAATAGGATTCATATGTTTTATAATAGGTCCTATCACTTTAGGAACTAACATGCTAAGAGGCCATACACCCAGAAGGGTAACGATAGACATTTTCCATTTTGGAGGTGGAACTGGCGTTTTCGGAGTAACAAACCAATAAGCCAAACTGCTTTCAGTTTTATAAGTTGGATTAGTGGCTTGAAATTGCTCGGCCGTTTTTAACAAATCCCGGCGAACATCTGATTCTTGCCAAGCACGTAGATGCTCATACGTATCAAAGCGAAAAATAACAGTATACTCTCTGGATTCGTTACTTGGGACTATTAGATTTACACCTAAATGTCCTGGGAATTTAGTAGCCGCAGCCTCAATTTCATGTCTCCATGTTTCAAACTGTTTTTCTCTACCTTCTTGAATTTCCCATGTAACAATCGTTGTTACTGGATTGCCAGCATCCATCGTGTTCCCTGTATAAGTCTCTTCGACAGCTACTCCTTCTTGTTTCATATTTTCCTGCTTGGAAGCGCGCCATGCACCATAGTATATGCGTATTCTACACCTTGACCATAAGCACCAGTGTGTTCCTTTACAATCTCCATTACAGCATCATAAGTGTCCTTGTGTGCCCAGTCACGTTGGTATTCAAGTAAAACTTGAATTGCTGTCACTGGAATTGCACCAGCTTGTTCTACACGACGCATAGCAGCGTTATGTGCTGTCAAACTAGTACCACCTGAAGCATCATCAACTGCATATACCTCATAGCCAGCTTTAATTGCTTCAAGCACAGGGAATGCAAGGCAAACTTCAGTCCAAAGTGCTGCAAATATTAATTTCTTTCTACCGGTTGCTTTAACTGCCTCAACAAATTTCGGATCTTCCCAAGAGTTCATTGAACTACGTTCTATAATTTCATGGTTTGGGAATATATCAAGAATTTGTGGCCAAAAATAACCAGAAAAGCTGCGTGTTTCAACTGTAGTAAGAATAGTAGGTACGTTAAAAGTTTTTGCTGATTTAGCAAGCAGCATAACGTTATTAATCAATGTTTGTCTATCAATACTTGCAACTCCAAAAGTCATTTGAGGTTGAAAATCAATTAAAATTAAGGCACTGTTCTCCGGATTTAACAATTCTAAATTACTCATAATAAAACGCTCCTTTTTCAATTGTTTATTGAAAGTAATGTATCTTCTGTCAATTAAAGCTCTGCTATACTTTTTAATTTAAATTTAGTGCTGATTTAATCAGCACTAAATTTATACTATCTACTTTAAAAAAGGTGATTTAAAGCTATTTCCTTGAGATACATCTATGCATTTTGTTTACTAAGATCTCGCTGCGCGCCCATATAGCTTCCAATTATATTTTGATAGCCTGGAAGATTGCTAGCAAGCAAATTGCCAAAACCTTCGACATCGTTGCGCCAATCGCGTTGTAATTCGCAAGCTACGCTAAACCAGTTCATAAGTTGCACACCACTATGTGCCATACGAGTATTTGCAGCATCTGCAACTTGTTTACTGAAAGTTCCTGAAGCATCAGTAACAGCAAATACTTCATATCCAGCTTTTAAAGCGGAAAGTGCAGGGAAAGCAACACAAACGTCCGTAACTACGCCCGCGATGATAAGTTGCTTTTTTCCAGTTCCTTCGATTGCTTTTACAAAATCATCATTATCCCATGCGTTAATTTGTCCAGGTCGAGCTATTTTTGGTGCATGAGGAAAGAGATCAACCAATTCTTGCATTAAAGGTCCATTAGGCCCGTTTTCGAAACTTGTTGTTAAAATAACTGGTAAATCAAAAAACTTAGCAGTATGAGCAAGAGCTAAAACATTGTTCTTGAATTCATCAACACCATAGTCACGTACTAGTCCGGACATAAGACCAGTTTGATGATCTACTAAAAGCACAACAGCATCATCTTTGTTAATACGAGAATAGAGATCAGTCATTATGTATTCCTCCTAAAAATTAAGTAATCGAAGAAAGTTTAAATAGTCGAATACTATCATAAGTTTCTTCGTTTATAACTAAGCTGACCAATAATATTGGTTATAGCAGCATTCACAGAACATGAAGTGCTATACAAATTTATAGTATTTGAAAACTGATTCGTTAATCAATTCTAAATTATCTATAATTCATATAGGTCGTAACTATAGTTGTTTTCACTATAAAATAGATTGGTTTTACCTATACATCCTATAGATAGAACAATATTGATAGTCACCTATTTTTGTTATTACAATTGAATAGGAGTAATGTTCAGTAATTATTTTATGATGAAAAAGGTATTAGAGGGGGGATTGTTCCAAAAGGAGAAAATGAATGCATTGGAACAATAGAGTTTCATACTTAGAGTTCACAACATAAACGTGCATGAATAGGTTATGAGATTCATCCGGATTATTGAAGAAAAGGATACATATTAGAATATTTTTTGGAGGTAGAAGCATGGCTAAAATTACTGTAGGAACCGAAAATCAAGAACCAATTGAGATATATTATGAGGATTATGGCACAGGAAAACCAGTTGTACTAATTCATGGTTGGCCGTTAAGTGGTCGATCTTGGGAATACCAAGTTCCCGCTCTTGTTGAGGCTGGATACAGAGTTATAACATATGATCGTCGAGGATTTGGACAATCATCTCAGCCGTGGGAAGGGTATGAATATGATACCTTTACTTCTGATTTACATCAACTATTAGAACATTTAGAGCTTCAAAATGTCACACTTGTTGGTTTTTCTATGGGTGGAGGCGAAGTAGCCCGGTATATTAGTACGTATGGAACAGATCGTATTGAAAAGGCTGTTTTTGCTGGAGCAGTACCTCCATATTTATACAAATCAGAGGATCATCCTGAAGGGGCATTAGATGATGCAACAATTGAAGCATTCAAAAGTGGTGTGATAAATGACCGCCTTGCATTTCTTGATGAATTTACTAAGGGATTTTTCGCGGCTGGTAATCGAACAGATTTAGTTAGTGAGCCATTCCGTTTATATAATTGGGATATTGCAGCCAGTGCATCACCTAAAGGAACACTTGATTGTATTACCGCCTTTAGTAAGACAGATTTTAGAAAAGACTTGGAGAAGTTTAATATACCTACTCTTATTATTCACGGTGATTCTGATGCAACTGTACCATATGAATATAGTGGGAAATTAACACATGAAGCAATTCCTAATTCTAAAGTAGCCTTAATAAAGGGTGGTCCACATGGGCTAAATGCAACGCATGCTAAAGAATTTAATGAAGCACTCCTATTATTTTTAAATGACTGATTACAACTATATAATTGTTAATTGATAAATTATAAACAAGTAAAAAATAAAGCTTTATAAAAGATGCTCTTGGATAAATCCAGGAGCATCTTTTTAAATGGTGATATTGAGATGTTAGGTTGATAAATCCCTATTAATTTTGGATTGAATACTCTTCTTAACAGCTAAAATATATTGATTAGAGTTTTTTAGATTTCTTAGAAGTATTGTTATATTACTATCAAGATAATATTTTGAATAATCCTCAAAACAAAGAAATATACATTTTTTTGAGGAAGAAATATCTTGTCAGAAAACAATAAAATCTTATTAATTTTTATAATTGGTAGAATTTTTGTGGAAATAATTCTCTTAATATATTAAAATAACATCGTATTATGTCAGATTTTAATTAGGGGAGAGAAATTTTATGTTGAAAAAAATCATTCCAGTTGCTTTAGCATTAAGTACAGTTACTTTTACTAGTGTATTTGCTGCACCTTCAATCCAAGCAAGTACAGAACAAAACCGTTACATAGATGTACAAATGCTCGGTATTAACGATTTTCATGGGCAACTAGACACAGTAAAAAAAATTAACAATAAAGATGCAGGGGGAATTGAGTACTTAGGGGCTTATTTACGTGATCGTGAAAAACAAAATCCGAATACATTAAAAGTACATGCTGGCGATGTTGTTGGAGCAAGTACTCCTGTTTCAGCATTATTACAAGACGAACCTACGATTGAATTTCTAAATGATTTGAAATTCGATGTTGGAACGATAGGAAATCATGAATTTGATGAAGGTGTTGAAGAAATGAACCGCCTTATTTATGGTGGATACCATGAGAAAACAGGAAATTTTAAAGGAGCAAAATTCCCATATGTTGCTGCAAATTTCTATAATAAATCCACCGGTCGTTTATTTTTACCACCATTCACTATAAAAAAGGTACAAGGAGTTCCTGTTGGATTTATCGGAGTCGTAACAACGGATGTTCCTAACCTTGTTATGCCTACTATGCTAAAGAATGTAGAAATTACAGATGAAGTTGAAGCTATTAACAAATCCGTAAAGCAATTAAAAAAACTAGGCGTTAAATCTATCGTTGTTCTTGCACATAACGGAGGTATAACAGATGGGAACGGCGTAACAAATGGTGATATCGTCCGATTAGCAAATGAGACTGATCCAGAAGTCGATGTTATTTTTGGTGGGCATAGCCACACTTATGTAAATGGAACTGTTAATAATAAACTTGTCGTACAAGCAAATTCTTATGGTATGGCTTTTGCTGATGTTGATGTAAAGATTGATCGTAAGACACAAGATATTGTTGAGAAAAAAGCAGAAATTGTTACAACTTACCATGAAGGCATGGAGCCTGATAAAAAAATAAAGAAGAAGATGGAGAAATATCAAGCAAAAATCGCGCCTCTTGTTAATGAAGTTGTAGGTAAGTCTATTGCTCCACTAGATCGCAAACAAAATACAGCTGGTGAATCTACTCTCGGAAATTTAGTTGCTGATGCCCAGCGTACAACAATGCAATCCCAAATTGCACTTATGAATCCTGGTGGTATTCGTAATGACTTAGATGCTGGTGATATTACATGGGGAGAGATATATGGTATTCAACCATTCGGAAATCAATTAATAAAAGTAAATTTAACAGGTCAAGACATTCGTGATATTTTAAATCAACAATGGCAAAAAGATATAACAAGAATGCTTCAAATTTCAGGGATCCAATACACTTGGGATGCGAACAAGCCTAATGGAGAAAAAGTAACAAGTATTCGCCTAACAAATGGAGAAGAAATTAATCCTTCTAAAACTTACAGCGTCGTTGCGAACGCATTTCTAGCGTCAGGTGGAGATGGATTTGTATCCTTTAAAAACGGTAAAGATGCTGAAACAGGACCAACTGATTTTGAAGCATTAGTAGATTATATAAAAAAATCAAAAGAACCAATTCAGTCTATTATTGATGGAAGAATTCAAAAAATAAATTAGTTTTTTATTAATCTCAAAAACAAATAGATTACCTGTACGCTATACTTCTTAATGTGCAGGTAATCTATTTTTTGTGGCTTTGAAATAAATCTTACCGTGGTCAATGGATATACTGTATAGATACAGAGTGCCGAAAAAAAGTGAAGTAAACAAAAGTCGATATCCTGAACGTATAGGGGGGCTTTTTTGAAAAAACGGGAAATAGCGAACATCAAATAGGCTTAACGATGGATGCTAAAGATGCAAATAATGAATTAGAGTTATGGTGTGCTAAGACGAAGGAAGGGAAGTGGCCGAAAGAAAATACGCATCGTGCAGGATATATCATTTGTTATCCAAAAGAATAAAGAAATATGACTGTTTATGCGTATGAGCCTTGGCATATCCGCTATGTAGGAGATATTGCTAAAAAATATATAAGGAAAAACTAACTTTAGAGGAATATATGAGATAAGAAAGCCACAGTGAATTAAAAATCTGTATTTTTTGTTTAGGGAATAGTATTTTATAAAATAGTAGGGTACTTTATTTTAATAGATGCAAAAACTGCCTATCTAAAAATTTGATAGGCAGTTTTTTTACTTTTTGGCACAAAGTGAAATGATTTTATCATGTTTATACATATAGAAAAGGTAATTATTCCAAACACCAATCATTGTCCCTCATTATTAGCAATAGGATAGTTACTTAAGGATAAAAAAGAATTCGCCAACTTTTGTGCAAAATGTAATGGGGGCTCTACAGATTGGATATGAATATACATAATTAAGGGATCCATGTACAGCCAGTGATTATGTAAAGCACTGACAATAATTCCTTGTTGTATAATTGATCTCATAAATGCAGGAATCTCTTCTTGTAGAACAGCGATTTCACCTAAATTTAATGCATTACCATTTTGATCCAATGATTCAAAACTTACTCCGACGGGTACTACATTGGTACTCCGTTTTCCTTGAACAAGCACGCTAAAATCGCGGTGAAAAGACACTGAACAACCACTTTGACTTATTTTACTTTTTCCTTTAAGTATTGTAGCAAATTGTTCACAAATGAAATTAAGATTGTGCATAAATTCAATCCCTTTCTCGTACAAAATTATATAATTGGAGATTTGAATGTTTATTTTAAAAGAAATACAAGCTATAGTACTTGGATATTCGGAACTTTGTTGGAGCTGATTAATGTATCCGAGTTATTAAACTTACGATTTATGATAGTCTGTTCGAGATGTTATTATAAAAAATTCACAAAGTATGCACTTATATGTTTTTAGTTTATGTAGATTAAATAAATATATATTTAAATTTGAATGATAAAACTAGAAAAACAACGTTGAGAAAATAACCAATAATATTTTATTTTCTATAAAAAAACACTACTAAAAAATGAGTTCCAAAATACCGTACCTATTCACGAAGAATTTAGTTGTTTCTCCCTGTATCTATTTATATTTTTCGGTATAGAAAACAATTCCTATGAATACAGAGGGAAATTCTTTAAGGTTTTCTTAGAATTTAGTAACGGTCATTTTAACCAAAATTTTCATAGAAATACCTTTAAAAAGAACGTTAGTTCGTATATAATAAGAACAAATGTTCTTTTTGTTAGGAGTGATAACCTTGTATGATTATTCTCTTTTACCGAATCGTATTATTCTTTGTGTAGACCTTCGTAGCTTTTATGCAAGCGTATCATGTATTAAAAAAGGACTTGATCCAAGATATACAAAATTGGCTGTCGTAGGGGATGTGAATCAGAGCGGCTCAATTGTATTAGCAGCAACACCGCCATTAAAAGCGTTAGGAATAAAGAAGATGGCTCGTTTGTACGAAATACCGAAGCGACCAGATATTATTATTGTGAATCCAATTATGCATACGTATATGAAGTGTTCAACTTTCATAACGGGTTTGGCTTTGCAATATGTCGCACCGGAAGATTTTCATCAATATAGTATCGATGAATTTTTTATGGATATGACTGCAAGTATTCATTTGTTTGCCAGTAATCCGCGCGAATTCGCATTAAAGTTTAAGCGAGAAATATATGAACGTACAAGGATTGAAAGTACGATTGGTATTGGGCCTAATTTATTATTAAGTAAAGTAGCGATGGATGTGGAAGCGAAAAAGAATAGGGATGGAATAGCGCAGTGGACGTATGACGATATACCCGAGAAGTTATGGAGTATTAGACCGCTCAGTAAATTTTGGGGTATATCGTATAAAACAGAAATGAAATTGAATCGAAAAGATATACATACCATTGGAGAATTAGCTCAGTATCCTTTGAAATATTTAAAGCAATCATTCGGTGTAATAGGCGAAGAATTACATCTACATAGTAACGGAATTGATTTTAGTAGAATAGCAGAAAAATACGTTCCAGTGACAACATCTATAGCGAAAAGCCAAATATTATTGCGTGATTATTCGGTAGAAGAGTTCATAGTTATTTTATTAGAGCATATAGAAGAGGTTTGTTATAGGTTGAGACGAGAAAAGAAATGCGCGCAAACAATTCATTTTTCAGTTGGATATAGCAAGAAATACGGTGGGGGAATAAAAAAGGCACATACGTTAAATAGAGCAACAAACTTAACGATGGATATTTATAATGTTTGTACATATTTTTTATATGAGCGCCATACAGGAGAGCCGATTCGATCAGTAAGTGTTTCATTAACAAACCTTATTAATGAAGGGGAAGAGCAAATTTCGCTTTTCGATAACATTATACAAAGAGAAAAAGAAATACGATTAACGAAAGTTATGGACGAAATTCGAACACGATTTGGTAAGAACAGTATTTTACGTGGGATTTCTTACACAAGCGTCGCAACAGCAAGATATAGAAACACATTATTAGGAGGGCACAAATCGTGAAGAATGCTAATATGCCAAAAGGAAGAGGTATGGTAAAGTGGCAACCGTTTGCCAGTATGCCGGAGCAGTTCGCAGTTATTAAAGAAATGATAAAGGAGCAAACGAAAGCCTCGCGTCCAATTGTAACACAAGATGCAAAAGAAATGATTGAAAATAAGCTATTAACTTCATTTTTAGGTGAGGAAGAGGTTTTACTTACATATTATAAAGATGGTTATTTATATAAAAATTACATAACAGTAGTGGATATTAATCCATTAATGGAGACGATTACTTGTACCGATGCTTTTCATAATCAAAGAATGTTAAAGTTTGGTGATGTAATTGAGGTTGATTAGAATACTTTTCTATGCAGTAGGTTTATTTTTAGCAGTCTACTGCATAGAAAAATAAAAGGTTCAGTCACATAACAATTTTCAAGGTTTTAAAATAACTTTAATACAATCATCTTCACGATTATTAAAAATCTGATAACCGTAGCTCGCTTCTTCAAGGGGAATTTTGTGTGTAATAATCTCTTTTGGATCAAATTCTTTATTTGTTATTTTTTCAAATAGTTCCGGCATAAAATGAATGACAGGTGCTTGTCCCATTTTAAGATTAATATTTCTAACCCAAAATGCCCCAAGTGGAAAGGCGTTATAATTGCCACCATAAACGCCGGTCATTTGAACCGTTCCATATTTCCTTACGGCTTTCGTAGCGATTTGAATAGGACCGAGAGTTCCACCTTGTAATTTCAATTTTTGTTCCAGAAATTCTAGAGGCGATTTTTTTCCATCCATCCCCACACAATCAATAACTACATCAGCACCGCCATGTGTAATTTCCTTTAAATGTTCTCCCATATCGGGGAATTTTGTAAACTCAAATACCTCAACATTGTTAATCTTTTTTGCATAATTCATCCGATAATCTAAGTAATCCACTGCAATTACACGTTTAGCACCTTGCATCCAAGCGAATTTTTGTGTCATTAATCCAACAGGTCCACAACCAAGGACGATAACAGTATCACCTGGCTTAACGCCTGCGTTTATTACACTCCAATAGGCTGTTGGTAAAACATCTGATAAAAATAGTAGGGATTCATCTTCAAGTTCGCATGATTCCGGTATAACAAATGGAGTGAAATTACCAAATGGAACTTTTAAATATTCTGCTTGTCCTCCTGGATGATTACCAAATTTCTCTGTATAACCAAAGTATCCACCAGAATCGTAATGAGGGTTTGAGTTATCACATTGACTTTCCATTTCATGTTGGCAATAGAAACAATGTCCACAAGAAACGTTGAAGGGGATGACAACACGATCGCCTTTTTTCACTCTAGTGACATCTGGCCCGACTTCTTCAACGATTCCCATTGGTTCATGGCCGATAATGTATCCTTGAGGTAAGGGCATGTTGCCTTGATATAAATGTAAATCAGAACCACAAATAGCGGTTGAAGTAATTCTTACTATAATATCATCTTTTTTTTCTAATTTTGCATCATCCACTTGTTTAACCTGTACTTGGTTTGGTCCTTGATAGGTTACAGCTTTCATCTCATATCTCCTTTTGAATTATGTCTCAAAACATAATTTTATTTAATCTCTTGGTGAAATAGAAATCTTTCTTTTATTTACTGAAGGGAATTAGAAAGTATACATAGTGTTGTTATGAAAGTATGTTATATCAGTTATTCTTTCTTATATGTTTTGCCCTACTTTAAGAAAAAAATCAATTTTTATTCACAATACAATTACCAGAAAAAGGATAATTGTTTTTTCATAATTTGTAGCATATTAACAACATCGGAGGTGAAACAATATGGCAAACAATAATAGTGGAAGTCGTAATGAATTATTAGTTCGAGGCGCTGAACAAGCTCTTGATCAAATGAAATATGAAATTGCACAAGAGTTTGGTGTACAACTTGGTGGTAGAGCTAACCGCTAAGTAAATTGGCATAAAATATAGCAAATATGTAAATCAATTTCTTTTGTGTATTCATAAAAATAAAAAACCTTATATTAAACAGATTCTCACTCAAAGATTATTGATAATCTTCTTTCATAATCTTTGAGTATTTAATTTGTAAACTACTTTCCTAAACAATAAACACGCAGTGTTGGAAAGGTGTTTTCCATGCATAGTAGAAAATCCTTTGCAGGAAAAAGCATACTTAAAAATTTGATTTCAATATTGAAATCAATATTTATTTTGATATTTTCGAAAGGTAGGAATTTAAAAATGGGTATATTAAGTGGAAATCCTCAAAATGAACCTTTACATTACGGAGAAGTATTTGACATTTGGAGTTATCTTCTTGCTGCACAGGGTGCAATTGCAAGTCATCAAGTATTTATGAATCACACAGGTGATGAAGATTTGAAGAAGTTTTTAGAAGGCTTAATTGAAAATGATATAAATTCGGAAATAGAAGAATTAAAAGCTCTTTTAAAGATTAATGGGGTCGCTTTACCGCCTGCTCCTCCAGAACGACCAGTTGCATCTATCGAAGACATTCCTCCTGGAGCACGTATTAATGATGCTGAAATTGCTGCTGCTGTTTCTGCAGGGCTAGCAGCTGGACTTGTGACATGTAGTCAAGTAATGGGAAAATGCCTTCGAGAAGATGTAGGCATGTTATTTGGACAATTTCATATGAAAAAAGCGCAGGCAGGTGTAACTCTGCTACGTTTAAGTAAGAAAAAGGGATGGGTAGTTCCACCTCCATTACATGTAAGAAATTCTGATCAAGCGTAATAAACAAAAATAAAAAAGTGGCGTTGGCCACTTTTTTATTTTTTAGATGTATCCTCAAGCTTGGATTTATTTATTGTGGAAGAATTTATATATTCATCTGACATTTCCATAGCATATTTATCATGTTGAATATGATTGTGATTTGTTAATTCATCTTCGTTACGTAGCACTAGCCTCTTCATATAAATATGGAAGAAAACTTCTGTTCCACCAATAATTAAAGCGGCTATAAATGAAGAAAGTCCAATGTTACGAGTAGCATCTAAATTAGTAAACAAAGATGTTAGTAACCAAGTTCCGAAAAAGCTTAAGCCGAAATCTGCCATTGTAGCAATCATATTTCCGTATTTAGGTAAAATGAAGAGGTCTCCGATTAAATAGGCAGCTCCTGTCAGAAAAAGAGAAATTAGTAATACTCTAGGAATTGAAATGCCTTGAAAGATACTGAGCATGATTAGCAATACTGCAGTTATTGCTGTGTATTTAATTAATAAGGCAACAATATGTTTCATCATTTTCCTCCATTGTTTAAACGTATATGGAACACAATATTTCATTAAAAACGGATTATGCTTTTATATAGCGTAACCCGTTTTAATTACCCCTTAACGGTAAGAAGTACAACCTGGGTAAGAAGCAGGCTTATACTATGGATAGTATTTGTGGAATACCGAGCTTTATTCATAAAGGGGAGTTCCATTCTTATAATAGAGATGTTGCCTAAGTACAGTGTTTTTTTTATTAAACTTAATATTTTTTGATGTTTTGATTTTGCATTATATTTTGATTCATTAATATAAAAATAAACAAAGTATTTCCGCGTTTAATGCATCTTTTTATCTATATATTTTCCGTAATCAGGTACAGCAATTTTATCAAATTCTTGAACGAGTGTTTTGAGGCTTGTTGATAGCAATTCACCCGACATCGGTATCCCATGTCCAGTAACAGCGGTTAGAGGTTTTAACTTCTCTAGCTTAATAACTGACTCTTTAGCGGCTTTCCAGTCTGTTGTTAAATAACGAGGCGGACCGCTTATTTCCTGTTTTTGAGTTATTACTTTATACAGATACTCCTGTTTCACTGTAACAAAAGCGTCCCCAGCAATTAAAGTTTGGTCTTTTTCTCGGAATAATGAAATATGCCCTGGAGTATGTCCTGGTGTATGAATCCATCTAAACTCTGGCATATGGGGAACACTTCCATCGGTAGGTAGCGCTTTTACGTTATTTCCTAAGTCAATTGGTTCGTTTGGGAACAGAGGAGACATTTTCGCTACCATACCACCTTCAACTGTAGGGTCTGGTTCTAGATAGCTTTGTTGTCCAGTCAGGAACGGTAGCTCCATTTGATGTGCATAGACGGGAACATCCCAATATTTGATGAGTTCAATTATTCCCCCAACATGATCAAAATGGCCGTGAGTTAAAATGATTGCTTTTGGGCGGCTATTGGTACCAAATCGATCCTCAGTGATAGAGATAATTTCATTTGCACATTTAGGCATTCCAGCATCAACTAAAACAAATTCATTGGTCTCAGGATTTCCAACAAAGCATATATTGACGATTTGAATCGTGTAACAAAATAAATCACGTAATACTTCGATGCCGTGACCACTTTCAATTGAAGTTGCTGGAATAAACTTGTAATCACTTCCATAATTCATTTCATTGTCCAATTCTTCTCCCCCTTAATATATTTTAATACGACATTATAGTTCCCTAATCTTGAAAATTCATTTTGGTGAATTTGAGAAAAGAAGTAATGCGGGATAAAAAACAATAATTTAGTCCTAGAATTAAGAGGGATTCATATCAATTTATATAAAGTGCAAACAAAAAATATTGCTTTTAAAGTCACAGATTCTACTATTTTTTGAGGCGAATTTATGGCTTAATAAAAGGTATATAAGGATATTAAAATGTGGGTTTATATAAAAAATAAATAACAAAGGTCGATAGAAATCCATTATGTCTAATGATTGCTTTTCATAATAAAAGAATGTTTAAGTTTGGTGATGTAATTGAAGTGAATTAGAGGGGAAATAGAAGTGATGATCTCTTCCTAACTTAATTATATCATGTAATTTACGTTCGAAATAGACTGTTTCTTCTCATTTACTACTGTTACAATCAAGAACACATGAATAGTAAGGAGAGGTGCCAAATGAGTTCTTTTGTTCTCAATTTTCAGGAAATAGAAAAAACGCAGCTTTTTCTCGTTGGTGGAAAAGGATTGAATTTAGGGGAGTTATCCAATATTCAAGGGATACAAGTGCCAGAAGGATTTTGTGTTACAACGGTAGGATATGAACAGGCCATCGGAAAAAATGGAGCGTTTCAAATTTTATTGAATCAATTAGCAATGCTAAAAATTGAGGAACGAGATCAAATTGGTGAAATTAGTAAGCAGATTAGAGAAGTCATTATGGCGGTGGAAATTCCAGTTGATGTAGTGGAATCAGTAGTGCATTATCTTTCGCACTTTGGCGATGAACATGCGTATGCAGTGCGTTCGAGTGCTACTGCTGAAGATTTACCGTATGCCTCGTTTGCTGGTCAACAAGATACGTATTTAAATATTATTGGAAAAGAAAACATTTTGCAGCATATTAAAAAATGCTGGGCTTCTTTATTTACAGATCGAGCGGTTATATATCGAATGCAAAATGGTTTTGATCATAATCAAGTTTCTATATGTGTTGTCGTTCAAAAAATGGTTTTCCCTGAGGCTTCAGGGATTTTATTTACTGCGGATCCGATTACTTCGAATAGGAAGGTGTTATCAATCGATGCCAGCTTTGGACTTGGCGAGGCGCTAGTATCTGGATTGGTTTCTGCCGATAATTATAGGGTAAAAGAAGACGAAATCGTCGAAAAGGTCATCGCAACGAAAAAATTAGCCATCTATGGACGAAAAGAAGGCGGAACAGTGACAAAGAAAATTGCTCCTAATCAGCAAAAAGTTCAAACACTTACTGAACAACAAATTTTACAACTAGCACGCATCGGAAGACAAATCGAAGCTTATTTTGGTTGTCCACAAGATATTGAATGGTGCTTAGTTGATGATACATTTTATATAGTCCAAAGTAGGCCGATTACGACTTTATATCCAATTCCAGAAGTAAATGATGGGGAAAATCACGTGTATGTATCGGTTGGTCACCAGCAAATGATGACGGATGCGATGAAACCATTAGGTTTATCTTTTTTCCTGTTAACGACTAGTGCACCTATGTGTAAAGCTGGAGGAAGACTATTTGTTGATGCTACGCAAAGACTAGCTTCACCTGCTAGCAGAGATTACTTAATAAACACTTTAGGTAAATCGGATCCGCTCATACGAGATGCATTAACGACTGTAATTGAGCGAGAGAATTTTATTAAATTGTTATCGGATGATGAAAAAGAAAAGAATCTTAGTAAAAATGTGCCACCTGCAAGTTCGCAACAACAACCTGAAAACGATCCGGAAATCGTTACGAATTTAATAAAGAATAGTCAATCATCAATAGAAGAGTTAAAACGAAACATGCAAACGAAATCAGGGGTGGATGTACTTGATTTTATTTTAGAAGACATTCAGCAATTAAAGGAAGTATTATTTAACTCGCAAAGTATAGCTATTATTATGGCAGGTATGAATGCTTCATCATGGATTAATGAAAAGATGGAACAATGGCTAGGGGAAAAGAATGCAGCAGATGTACTTTCACAATCTGTACAACATAATATTACGTCAGAAATGGGGCTAGCTTTATTGGATGTGGCAGATGTGATCCGGCCGTATCCGGAAGTCATTATGTATTTACAGCATGTAGAAGATGACAGCTTTTTAGATGAATTAATTCAGTTTAAAGGCGGGAAAAAAGTTCGGGATGCAATCGATGCCTTTCTAAATAAATATGGAATGAGATGCAGCGGAGAAATCGACATTACGAAAACTCGCTGGAGTGAACAGCCAGCTACAATTATACCGATGATTTTAAATCATATAAGGGACTTTGAATATGGTGCTAGTAAACGGAAGTTTGAAGAAGGGCTGCAGGAAGCTTTGAAAAAAGAAGCAGAGCTGTTAGAGCGATTGCAGCACTTGCCGGATGGGGAACAAAAAGTAGAAGAGACGAAGAGAATGATTTGTAACCTCCGCAATTCCATCGGTTATCGTGAATATCCGAAATACGGCATGATCCATCGTTATTTCATATATAAGCAGGCATTACTGAAAGAAGCAGAGAAACTTGAGCAAAATAATGTTCTGGATGAAATAGAAGATATATACTATCTAACTTTTGAAGAACTTTACGAAGTCGTCCGCACAAATAAACTAGATTACAAGATTATTCATAAACAAAAAAATGAGTACAAATTATATGGAAAACTAACACCCCCGCGTGTTATCACGTCTGATGGAGAAATCATTACAGGTAAGTACAAACGTGAAAATCTCCCGGCTGAAGCAATTGTAGGTTTGCCTGTTTCTTCTGGAGTGGTTGAGGGGAGAGCACGCGTTATTTTAAATATGGAAGACGCGAATTTGGAAGATGGAGATATATTAGTTACGGCATTTACTGATCCTGGCTGGACACCGTTGTTTGTTTCTATAAAAGGGTTAGTCACTGAAGTCGGCGGGCTTATGACGCACGGAGCAGTGATTGCACGTGAGTATGGCCTGCCAGCAGTTGTTGGAGTAGAGAACGCTACGAAACTAATAAAAGATGGGCAACGAATTCGGGTACATGGAACAGAAGGATATATTGAAGTGCTATAGTTGTATTTTAGATAAATAAAGAAATCGTCCACTAAATATAGTGGACGATTTCTTTATGATTTTAATTGAAACGGAAGAATGAAATAAAAAGGAGCATATGATATACAGAGATTTTAATAGTTTTATCAACTTTCATCAATATTTTCTGAAATATTGATGAATCAGAATGTATGTTCATCTAAAACAAAGGATTTTTTCAAAAATATTACAAATTCAGACAATGCATTGATAATTATCTGAATTTTCCGTAATATATAAACGTTGTATCGTATTTAATATTGGGGAGGAATAGGGATGAAGAAAAAGCCTTTTAAAGTGCTGTCTACGCTTGCGGCGGCAGCTGTGCTTAGTTGCACATTTGGGTATGGGGGTCAATCTGTTTATGCGGCAACGTCGTCTAATGGAGGAACTTTAAGTCCGATTGATGAAAATTTAATTCAAGAGGAGCGTTTAGCAGATGCGCTCAAGAAACGCGGTGTAATTAGTGAATCTACGTCGAAAGAAGACACATTAAAAGCTGTTGAAAAATACGTAGAGAAGAAAAAAGGAGAAAATGCGGGAAAAGAACCAGCAGCGGGGGATAGTGTTACGAGAGAAGCTGCTGACTTTTTGAAAAAAGTTAAAGATGCAAAAGCAGATGAGAAAGAAAAAGCAGATCAACCTGCTAGTGGTCCAGTAGCGGGACAAGAGCCGATTAAAGGGGGATTAAACGGCAAAGTACCAACTACTTCAGCGAAGCAAAAACAATATAACGGTGATGTTCGTAAAGATAAAGTTCTCGTATTGCTAGTAGAGTTTGCTGACTTTAAGCATAACAATATTGATCAAGTACCAGGTTATATGTATTCAAATGATTTTAATCCAGAACATTATCAAAAAATGTTATTTGGTAATGAGCCATTTACACTCTTTGACGGTTCAAAAGTACCAACATTTAAACAATATTATGAAGAGCAATCTGGTGGTAGTTATACAGTAGATGGCACAGTAACAAAGTGGTTGACAGTTCCTGGTAATGCGGCAGATTATGGCGCAGATGCAGGAGATGGCGGTCATGATAATCTGGGACCGAAAGGACCTCGTGATTTTGTAAAAGAGGCATTAAATGCGGCTGTAGAAAGCGGTATTGATTTATCTGAATTTGACGAATACGATCAATATGACAATAATGGTAATGGCAATAAAAATGAACCAGATGGTCTAATCGATCACTTAATGGTCATTCACGCTGGAGTTGGGCAAGATGGAGGTGGTGGTAGACTAGGTGATGATGCAATTTGGTCACATCGTTGGCACCTTGGAACACCATATCCAATTGAAGGAACAAAAGCAAAAGTTGATAACTGGGGCGGTAAGATGGCAGCATACGACTACACAATTGAGCCAGAAGACGGAGCGGTTGGTGTATTCGCACATGAATTTGGTCATGATTTAGGTCTTCCAGATGAGTATGATACGAAGTACACAGGAGCAGGTGAGCCAATTAACTCCTGGTCTGTTATGAGTGGCGGTAGCTGGGCTGGTAAGATTGCAGGAACAACGCCACCGAGTTTCTCTCCGCAAAACAAAGAGTTCTTTCAAAAGAACATAGGTGGAAACTGGGCCAATATTGTAGAGGTTGACTATAATAAATTAAATCGTGGTATTGGCTATGCGACGTATTTAGATCAAAGTGTAACGAAATCAAATCGTCCTGGACTGATTCGCGTTAACTTACCAGATAAAGAGGTGAAAGGTATTCAGCCTGCATTCGGTAAGAAGTACTACTATAGTACAAAAGGTGATAACCTTCATACAACATTAGAAACGCCAGTGTTTGATTTAACAAATGCAACAAACGCGAAGTTTGATTACAAATCAATGTATGAAATCGAAACGGATTATGATTTCCTTGAAGTACATGCAGTGAAAGAAGATGGCACGAAAACGTTAGTGGATCGAATTGGTGAAAAGAATGTGAAAAATGGTCTAGACACAACAGATGGTAAATGGGTAGATAAGTCTTATGATTTAAGCAAATTCAAAGGTCAAAAAGTAAAATTAGTATTCGAATACATTACAGATGGTGGTTTAGCGCCGACCGGTTTTACTTTTGATAATGCTACATTAACTGTAGATGGAAATGTTGTGTTCTCTGATGATGCAGAAGGCGAAACGAAATTTAAATTAAATGGTTTCGTTGTAGCAGACGGTTTTGATAAGAAAAAGCATAACTACTATTTAGAGTGGAGAAACTATGCTGGTGCTGATCAAGCGTTAAAATATAGCAGTGGTGTACCGTATAATACAGGTCTTCTTGTATGGTATGCAGACTCTAGCTTTACAGATAATTGGGTTGGTTTACATCCAGGTGAAGGTTTCTTAGGAGTTGTTGACTCTCACCCAGAGGCAATTATTGGAACGCTAAACGGAAAACCAACTGTTAAAAATAGTACACGATTCCAAATCGCAGATGCTGCGTTCTCCCTTAACCAAACACCAGCATGGAAAGTCGTATCTCCAACACGTGGAACATATGATTACAAAGGATTACCAGGTGTAACGAAGTTTGATGACTCTAAATTGTATATAAATGATTTAATCCCAGATGCAGGACGTAAATTACCAAAATTCGGATTGAAATTTGAAGTAGTTGGACAAGCAGATGATAATTCTGCAGGTGCAGTTCGTTTATATCGTTAATAATGTAGAAGCTGTTGAAGGGGAAGTCCTTTCAACAGTTTTTTTTACAGAAACATAAATTTCAAGTTATTAATAAAATAATAGAAATTACTAAGCAAGCTGGCTTATTTTTTTAAACCAGCTGCATAAAAAGGTCCATGAACTGCAATAGTTGATAAAAAGCGAGCAATCTCCTCAGGTGTTTCTTTTTGTCCATTATTTAACCATTGTTGGATGACACCTATATGTGCAGATGCCATATAAGAAGTTAAGTATTCGCTTGGAACAAGTAAATTCTCCTTATTAATGAGAGGACCATTCGTATCTTCAAATAATGTTTTCCACATAAAGTCTTTCAGTTTTGTTTGGAAAGATAAATCTCCTTTCGGACTTAGTACAGCTCTCATAAAATCACTATTTTCATTTAGAAATTCAAGAATAGAAGTGATAAGTATAAATGGCATTGTTGGGGAAGGATTTGTTCCAAGGTCAGCAATAACTTCCGGGAATTTCTGTTTAGCAATGTTAGAAAACTCGTACATAATGTCTTCTTGGCATTTTGTCATTAAATCAAATTTATCTTGATAGTGCGCATAGAAAGTACCGCGATTAATGTTTGCTTTAGTTGTAATATCTTTCACTGTAATGGCGTCAAAACCCTTTTCTTCAATTAGCTCCACCAATGCATTTCGTATGGCAGTTTTCGTACGAATAACACGCAAATCTAAATTACTATCGCGCAAAGCATGTCCCTCCTTAATTTTACTCAACACATTTAGAAAATGTGTCTTATAACCGACACATTCACGATTTTTGATTATTGTATAAGGTTCAACTCGAACATATAATTCAAAATATAAATAAACAACACGTTGTTGATTATTATAAATCAAATTAAAGGAGGAGAAAAGAAGATGTTTAAAAATAAACTTTTATTGTTATCACCAGTTATTGCACTACTTGTTGTTTTTATTTTTTCATTAACGTTATTTCCAACTGTTCAACCGCAGCCGAAAAACTTGCCAATTGCAATTGTAAATGAGGATCAAGGTGTAGAAATTCCAAATCAACCGAAAATGAATATGGGGCAAACAATTGTTGATATGGTGAAAAAATCATCGGAATCAGATGGAGAACCTGCGGTAAAGTGGGTAGAAGTGAAGAATAAGGAAGCAGTTCAAAAAGGGTTAAATAATAAAGAGTATTATGCAGCGCTAGTCATTTCGAAAGAATTTAGTGCAAAACAAGCATCGTTACGCACACCACAGCCATCTTCACCTGAGATAGAAAAATATATTAATCAAGGAATGAATACGGCTGCATCAACTATGGCAGGACAAATATTAAATGGCGTGGTTGATAATATGAACAATACTGTTCGTACACAAATATTAGAAGGGTTGAAAACAAAAGGAGCTACTGTAACAACAGATCAAGCTGAGAAATTAGTAACACCTATTGTAAAGAACGTGAAAAATGTGAATGAGGTCGGCAAAAATAGTGCGAACGGTAATTCACCAATATCATTGTTCCAGCCGTTATGGATTGCAAGTTTAGCGAGCGCAGCGATTATTTTTATTGCGATTAGTAAAATACCGGTAAGTTCACGAAAAGAAAACTTTATATTGAAAGTAAAACAAATCGTAACAGGAGCTATTGCGGCACTTGTAATTGGATTTGGTCTTACATGGATTGCAGATGGGATGGTAGGATTAAATATTTCGAACTTCACGGATACAGCTCTATTCTTATCCATTACTTCTTTTAGTTTCTTCTTAATGATATCTGCGGTACTTTCATTAGTTGGGCTAAAAGGAATCGGTTTATTCGCTTTATTACTATTCTTCGGGGCGCCGTTATTATCATTAGCACCTGAGATGTTGTCTCCGTTTTATCAAGACTGGGTTTACTCATGGTTACCAATGAAATTTATGATTGAAGGCCTAAGAGAAATCTTCTTCTTCGGAAAAGGGTTAAGCTGGAATACACCTGTTACTGTACTCGTTTGGATTGGTATAGTAAGTATGGTTACTATATTAGCAACTACATTCAAACGTAGTGTAGTAAAAGGGCATAAAACAGAATTGAACGCTTAAAAACAAGCCGTTTCACTAATTAGTGAAACGGCTTGTTTGTGATTTTTTCTCAATGTAAATGCCTGATTGTTGAAAAGTGTAGTGTTTAGAATTAAGTCGGAATCTTTAAAGATCGCGTACGTTCCAAACAATCTCACCACGTTCATCATCCCACGTACTGTGATGACGCTTAAATCCTATCTTTTCTAGTACCCGGAGGGAAGCGATATTCCAAGCGCCTACAGTCGACCAAAGTCTATGGCGCCCAGTAGCAATCGCAGCGTCCAGTACAACGGATGCCGCCTCAGTTGCATAACCTTTACCATGGGTGCTGCGAAACAACTCGTATGCAATCTCCGGCTCTTCAAGTGTGGAACGACCGATAATTAAGCCGCAGTATCCGATGAAATCGCCTTCGTCTCTCCTCCGAATAGTGAGAAGGGAAATGCCATTTTCGTCTGCCTTTTTGCGCATCTCAATAAGCCGGCTACGAACGGAGTCGAGGGTTGGCATGTCCACACCACGTTCGCCAATTAATTTGCTCAGCCAAACGGAATCGGATTCCTCCCACATACTAAGCTCAAGTCTTTCGGTTTTCAGCTGGAAGGCCATAGGTTTAAATAAAGATGGCATAGTGGTACCTCCTAGTTATATGATTGGATTCATAATAGCTTCGCATCTCAACACCACATCTGGTTGGAAACCTGATTCATTCGCGAATTTATAGCCACAGCGTACAAAAAAATAGTGATATTTTATCCGCTATTTGTCGTGTAGTAAAATCCCCACTGAATATAGTTTCACTTTATGAATAAGCAATTCCTTTGCAAAATAGACCCTTTTCTCAAACTTTACTTTCAATCTAAAGTCGTCCCGTTATATACACAGGCTCCTACTATTTCTAAATGCATAAAATGTTAAGCGAAAGTATGGAGGGATACGATGTATAATTCAAATTATTATGATTGGTATAGGCAGAATGATAAGTTGATTAGTGATATTGAAAAAGCTATAAATGGAGAGTATAGCGCTATAAGCTGCTATGCAAAATTAGCGAATATGGCTCCAAATCAAGTAGAACAAAAACAAATTCTTGAAATCCGTAATGATGAAATAAAGCATTTCCACAACTTTGTACAAATTTATACGAATTTAACTGGTAGGCAGCCAAAACCACAAATTACTGAAGACTGCCCAAATACGTATTTACAAGGATTAGAGTTCGCTATACAAGATGAACAAAAAACAGTAGATTTTTATTTGGAAATTTCAGATGAGACATCGGATGCACATCTGAAAGAGTTGTTACGGAGAATAGCTGCGGATGAACAAAATCATGCAGTATGGTTTTTATATTATTTCGTGAAGTCGAAGTGAGCATTAAGAATGAACGAATGATGTGGTGCATATATTAAAAAATATTTTAAAACGTAGTCCAACAATTGAATGAAATATTTAAATGTAAGCAAAAGGAAACCGTTTCGCTAGTAGTGGAGCGGTTTTTTATGATGTACATATGTATCGACAAAATATAGTAATTACATTTCATATATAATGTATGAAAATGAAGAAGTTAGGAGCAAGCATATGAAAAGAGGGATTACAGTAGATATTCTAGATGGATATGATAATTTACTTTGGAAAGTGTTAAAGCCAATTGATATTACTGCATTTGATTGGCAAGCCATGGGAAGGGAGGAAGCTTATATAATAGTAGGGAATGAATTAGGTCCAGAATTATTTTCAGAAGATAACGAGATCATGGCAGGTTCAGCTTTAAAAAAGCTAATAAAAGACAACATATATTATCTTTTATTTGTAGACTTAAAAGCATATCCAAAAGGGGAAGTACTAGGAGAAATTGAAACATATGAAGAATTTAAGGAGAGTAAGTGTGAAGTAGTCGTATTAGTAGCGGATGGTGATTACATACAAATTTATGTGAAAAACCAAGAAGAGATTGAAATGATGTATGAAAACGCACGGAATCAAGGATTGTATGTAGAATATATTACAGATGAAAATGATGGAAGGACTCGTATGTCAGTATGGTAGTAATGTGAAAGGGGAACAGCAATATGGAGAGAAATCTAAGTAAAGAATATACAATTCGAATTGCTACCGAAAATGAGAGTGATAGTATTAAAACTCTATTAAAAGAGGTAGCACAATGGCTACAATATAAAGAAGTGGATCAGTGGCAGTATCTTTTAGGAGAGGAAGCTACGGCTGAAATACTAGAATGTATAAGAGAGAAATATACATATGTTGTTCTGAAAGAAGATGAAATAGTTGGTACGGTTACAGTTTCTCCTAAACAAAATGAATGGGATGAACATATTTTTGGTAAAGAGGAAGTTTCTAATTCATTATATATTCATAGATTTGCGGTGAAACGGAAGTATAAGGGGAACGGAATTGGAGAATGGATTTTACAGTGGATAGAAGAGAATGTACAACATGACAAAGAGTATTTGAAGTTAGATTGCGTGGGGCATAATCGTACGTTGAATGATTTTTATAAGAAAAATGAGTTTGAATATGTTGGGAGTACGGATGGGCTTAGTAAGTTTCAAAAGAAAAGGAGAATGTGAATGCATCCAATTAACGTAAGTTTAGTTGAAAAGTTAATACAGGAACAGTTTCCTGAATGGGCCCATTTAGAAGTGAAACCTGTAAAGTTTAGTGGGCATGATAATAGGACGTTTCACTTAGGGGATGAGATGAGTGTAAGATTGCCAAGTGATGTGGCATATGCACCGCAAGTAGAGAAAGAAAATAGTTGGCTCCCTATATTAAGTAAGGGACTTTCTTTACCAATTTCTACACCAATTGCGAAAGGAAATCCGTCTGAAGCGTATCCATTGCCTTGGTCTATTAATAAGTGGATAGAGGGAGAAACAGTTACGAAACAAAACGTTCGTGATTTAAATGAATTTGCAGCGGACTTAGGATCTTTTTTAGTAGAATTGCAATCTATTAATGCGAGTAAAGGCCCTTTAGCTGGACCGCATAATTTTTACCGGGGCGGACTTATATCGGTATATGATGAAGAGGCGAGAGTTGCTATTGAAAATAATAAGGATGTTTTTGACGAGGCATTATTAAAGCACCTTTGGAATTTAGCACTTAGTTCAATATGGGACCGTAAGCCAGTTTGGATTCATGGAGATGTAGCACCGGGGAATTTACTCGTTAAAGATGGAAAACTTTGTGCTGTAATTGATTTTGGTATTTTAGGCGTAGGAGATCCTGCTTGTGATGCAGCGATGGCTTGGACGTTTTTTGATGAAAATAGTAGAAATGTATTTAAAGAAGTATTACGCATGGATGAAGAAACGTGGAATAGAGCGAGAGGATGGGCACTTTGGAAGGCGTTAATTACATATGACGCGAATAGGGATAGTAATGAGAAGGTGGCAGAAGAATCTTATCGTGTCATTCAAGTGATTGTGGATGATTATAAAGGGTAATAGAAAAGCCTATTTTAAAATAGGCTTTTTCATATGATTAAATAGTAGAAATGGAAAGAAGGAATACAACATTATTATACAGAATATTTAGATAATAGGAGGTGTCGAATTTTGAGTGAAATTGAATTAAAGAGTAATGTAATTAAGACAGGGCGAGAGAAGGGGATTATTCTTCGGTTTATACTTGCTAGTCTCGTTGGGGTGTTTATGTTTTTCGTTCCTGTTACGATAAACGGTGAATCGTCTATTATGATTGATCATATCGTATCGTGGATTAGGGCTTCAGTTCCAGGCGTAGTACCTTATTATGCATTATTTGTTATGGCGATTGGTGCGATTTATCCATTTTATACGAAGAAATGGAATGCATCTATCGTAGACATTTGTTTTTCTATTTTAAAAGTAGTTGGCGTTGTTTTCGGCATATTATATTGTTTAAAAGTAGGACCAGCTTGGTTCTTTGCGCCAGATGTTGGGCCGTTTTTGTATGAGAAGCTAGTCATATCAGTAAGTTTGCTCGTTCCAATTGGCTCGGCGTTTTTAGCGTTATTGGTCGGATATGGATTGCTTGAATTTATCGGTACATTTTGTCGTCCGATTATGAGGCCATTATGGAATACGCCTGGGAGATCGGCGATTGATGCAGTTGCGTCCTTCGTTGGAAGTTATTCGCTTGCCCTTCTTATTACGAACCGCGTGTATAAAGAAGGAAAGTATACGACAAAAGAAGCGGCGATTATCGCTACAGGATTTTCTACAGTATCCGCTACATTTATGATCATCATCGCAAAAACATTAGATATTATGCATTTATGGAATGTTTATTTTTGGACTACGCTTGTTGTAACATTCATCGTGACTGCTATCACCGTAAGAATCCCGCCCCTCAGTAGAAAACCAGATACATATGTAACAGAAGAAGGGTTCCCAGAGCCTGTTTATAAAGAGAAAATGTTAGAACGTGCTTGGGAAGATGCGTTAGAAGTATCAAAGTCTGCACCGAGCATTATGAAAAATATTGCAGTGAATTTAAAAGATGGATTTATTATGACGATGGGAATTTTACCATCCATTATGTCAGTAGGATTAATTGGTATCGTCTTAGCGAAGTTCACGCCAATATTTGATTGGATCAGTTATATTTTCTATCCATTTACATGGCTATTACAATTACCGGAAGCAGACTTAGCTGCTAAAGCCGCATCAGTTGGTATTGCAGAAATGTTTTTACCGTCATTATTAGTAGTAAGTGCACCACTCGTGACAAAGTTTGTTATTGCAGTTGTTTCCGTATCATCTATTTTGTTTTTCTCCGCTTCCATTCCTTGTATATTATCAACAGATATTCCGTTAAAAGTATCTGAACTTATTATTCTGTATGTGCAGAGAACGATTTTAACGTTGCTTATCATTACGCCGATTGCTTATTTGTTGCTTTGAACTATAATGTAAGTTCTAAATATATGGCGTTTACTAACTTGTGTAAATAAATATTTATCTTAAAATCGTAGGTAGTGCGAAATTATAAGTGCGATGCTTGAATAAAGGCATCGCATTTTTTATTTTTAGATGTACTATATATTTATGGTGTGAATTTATTTTATATATTAATAAAACGATGTTAATGATATGTTATAGTAACAACAAAGGGGGCTTAAAAATGGAAATTATTCACGAAAGAGCAAAGTTGCGGTTAATGGATAATACTGATGTCGAAACTTTGTTTTCGATTGTAGAAGGAAATCGGGATATTTGGGCGTATTTAATCTCTAAAATGGATAGTGTGCAAGATATGCAACAATACGTTCAAAAAGCGATAAAGGGTTACGGAAGAGGTACTCAAATACCTTTCGTAGTCGTAGATCAACAGACGAATAAGATTGTAGGAAGTACACGTTTATATAATATTTCAGTAGAAGATAAGACAGTTGAGTTAGGGCAAACGTGGTATCATCCGAGTGTGCAACGTACGAGTATAAATACAGAGTGTAAGTATATGCTTCTTCAGTATGCTTTTGAAAAATTGCATATGCTGAGAGTGCAAATTAAGACGGATGCAAGAAATGAAAAAGCACAACGAGCAATTGAAAGGTTAGGCGCAGTAAAAGAGGGTGTGCTTAGAAATGAAAGAAAATTACCGAATGGTTATGTGAGAGATGCGGTGGTGTACAGTATTATCTCGAGTGAATGGCCAGGCGTAAAAGAGAAAATGTTAGAAAAATCAGAGTTGTATAAAGAAAAGTTATAATTCGTGTTTTGAAAGGTATATTGTTCGTGAGGCATGAAAAATATACCTTTTTTCTTACAAAATGCTACTTTATTTTAATTCCTTTTGTTTCATCGTTCCCTTCTGAGAAAAAATTCGTTACAATGTAGTTGTATGGTAATAAACTTATGAATTTAAAAAATGTAATGAAAACCGCAAATGAAAATGAATTGATAATCCTCAATTTTAAATGAAAACCCTTTTATACATAAATAACAAGTAAAGTTCCTTCTTTTAAATAAACTCAAACAAAACGATTTGATATAAATGTTTTTTATAGAAGTATGGATGATGTACGGAGGCAATTACAAATGAAAGAAAATAAGAAGAGTAAGAAAAGACGAATCTTTCAAGTATTTTTACTAATGATTTGTTCTGCTATTTTATATGTAAGTTATGCAGCTTACGATATTTGGAGTTATCGTTTTAAAGCAAATGATGACGTGAAAACGGATGCTGGTATCGTACTAGGCGCAGCTTCATGGAACGGAAAACCATCTCCTGTATTTAAAGAAAGAATTAATCATGCGATTTCTTTATATAGGAACGGAAATATTAAAAAGATTATTTTTACAGGTGGTACAAAGTTCGAGGCAGAACTTGAGGAAGCACGTACTGCAAGAGTATATGCAATGAAACAAGGTGTAAAAGAGGAAGATATTTTAATTGAAACTAAATCCCTTTTCACTGAAGAAAATTTAAAAAATGCGAAGCAAGTTGGAATAGAGAACGGCATACAAACATACACGATTGTAAGTGATCCACTTCATATGAAACGCGCAATGAGAATCGCAAAACATATTAATATTGAAGCGTATGCTTCACCAACGCCGACATCAGCATATAAAACGTTAGATACAGAAATACCATTCTTCTTTAAAGAATTATTCTCGTATATTGGATATGTAACCTCTTTGCCGTTAAAAGCATTGAAGGGGGACTAATATAAGAAAAGGATCTATCCTTAAATAGGAACTTTTCTTATTAGTCAAAAACATTGTATTTTTATCGGAATAGTGAAACAATAGAGAGGTAGCTTCATATAATCATAATGACAAAATGAACGGTTTATGAATCGAGCATAAAGGAGATTATAGTATGGCACTCTCATTTGTTGAAACAGAAGAACAGTCTTTAATTATTGAGAAAATAAATAAATTGATTCCGAAGTTCATGGAAAGGGAGCATCAGCTAAGTGAATTAGGATCATTTCCGTATGAAAATATAAATGATTTGAAAGATATCGGATATACGAAATTAACGTTACCGAAGGAATTTGGTGGTAGTGCGATTTCTTTATATGACTTCGTTTTATTTCAAGAGAAAATCGCGGAAGGCTGCGGAGCTACTGCATTATCGATTGGCTGGCATCTTGGCATTGTGAAAGAGCTAGCGGAAAATCGCTCTTGGAATGATGAGATGTTCAAATGGTTTTGCGAAGAAGTAAGCAATGGTGCGCTTTTTAACAGGGCAGCAACAGAACCGAAAACAGGGAGTCCGACGCGTGGCGGCAAACCAGAAACAATAGCGGTTCAACAAGGCGAGAAGTGGGTTATAAATGGAAGAAAAACTTTTACAACGATGGCGCCAGTACTTGATTATTTTATTATTTCAGCAAGTATGGAAGGCCAAGAAGAAGTTGGTGAGTTTGTTATTCCAAGAAATACACTCGGTGTATCTATTGAAGAAACGTGGGATAGCGTTGCAATGCGAGGGACTGCTAGCCACGACCTTGTCTTACAAAATGTAGAGATAGACAACCGCTTTTTTACGGATGTAAAAGGCGGGAAAGTGAAACAAAAGGGTATTGGCTGGTTGCTACATATACCAGCATGTTATTTAGGAATCGCACAATCAGCAAGAAATTATGCAGTTCAATTTGCGGGATCATACAAGCCAAATAGTTTAAACCATTCTATTAGTTTATTACCGAATGTTAGAAAATTAGTTGGAGAATTAGAACTCGAGCTTATGCAAGCTCGCGTCTTTTTATATCAAATTGCGAAAAAATACGATGAGGCAGAAGATAAACTGTCACTGCAAGCAGAATTAGCGGCAGTGAAATACGCCGTAACAAATGCGGCGATATCCATAGTGGATAAATCAATGCGCATCGTAGGAGCAAAAAGTTTATCAGAAAAAAATCCGCTTCACCGTTACTATTTAAATGTCAGAGCAGGATTACACAATCCACCGATGGATGATGCAACATTGTCTATGCTGGCGGATGCGGCGTTTCGGTCGTGATTTTTGAAGTTTACATTTTATTGTTTATGGATATTATAGTTGTTTTGAAAGCACGGGTTTGATTAGTAATCAAACCCGTGCTTTTTATGTGTATGAAGTACTTAATGGAGATGTAGGTTTTTAATATAAATGATTATCATGGTGTTGTGATTGTTTCTTGTTGAAAAATTCTTATTGTAATGCCAGTTTGGAGGCTGTATAAACATTTTTCGTATTTAATCCCAAATTAAAGGTCTTTCCAAGTTAACCATTCGCAAATATTGTAAAAATTGACCCGCATGGACCGCATCATGATAGGCAATTCGTAATAGCATATCACCTAAATATCGTTGATAGCCAACATCACTTCTATCAATAAGTCTTGAATCTAGCTCGGCTATGCTTATGGATTGAACATATTCTATGAAGTCAGTAAAGTGTGATTGTGCCAATTCAATTTCTTTTTTTACACAAGTAATTGGCTCGTCATCATACGGGGTACGTATGTCGTTTATTGAACCGTTGTTTTTTATAATCATATGATAGTAAAAAGTTGAGCTCCATACGTGACGAATCATTTCACCAAAGGACATAGCCTCAGGATCAGGCTTCCAATTAAGAAAATTATCGGGAAGAGAATTCCATAATTTTTCTGAGCGTCTTCTCGTTTCTTTCAAATTTAATATACTAAGATCAATTGCATTCATAATACATTCTCCTTTACTATTAAACTTAAAATAATTGTATCAATTTAACAGTTAGGGTATCATCGAAATATGAATGTATATCCGAATATCTCATATATAGCTAAACTAATTGCTGAACCTACAAGAGCAATCATCTTAGATTGTCTAATGAATAATCAGGCACTACCTGCTAGTGAATTGGCTTATATGGCAAAAGTGTCACATCCAACAATTAGTTCGCATCTTTCTAAATTAGTAGAAGGGAATTTACTTACAGTTGAACAACATGGTAGACATCGTTACTATCGACTTGCTAATCAAGAAGTTGCAGAAGTGCTTGAAAAGTTAGGGACAATTGCACCAACAGTTCAAGTTCGCTCTTTAAAACAATCAAGCCAACTAAAACAAATTCGTTATGCTCGAACTTGTTATGATCATCTTGCAGGCAAACTCGGTGTAGAGATAACTGAAAAATTACTAGATAGGCAATTTATAATTTTAGAGGATGGAGAATACATTGTAACGGAACAAGGTAAGAAATGGTTTCTGAATTTTGGAATAAATGTTGATGAGGCAGATACAAAAAGGAGGGTATTTGCAAAACCTTGCCTTGATTGGAGTGAACGGCGTTACCATATTTCTGGTTGGTTAGGGTCTGCAATTGCAAAACTGCTTTTTGAACAGGGATGGATTACGAAAACGGATAAGAACCGAGCTGTCCATCTTACAAAGAAAGGTGTAAAGTTATTGGAAGATCAATTAGGCATTGATATGAAAACTGAGGAAAGAAAAGCTTGGAATTAGAAAAGTCCGTCAAAATGACGGGTTTTTTCATTATGGTAGGAGTGTACATGAATAATAGGATGTCACAAATAATTGTTGCCAATAAAAAAATCTTTCTTTTCATTCTTCTTTTTTAAGTTTTAAAGGAGAAAGCTAGGCTTCTTATTTTTACTAATGTTATAATAAGAAAAAAGCACGAAAAGAGGTCATCTCATGCTAGAGGTTATTGCAACATGTTTAGAAGATGTAAAACGAATTGAAAGTGCTGGCGGGAAGCGGATTGAATTAATTTCATCTTATACAGAAGGTGGTTTAACACCGAGTTATGCTTTTATAAAAAAAGCGGTAGAAGCGGTAAGTATACCAATTCATGTTATGATTCGTCCGCATGCGAAGTCTTTTACATATACGGAAGAAGAAATTGAAATGATGAAAGAAGATATTATAGTTGCACAGAAGTTAGGAGCAGCTGGTGTAGTATTAGGCGTATTAAGCGAACGAAATGAAGTGGATGAAGAGAAATTAGCGGATTTACTATCTGTTGTAGATGGAATAAATGTAACGTACCACCGTGCGATAGATGATATAAAAAATCCAGTAGAAGCGATGAACACTTTAAAGAAGTTTCATAAAGTGTCTCACGTTTTAACTTCAGGTGGACAAGGAAATATAGTAGAGAATATTCCGGTGCTTACTGAAATGCAAAAGGTAAGTGATGGTCAAATTCAGCTTGTAGCTGGAGCTGGCGTGACGAAAGAAAATATAAAGCGATTGCTAGATGAAACAGGAATCACGCAGGCGCATGTCGGTACAGCGGTAAGAGAAGGAAAATCATGTTTTTCTGAAATAGATCCTAATTTAGTACAAGAATTAGTTGAAATCATAAAATAAGTGCTTAAGAAAGAGGAGAAACGATGAAGGAAAATACGAAGAAAGAATTATTCTCTTGGGCTAAAACAATAGGGTTTACCCTTGTATTAATTGCTATTATTCGCGGTGTTTTATTTACACCTTCTTTAGTGCAAGGTGAATCAATGATGCCCACTTTAAAAAATAACGAACGAGTTCTCGTGAATAAGATTGGTTATAGTATAAGTGGATTAGATCGCTTTGATATTATCGTCTTCCACGGAAAAGAAGGATACGATTTAGTAAAACGAGTAATTGGTTTGCCAGGCGATACAGTTGAGTATAAAAATGATGTTTTATATGTAAACGGAAAAGCGATGGAAGAACCATATTTAAAAAAGTTTAAAGAAAAAGCAGTAGGCCGTGTATTAACTCCAGACTTTACGTTAGAACAAATCACTGGGAAAACGAAAGTGCCAGAAGGCCAAGTATTTGTTTTAGGGGATAATCGTGAAGTTTCTAAGGATGGTCGCATGTTTGGCTTTATTTCAGAAGATGAAATTGTCGGAAAAGGACAAGCTGTTTTCTGGCCGTTAAAACAAGTAAGAGCGTTATAAAGTGTGGTGAAGTATGGGAGAGATATTCTTCCATACTTTTTTATTTGCTTAAAATCTATTGATTGAATTGAAAGAATATTTTATAATTTTAAATTATATGTTTGTTTCGAAAAATGGAATTTAAGTTCCGTAATTCGGAACGAAAGGGAGATAGAATGAGTATAAATAAAACGGCAGTTAAGACAATGGATATTTTAGAGTTGTTTTATGAGCATGAAGAGCTAAGTTTAACTGAGATGGTTCAGCTTACAAATATGCCGAAAACATCTGTTTATCGTTTAATTGGCTCGTTAGAAGAGATGGAGTTTTTACAAAAAAACGAAAAGGGGAAATATCGTTTAGGGGTCGTATTTTTACGATTCGGTCAACTTGTTTCACAACGATTATCAGTAAGGAATATAGCAATTCCTTATATGAAAGAGCTTAGAGATAGTTTAGGACAGGCAGTTAATTTAATAATTCAAGATGGTAATGACGCAATTTATGTTGAAAAGATGGAAGGTGTTCAGCCAGTACGCGTGTATACGGCGGTTGGAAGAAGAGCACCGCTTTATGCTGGTGCATGTCCGAGAATTTTACTATCGTATTTTTCTGAGGAAGAGAAACGGAGATACATAGAGGAAGTGGATTTAAAACAGTTTGCAGATGGAACAATTGTGGATAAGGAACAATTGCTAGAAGTGTTGCAAATGGCAAAAAAGGAAGGCTACACAATTAGTTATTCTGAGTTAGAAAATCATACAGCCGCAATAGCAGCGCCCATTTACGCAAGTGATGGAACGGTTGTAGCAGGTATGAGTATTTCGGGATTAGCAATTGAGTACAGCGAAAGTAACATTTCATATTTTATCGCTAAGGTGAAAGAAACAGCACATCGCATTTCGAAAGAACTCGGCTTTTTGGTATAGAAAGAGGGAGTAGGATGAAATTTTCTGCGTTAGGGGATCAAGCAATTATTGTTACATTTGGTGAAGAAATTAAGATGGATATATATGAGAAAGTACAGCGGTTATTTCAAGCACTGCAGCAACATCCGTTTGCAGGAATGATTGAGTGCGTTCCGTCGTTTACTTCATTAGCTGTTTACTACAATGTATACGAAGTATGGAAGAGAAATGAGAGAAGTGAAAGGTCATATGATTACGTTCGCCAGTATATAAAGGAGCTGTGTGATTCTTATAAAGAAGAAGTAAAACAGGATGTGAAACATATTTCTATACCAGTGTGCTACGGGGGAGAATATGGACCTGATTTAGAAGAGGTTGCACATTATAAAGGTTTACAAGTAGAAGATGTGATTCGAATACATAGTGAAACTACATATTTTGTATATATGTTAGGTTTTACACCAGGGTTCCCGTATTTAGGAGGACTATCAAAAGAATTAGAAACACCTAGAAAAGAAATACCGCGGTTACAAATCTCACCTGGTTCGGTAGGAATCGGCGGAAATCAAACAGGTATTTATCCACTTGAAACACCGGGTGGATGGAATATTATTGGTCGAACACCAATCTCCTTATTTAATCCGGAAGAAGAAACACCAACCTTTATTCAAAGCGGTATGTATTTACGATTTATCCCAATAACGAAGGAAGAGTACGTATCACTTGAGGGGGCTAAAGAATGGATGTAGAGGTTTTGCATGCAGGAATGTTTACAACAGTCCAAGATTTAGGGCGATCTCATTATCAACAATACGGTGTACCAGTTGGCGGGACTATGGATCAAAGTGCACTTCGGATGATCAATATGTTAGTTGGTAATGAGGAGAATGAAGCGGGACTCGAAATGACGATTATGGGACCTAAATTGTTAATAAAGAAAACGACTTTACTTGCGATTGGCGGAGCAGATATGGAACCGTTATTGAATGGAGAACGTATCCCGTTATGGCGTCCCATTTTAGCGGAAGAAGGTAGTATGCTTTGTTTTGGAAAAGTGAAAAGTGGTTGCAGAGCGTATGTAACTTTTGCGGGTGGTATACATATTGAGCGTACAATGGGAAGCAAAAGTACGTACATACGTGCTGCGATTGGTGGTATAGAAGGAAGAATGCTGAAAAAGGGTGACTACTTCCAAATTGGTGCACAACCAGAAATGGCGAGTCGTTTCATTCTAGACTTACAAAAAGATGCGAGAATAAAAACGAAATGGGCAATTAGCAACAGCGTACTACCAAAGTATAAGAAACATCCAAAGCTTCGTGTCATAACTGACTTTGAATATGATCAATTTACAGAAGAAAGTAGAAAGGCATTTTTTACGAAAGAGTATAAGGTATCTAATTATGCTGACCGTATGGGCTATAGGGTTGAGGGAGAAGTTTTAAATAGGAATGAAGAAAAAGAGATTTTATCGAGTCCTGTTACATTTGGAACCATTCAAGTTCCTAATGGTGGACAGCCGATTATATTAATGGCAGATAGGCAAACGACAGGTGGCTATCCGAGAATGGGAAATATCATTTCAGTAGATTTACCTCTTCTTGCCCAGCTAAAGCCGGGGGACTATGTTTCTTTTGAGAAAATTACGCTTGAAGAAGCGGAACAATTGTACATAGAACAAGAAGTAAATATGAATTTATTAAAGAAATTCATCGCTTTACGAAGCTGAAATTAGGAGGAATACATTATGACTACAATCGATTTAAACTGTGATTTAGGAGAAAGTTTTGGCGCTTATAAAATGGGGAATGATGATGAGATTCTTCCGTTCGTTTCCTCTATAAACGTTGCTTGCGGTTTTCATGCGGGTGATCCGTCTATTATGCGTCAAACTGTTGAAAAAGCTTTGGAGCATAACGTAGCAATAGGGGCGCATCCTGGATTTCCTGATTTAATTGGATTTGGTAGAAGAAACATGAATGTTTCAGCAAGTGAAGTATACGATTATGTTCTATATCAAACAGGCGCATTAGACGCATTTGTGAAAGCGGCAGGCGGGAAAATGCAGCATGTAAAGCCGCACGGTGCCTTATATAATATGGCGGCGTCTAATCAGGAAATTGCAGATGCAATTGCAAAGGCAATTTATCATATAAATCCAAGTCTATTACTTTATGGATTAGCAAATAGCGAGGCGTTTATACAGGCTGCAGAAAAATACAAAGTAACTCTTGTACAAGAGGCTTTTGCGGATCGTACATATAAGCAAGATGGTACATTAACGAGCCGTACAGAAGAAAATGCGCTTATAAAAGATGAAGACGAAGCGATAAAGCAAGTACTTCAAATGGTGAAAGAAGGCCATGTAAATGCGGTCAATGGAGAGAAAGTAGCAGTTCAGGCGCAAACGATTTGTTTACACGGTGATGGGGAAAAAGCAGTGCAATTTGCAGAAAGAATATACAGAACATTCAAACTTAATAATATTTCTATTTGTGCACCGAAATAAAAAATAGGGGGAAGTGCTGGGATGATTAAATTAATCGGAATACTACTTGTTGCAGTGGGCTTTTTATTTAGATTAAATACACTTTTAGTAGTTATGGTTGCAGGTATTGTTACTGGTATGGTTTCAGGATTAAGTTTTTATGATGTGATCAGCATGTTCGGTAAATTTTTCATAGAAAATAGATATATGTCTATGCCAATTATATTAACTTTACCGGTAATCGGAATTTTAGAGCGTTACGGTTTAAAAGAAAGAGCAGAAGCACTTATAACGAAATCAAAAGGAGCAACAACTGGAAGAGTATTAATGTCATATTTTACGATAAGAGAATCATCAGCAGCACTAGGGCTTAATATTGGTGGGCATGCGCAAACAGTAAGGCCGCTCGTTGCACCGATGGCAGAAGGGGCCGCGCAAGGTAAATATGGTAAACTTCCTGAAAAATTAAGAGAAAAGATTAAAGCAAACGCAGCAGCTGCTGAAAATACAGCTTGGTTTTTCGGAGAAGATATTTTCATCGCAACTGGAGCTATTTTATTAATGAAAGGATTCTTCGATTCAGTAGGTATGCATGTCGGAGTATGGGATATGGCACTTTGGGGCATTCCGACAGCAATATCTGCACTTATTGTAAGCTGGATTAGATTTAGAAAGTTTGATAAATATATAGAGAAAACAATGAAGGCAGAAGGAAAAGAAGAGAAGGAGGCAATTTAATATGAACATCATCACAATGGATACAATCTATTATGTATTAGGGATAATCGTTGCTTTTATCGCTGTTCGTATCGCATTCGATCGTGAACATCCAAACAGATTCGGTTCTAGTTTATTTTGGGCATTGTTTGCAGTTACATTTTTATTCGGAAATGTAATTCCTTCGTTTTACGTTGGCTGTATAGTGCTCGCTATGGTCGTTTTAGCTTCACTAAATAAAGTAACAAAATCAGAGGAAAAAGAAGTTCCAGTACAAGAACGTGTGAAACATGCTGAGAAATTAAAAAATAAAATTTTTATGCCTGCACTATTAATTCCTATTTTTACAATTATCGGTACGTTGACGTTAGGGAAAATTAAATGGGGAAATGTCTCTCTTGTTGATCCAGATAAAGTAACATTAGTTGCATTAGCGCTTGGTGCATTACTCGCATTCGTTGCGGCGATGCGTATTACAAAATCAAAAATAACAACGCCTGTACAAGAAGGAAGCAGACTATTACAAGCTGTCGGCTGGGCTGTTATTTTGCCACAAATGTTAGCAGCACTTGGCGGTATATTCGCGAAGTCTGGCGTTGGACAAGTTGTTTCAGACTTAGTTGGACAAGTGCTACCGACAGAGTATCCGTTCGTTGCTGTTATGGCGTACTGTTTAGGCATGATGCTATTTACAGTCGTAATGGGAAATGCATTCGCAGCGTTTGCTGTTATTACTGGCGGAATTGGCTTACCTTTAATAGTTCAAATGCACGGCGGAAACCCAGCAATTATGGCAGCACTCGGTATGTTTGCTGGATATTGCGGAACGCTGCTTACTCCAATGGCAGCAAACTTTAATATCGTTCCGGCAATGCTTTTAGAGCTAAAAGATAAGAATGCAGTTATTAAAGCGCAAGTACCAATTGCTCTTTCCATCTTTATTATCAATATGTTTATTATGTACGGCCTTGTATATCGTTTCTAATTAGGAGGGAAAACTATGAAAACAGTATTATTAACAGGGTTCGACCCGTTCGGCGGAGAAAGCATCAATCCAGCTTGGGAAGTCGCAAAAAGTTTGCATGAAAAAACAATCGGAGAATACAAGATTATTAGTAAACAAGTACCAACTGTATTTCATAAATCAATACAAGTTTTAAAAGAATATATAGAAGAACTAACACCGGAAATAATTATATGTATCGGACAAGCTGGGGGCAGACCAGATATTACGGTAGAGCGTGTCGCAATTAATATTGATGATGCAAGAATTGCTGACAATGAAGGGAATCAGCCAGTAGATGTGCCGGTTATAGAAGAAGGACCGGCTGCTTATTGGTCTACACTTCCGATGAAAGCAATTGTAAAAAGACTTCACGAAGAAGGGATACCAGCTTCCGTTTCACAAACAGCAGGTACATTCGTTTGTAATCATTTATTCTACGGTCTCATGCATGAACTAGAGAAACAGGATAAGAAAATAAAAGCCGGATTTATTCATATTCCGTTCCTACCAGAGCAAGCGAGTAACTATCCAGGCCAACCGAGTATGTCACTTTCTACTATTCGTAAAGGGATAGAATTGGCAGTTGAGATAACGACGACGGTTGAGGTGGATATTGTGGAAGTTGGGGGTACGACACATTAAGTAAGATGTTGGGGTAGTACCGAAGTGCGTATGTAGTTGTTATTTTTGTTTGAAGGAAAGATGTATCGTTAGGTTGATAATAATAGGATACATTGCACATTTTAAACTCTCCCATTTTCATGTATAATTATTATAAAAATCGGAATTTTTAAAAATGAGGTGGGTATCTTGAAAAGTTTTGGTATGTTAGTAATCTCTACCGTGCTTTCAGCGGGCCTATTATATTATAATGCTCAATCCTTTTATAATAGGTTTGCCTCTGGAAATACATATTATTGGGTAAACGGTATCCTAGCAGTAATCTTCTTTGTATTCCTTTACAAAAATGCAAAAGATATCATCAAGAAAAACTATGTAAAATAAGGAAGTTTAAAGAGTTCTTTATACAAAGACAACACCTCCTGTAAACAACTGGTATAATAAGTATAGGAAAATACATAGAGGTGATTTTTGTGCAATTTGAAGAAGTACGTTCAATTTTAGAAAAAGCGAAGAAAATTACAGTGTTAACAGGTGCTGGTGCAAGTACGGAAAGTGGTATCCCAGATTTCCGTTCAGCAAATGGATTGTATGCCGATGCGAATGTGGAAATGTATTTATCAAGGGGATATTATAATAGGAGTCCGAAAGAATTTTGGAAGCATTATAAAGAAATCTTTCAAATTAATACGTTTCATCAATATAAACCAAATCACGGCCATCGCTTTTTAGCTGAATTAGAAGAACAAGGGAAAGATATTACGATTTTAACGCAAAATATTGACGGTTTACATCAATTAGGCGGTAGTAAGCATGTCATTGATTTACATGGAACACTTCAAACAGCACATTGTCCGAAGTGTAAAGCGGGATATGATTTGCAGTATATGATTGATCATGAAGTGCCTCGCTGCGAGAAGTGTAATTTCATTTTAAATCCAGACGTTGTTTTATATGGAGATACATTGCCGCAATATCAAAATGCGATAACACGTTTATATGAAACAGATGTATTTATCGTTATGGGAACGTCATTAAAAGTGCAACCCGTCGCTTCATTCCCGCAAATCGCAAAGAGGGAAATAGGGGCAACGACAATTTTAGTAAATGAAGAGTTAACAGGGCAAGAATATAACTTTGATTTTGTTTTTCAAAATAAGATTGGTGAGTTTGTTGAAGGGTTATCGTCGGTTAAATAAGTTATTATTTTTATGAAAAACTGAGGTGTATAGAGAACACCTCAGTTTTTTGTTTGAATAAAATTCATGTTATGACTTATGAAGGGGAATGGTAATAAATAGGTTATAAAATTAAAAAACTGAAAATTAAATCTTTTATTTCTTTAGTAATTAATATAAAATTCTATATATATCATATAAATAAATTTGATACATAATGATTTTGCGTAGAAATGTTAATAGAATGAAGCGAGGGAGCGAAATGAGACAGAAAAAGGAGCAGAAAAAACAATCGAAAAAGAAAAAGACTCATATTCCATTTCGGTTAAATGTACTATTTTTTATTGTCTTTCTTTTATTTTCAGCTATTATAATTCAATTAGGTAAAGTACAAATCATTGATGGAGAAACGTATAGAAATGAAGTAAACAAAAAGGAAGATGTAACGGTAAGTACTCCCGTTCCTAGAGGGAAAATGTTTGATCGACAAGGTCACGTTATTGTAAATAATAAACCATTACGAACCGTTACATATACGAAAATGAGAGGAGTGGACTCAAAAGAAGTTTTACAAGTAGCAAGAGATTTAGCTAAGCTAATTGAAATGTCGCAAGAGGACATGGATAAGTTAACAGAGACAGATAAAAAAGATTTTTGGATGCAGTTAAATGAAAAGCGGGCAGCAGCGAAAGTAACGAAAGAAGATGAGAGTAAATTTAGAAAGCAAGAAATAGAAGGAAAAGAGTTAGATAAAAAAGTAGAAGAACTGCGCCGGGAAAGAATTACACAAGAAGAATTAAATGAGCTTTCAAAGGAAGATATAGAAGTATTAGTAATTAAAAGCAAAATGAATGCGGGATATAAAATGACTCCGCAAATCGTTAAAAAAGACGTAAGTGAAAATGAATATGCTGTCGTTAGTGAAAGGTTGGCAAGTTTACCGGGAGTGGATACAACAGTAGATTGGGAACGTGAATACCCAAATGATAAAATACTGCGCTCTATACTAGGTAGCGTTTCTAATGAAAATGAAGGGTTGCCAAGAGAACAATTAGATTATTATTTAGTTCGTGATTATAATCGAAACGACCGTATTGGTAAAAGTTACATCGAAAAACAATACGAAGATGCACTACATGGAACGAAAGAACAGTCTAAAAATATTATGGATAAAGCAGGGAAGATTGTTCGAACAGAAAAAGTGACTGAAGGAAAAAGTGGAAATAACTTGATGTTAACAGTCGATATGGATTTACAGAAAAGAGTAGAGGGAAGCCTTGAAAAGAATTTACGAGCCTTTCATGCTGCAGAGCCGATGATGGATCGTGCGTTCGTAGTAATGATGAATCCGAAAAACGGTCAAATTTTATCAATGGCAGGAAAGAAAATTGTAAATAAAGATGGTGGTATGCAAATAGAAGATTATGCATTAGGAACGATGACAAGTTCTTATGAGTTAGGGTCAACTGTAAAAGGGGCTACTTTATTAACTGGATATCAAACAGAAGCGATTAAGCCGTATACACACTTCTTTGATGCGCCAATGTATTTTAAAGGAAGTTCTAAGCCGAAGAAATCGTGGAAAGAATTTGGGGATATTGATGATTTAAGAGCTTTGCAAGTGTCATCGAACGTTTATATGTTTAATACAGCTTTAAAAATTGCAGGCATTAATTATGTTCCAAACAATCCATTAGATATTAAACAAGAAACATTTAATAAAATGCGCTACTATTTTAGACAATTTGGCCTAGGTGTGTCGACTGGTATTGACCTGCCAAATGAATCAATCGGTCAAATAGGTAGAACTGATAACATACCCGGATTTTTACTTGATTACGCGATTGGACAGTATGATACATATACGCCGCTTCAGCTTGCGCAATATATTTCAACCATTGCAAATGGCGGTTACCGAATGAAACCACAAATTGTACAAGAAGTTAGAGAGCAACCGAATAGACCAGAGGATGCAGGAAAAGTTGTTCGGTCGATTGAACCAGTTGTATTAAATAGAGTGGATATGGAAACTTCGTACATTAATCATGTAAAAGAAGGATTTAGAAGAGTTTTTCAAGAAGCTGACGGAACCGGAACCGGAACATTTAAAGGTCTACCATATAAACCAGCGGGAAAAACAGGAACAGCTGAGACAATATATGGTGGAGAAAGTGATATTGGAAGAGATGAGAACAACAACCGAAAAAAATGTTATAATTTAACTCTTGCCGGTTATGCACCATATGATGCGGATCCGGAAGTAGCTTTTTCAGTTGTTGTACCATGGGTGAATGATGATAAATCAGGAATTAATTCTGCGATTGGTAAAGAGATTTTGGATGCGTATTTTGAATTAAAAACAAATAGATCAAATACAAATTCAATTCCAGTAGAACAACCGAACAAGGCACAGTAAAAATAGTATCACTGCATGGAAACATATTGTGCAGTGATATATTTTTTGAGTTAAAAAGCGCTTTATAAGGTGGGAATGGATATGAAAAAGGAGATTAAGAGAGGCTGGGGAAAGTACATACTATTTATATTGGTGATAGTCATAGGCTACCATTCTTTTACTTTATGTAAGGTGGAAGGGGAATCGATGCAGCCGACTTTATATGAAGAAGACTACGTATTTGTAAATAAAGCGGTAGTACGTCTTTCTAATTTACAACACGGAGAAATTGTCATTATAAAAGAAGAGGATGAATCGAAATATTATGTGAAACGTGTAATAGGGCTTCCTGGTGATGTAATTAACATAACGAACGGAAAGGTATATGTGAACGATAAAAAGCAAGAAGAACCATATACGAACAAAGATTTATTTAACAACACACAAGTGTTTTATAACTTTCAAAAGACAAAAATTCCGCCAAATAAGTTATTTGTAATGGGAGATAACCGCGAAGTAAGTAGAGATAGTCGCAATGGCTTAGGATATATTGAAGAAGATAACATAATTGGCAAGGTGGAATTTGTATATTATCCTTTTTCAAAAATGAAAATGATAGAATAAGTGGGGGATGAGCAAAACCCCACTTATTAAAGTTTCACTTTATTTTCTTTAAAAAACCTTTTGGATTAAATGATATGAAAAATTTATGTTTAGACTCGTCGATTATGAAGTTATTGTTTTTAGTTAAAAACTCTTCCACAGCTTCCATTGGGCCAGGACCCCAATCGGGAAGAAGCGGATTTCCGTTAATGGAGGTATCTTCTACAATTATATAACTGCCAGTAGTGACGATAGATTTATATAGCAAGAGTTCTTTGGAAACATGCTCTTTACTATGATCAGAATCTAAAATAACTAAAATCACATCATCAGGTTTGCGCATACTTACTATTGTTTGGATGGCCTGCACAGAAACAGAAGATGCTGTTAAATACGTAATCCGATTATGTGATGGCCGATTTGGCTGCGGAGTTATATCGATAGTAAGTACGTGACCTTTTCCAATTAAATCTAACATAGAAGTTAAATACAGTGCACTACCACCGTGAAAAGTCCCGCATTCAATAATTAAATCGGGCTTTAATTCATAAATAATTTCTTGATACAAAAAGAGATCAGAGGGAAGTTTACAGATTGGAACCCCGAACCAGTGTGTATCGTTTAACCACACGATGCCGTTGTAATATTGGTTTAAAAATTCATTACTTATATTATCGATTTTAAATTCTCCTTTCTAAAAAGGATTCTCTCGTTTGACGTAAAGTGTTTACGCATGAAAGTTGTACTATATATTATGTAGTAAGGAATTATAAGGCGAGTGTTTTTAATTGAAAATAAGCCAAATAACTCATGTGGAAAATGAAAGGAAATGATCGTATGTACAAATACACAATTTGCTTTATTAGAAAAAGCGATAAAATACTGCTATTAAATAGAAATAAAAAGCCGAATATGGGGATGTGGAATGGTGTTGGAGGAAAAATAGAAGAGAATGAAACGCCATACGAAGGAATAATTAGAGAAACGTTTGAGGAAACGGGCATAGAACTTTCAAGTGTAACGTATAAAGGGACTGTTGGTTTTAAAGGTAAAGATCAGCCCCAGGCTAGTGAAGGAATGTATGTGTTCGTTGCTGATTTGCCAGATGGAATGCAAATGAATACACCATTACGTACGGCTGAAGGCTTATTAGAATGGAAAGAAATTGATTGGATATTAGATGGTGATAATAGAGGTGTAGTTAGCAATTTACCAAAATACTTACCGACAGTATTAACAGAAGAAAATAAGTTAAAACATATATTCACGTACGATAACCGGAATATTATTAATTACACAACTGTATGTTTGAAAGAAGATGATGCGAACAAGCGATATGAAAAACAACTTGTTTCTCAATAGAAAGAATACGAAAACAATCAATCTTATAATCTAGTAGAGAATATTTTAATAGAGCAATCGACATTTATAAGTTGATTGCTCTCATTATTTAACTGAGAAAAAGACATGTTTAAAGTGCTCCTTATTATATGTCTATAACTTTATCGTGTAACATAATTTGAAATATAGTATGTACATTGAATAACTTGCTATGGTTCTCTATTAATCTTTCATAATTGTCTAAGCAGTTACTAGATTGCTAGCATAGAATATATTGTCTTCTGCAATTTTAGGAAGATAATCCTATAAAATTTTAGGAGGAATATACTATGGAAATAGAAAATCGACAAGTAGATCCAGTATTTGAAAATCTATGTCAACGCTTTTTTGATATTCTAGGTGGTACTGATCATTCAATTGATCCAGGACCTGTATGTACTGTAACTCGAACTAGAATATTTGATGAAACAGTATTAGGAAGAAAATCAAATTCACCTTTGGTTAATTATCAATTTTTTTCGTTTGAATCTCTTGATGAATCAGGAAATGCACTTTGTTTAGGGGAAACTGCAGCTTTTGAAAATCAGGTTGAACAAGTCCTTACTAATCTTCGTGATCGCGGTATTATCGTATCAGGTTTGCACAATCACTGGATAAATGAAAATCCACGTTTATTTTATATTCACTGGGAATCGATAGATGATCCGATTGCATTTGCGAGAAAATCAAGAGAATCTATTGATTTCTTAGGTCCAGTATTACCACCAGATTTGCCACCACCTGTAGTATCTCCAGAATTTCAAGCATTATGTGATGAATTTACTGCTACATTAGGTGGTGAAGGTGAAATTGAACCAGGGCCTGTATGTTTTGTTATGCGGAATGTGAATTTTGGAGCGACTATCTTTGGAAGACCTGCAAATTCACCTCTTGTGGGGCATCAACTTTTTTCGTTCGAATCCCTCGATCCATCCGAAGTTGCACTTTGTTTAGGTGAAACGGCAACGACTCAAGATCAGACTGATCAACTAATTTCACAACTTCTGAGATTTGGCTTTAAAGTATCGGCATTTCACAATCATTGGCTAGATGATAATCCTCATTTAATATATGTTCACTGGGAATCGATAGAAGATCCAATTGCATTTGCGAGAAAAACGAAAAATGCGATTGCGTTTTTGGGTTAGTTTTAATAAGGTAATTTAACTAAAAGAACTTGCTATTTTATAATAATTGGCAGAGTCGTAACCGCCTTTTGGCAGTAAATGTGCCAGTTGTTTTAGAATCAACGTGATATATTTGTATTGTGAGCGGCGGCAGAAAACATTGCTCATACAATTCCTTATAACTGAAAATGGATCGTCATAACCGATGGCGATGGTTGCAGAGTGAATGAATAGTTGAATTGCAATTTCACATTCAATTGCAATTCACGTTGTGTATACGGAGAAGGGCTTTTGCTCTTCTTCTAACTATTTAATAAAGTATGTAATGAAGATAGATTTAACAACATTAGGTAGCTGAAAGAAAAATGAAATTTCATGTACCTTATTTGAATTACAATATAATAAGTAATTACATAGTATCCAGGGAGGATGCTTTTTATTTTGGAGGAAAGTGAAGGTAATGGGAAACAAGAATATAGTATTAGTTAAGTTTACTGGCAAGGATGATACAGTTGAATATTATTATGAAGGGAAAGTTATGACTCAAGCTATTATCAAATATATGGACAAAATTAAAGCGATGTTTTTAATTTGATTAAAACAATATTAATGCTTGTAGGCGCAACCTTTATTTGGTTAGCGTCTTATTTGTTGTTAAGGAAAGATAGGTAGAAAAAATAGACTAGTAAACAAGCCGTATTTGAAATTTAAACATAGAATAGGATGAGTCTTATTAAAAAGAGGAGGGTCTGGTAGTTATGGGGTGTAATTGTAATTTTAGACATTTCCGAAATTGTAATAGATTTTGGGATGATTTAATGTTTTGTAGATGTAGACATAGAGACTGTGATGAATGTCGTTGTAAACGTGACCGTGATTGCGATTGTGATAAATGTCGACGTAAACGTAATCATGATCGTGACTGTGATTGTGATGAACGTAAAGAGTGGTAAATTTTTTAGGAAGAGTGCTTTGAAGAAAAGCACTCTTTTTGTATTTAGTATTTTATATTACCAGCCTCGAATGGCCTTAATGATAAAGCGATGTTGCTTCACATCAAAATATCCTTTTTGCAAGATAATCTCATGTATACGATATAACTCCTCATAATACCTTTCGACAGTGAAATCAGGAATTTGCCACGGAATTGCTTTTAAATAATAGACGATAGCGCCAATATCATAAAAGCGTTGGAAAGGGAATTCTTCTTTTGTTTCTAAGATAGTAAATCCGTTTTCCTGTAGTTCATTACATGCCGCTTCAAGCGACCAACTTGCAAATTCACTATTTAGTGGTGTGTCAAATTGGTCATTAAGTTCCGCGCAATCGAGACCGCCAACTTGTTGTGTAAGAAATGTTCCATTTGGAGAAAGGATTCTTTTTACTTCAGAAGCAGCATATGATTCATGTTGGTTTAGGATTAGATTAAACTGACCATCTTGAAATGGCAATGCAGTATCATCGTTCACCTCTACAACAGTAACCCCTAAAGGCTCTAATTTCTTTCGAGAAATTGGCACGTTTGGAGCGTAGCCCTCAGTAGCATAAATAGTTGACGGGAACGGTTGTAACATAGATAAAAACTCTCCGCCGCCAGTACCCATATCGAGCATTGATTCTGCATGTTGCATAAGCTGGAAAGCAGTACTGCCGTACGACCACGATAAAGGCTCACTCTTCATTCGACCCGCTTCTGAAATGAAAGAAAAATCCCAGCCGCTAAAATGTGTATTTGCACTTTCTAATAAAGTTAAAAATAATGGATCACGTTTCATAATTGTATCCTCCTATTTTGTAAGTAAATGATATGGTGAGAAAAGAAAAAAGGAGGACCTCTTATGAAAGGGGAACGGTTTTACGTTTCGTGTTCGAATAGATTCATATAAATTCGCTCCTTGTGAGAATAGTAATTTATATATTCGGGATAATCGAGTGGGAATCCTTTGAAATTATAGGAGAAGGTAGTTGTTTGATGAAAGATTGGATGGAGTGTACAGAAAAAGGGTGCACTCAAACTTTAGAAAAGGTATTTAGTAAACTTAAATTTCCGCCCAGCCCTTTTATGAGATATGTGATATTTCTCACTACTATTAAGTAACAATAAAGTCGTACTGTTTATAAAAGAAGTGACGTTTTTGTATCCCTTTGGATTTACTTATCTATGGGATAAGTAAAGAAGTAGACATATAAACTGAATATAAAAACGTTTTAATTCTTTGGAAACATTCCATAATTTAGTATTGTTATATATGGAATAATTTATTTGTACGAAAAGAGGAATAAGATGTTTATACAAAAGTATAAGGGTTTGATGCTAGGGATAGTTGGTGCTGTATTAGGAGTAATATCCTTTGTTTATTTTAAAGATTTAGATTATATATAAGACGGGCCTTAAGTTATTATCTGTAACATTAATCATTATAGGTCGGGTTATTGCCTGTGATTCGACCCGTTTCAATAAAAAAGAGAATAATAACGTATAAGATTATTATTATATAAATTTAGCTTGTTGAGCATGGGGAATACTAATCTTACAAAATTGTAAGATTAGAAGTCACATAGTTAGATAGAAGTCATTAACTTATGAAAAAAACTCATCTATAATCCAGATATAAATCATTTACTAAAGGAGTATTCTAATGAAAAAAATTATAAGTTATACGGTTGTTATTGCTATTTTTATAGGAATAGGATTAGGAGTAAAACGTTATGTGCAAGGTCCAGGACAACCAGTCGATGGGATTCTAGTTAGTGGTACTGCAACTGACGTAGAAAAAGTTAAACAAGAGTTTAAAGATGACACTAAACAATCAATAGACTATAAGGTAAAGTACGTCACAACAACAAAAAGGATTCCATTATCAGAAGAAGATAAGAAACAAAATGATACAAATGAAGAATTTGAAATCAACACTACAGAATATGCAGTTATTAATAGTTCTACCGCGGTAAAATTATTTAATAAGGGACTTCTAAGAGCTAGAAAAGATCCAAATTTAGCATCTATTATTTCTGAGAGGGTGAAAGATAAAAATAAAGTATCTAGTGATCAGAATCTATTATTTTCTTATGCGGCTAAGGATTCTATGGTTGATAATTTTGAAAATAACCAGTTGAATTTGAACGGTAAGATGGTATCTGCCCAGTATGTTAAACAGCAAATTTGGATTGGGTATGTTCCAATGAACCTTGTTATTCTAAACGACCAAGACTATAATACAATTTCTGAATCAGAGTCAATAATGAAATTGATTCAATTTCAAAAACGTAATTTTGATTATAAAAACAAACAAGAAGTAGACAAAGTTTTACAACAGATTGATAAGCTCTCTTCGAATAATCAGAATAAAATAAACTTTGTAGAGGTACAAGACTAAATTAAAATGAAAATAAGGTGATATAAATGGAAATCGTAAGAATAGAAAATGTAGTCAAAAGTTATGGTGAAGGAAATAGTAGGGTAGATGCTTTGAAGGGCATAAATCTTTCTATACAGCAAGGGGAATTTGTTTCAATCGTAGGAGCTTCTGGCTCAGGTAAAAGTACATTGTTGCATATTTTGGGAGGGTTGGACCGTCCGAGTTCAGGACAAGTATTTATTGGAGAGAACAATATTTATAATTATTCAGATAATGAACTTTCGATATTTAGAAGAAGAAAAGTTGGTTTTATATTTCAGTTCTTTAATTTAATTCCTGTATTGAATGTGCAAGAGAATATAGCTTTGCCCACTTTACTAGATAATGAACCTGTAGATAATCCTTATATGGACGAAATTATTGAAATTCTGGGACTTCATGAAAGACGAAATCATTTACCATCTGAATTATCAGGAGGTCAGCAACAACGGGTTTCGATTGGGAGGGCACTTATAAATCGCCCACATTTAATCTTAGCTGATGAACCTACAGGAAATCTGGATACTCAAAACACAAAAGAAGTCATGGATTTATTAAGATTGACAGCAAAAAAATATAATCAAACTATTGTATTGATTACTCACGATTTAAAAATTGCATCAACTTCTGACCGTATTATTACAATTGAAGATGGCCAAATCATTTCCGATCAGTGGCTATCCACGAATAAGCCTAAGACGGGAGGAAACTAATCTTGATTGGTAATTATAAACAATTAAGCAGGAGATACTTAAAGGGAAATAAGAAACGAACAATTTTAACTTTGATAGGAATCGTACTCTCTGTATCGTTAATTTCTACAATCGGCCTATTTATGAACGGTACTCAGATTTCTCAAATCGAGAATACGAAAAAGAGGCAAGGGTATTCTTTTCATGCCGTTGTATTAAATTACGATGAATCGATATTGAAAAAAATTAAATATAACCCGCAAATTGAATCATTTGGTTTAATGTCACAGGGAGAAACAGTCCAAGTTGGAGAGGCTGCTGTAAAAATGAATTTTGCTGATGATAACGCCTTGGAATTTTTAAAATACAGTATTATTAAGGGCAGATTGCCATCTAATGATCAAGAAGTTGCTGTTGATCCCTGGGTATTACCTTATATAAAAGAAAATATTCAAATAGGTGATTCATTCGAATTAAATGAAAAAAAATACAAATTGGTTGGTTTTCTAAGTGATAGTACATATACACAGGAAAATAAGGTGGGACGGTTACTAACCTATAAGAGTAAGTTTAGCGCTGGTGAAGGAAAAATATTAGTTGGAATTAGCTCAAAAGCAAACTTTAATGAGGTTTTAGAGGGACTCAAGACCATTTCCGGAGAAAATAATATTAATATAAGTAATGAATTAATTCAATTAGAGAAACCAGGTTACAATAATTCGATTATGGCTACGCTAATTATTACAATCAGCATTGTTGTGATAGCGACAATTGTTGTGATTTACAACGCTTTTCAAATCAGTGTCGTAGAACGAACGAGGCAGTTTGGCTTGTTGAGAAGCATTGGTGCAACACGAAAGCAAATTAGACAAATCGTTCTGAGAGAAGCTACTTTTCTGGCTGTTATCGCTATACCAATTGGAATTATATGTAGCCTAATAGCACTTGCCTCTCTGCAGTTCACTTTTTCACTTTTAATGGAAAATAGTAAAGCGGTCTCGATATTTTATGTTGATTGGAATATTTTACTAGTAAGTTCGATTATTACCTTGCTTTCTGTAATAGCGTCAAGTTTGTACCCAGCTTATTTTGCAGGGAAAATCTCCCCTTTGTTGGCAATTAGTAGCAGGTTGTCAATTAAAAAGGAACAAATCAAAAAACAAAAGAATTCCATGGTGAAAAAACCTTTATCTATTCCTTTGAGCATGGCTATGAAAAATGTTAAGCGAAATAAAAATCGCTATACCATTACAATCTTATCAATTATTATAAGTAGTGTGTTATTTATTACTTTCTCGTATTTAATGAGTGTTGCATTTGCATCTAAATCTGTTGATAAGTTATCTATTAAATCGGATATTACAATTAAGATAGTGGATAATAATCCAGATCATTTAGCTGAAGGTGAACAAGTTTTGTATCAATTGAAATCACTTGAAAATATATCTAAAGTATACGAAAAAAAGGAGAATAGCTTTGAAACTAAATTAAAGGATGTAACTCAATCTTCCGCGACAGTAAAGGAAATAGAAAACACGATTGGAAAAAGCTATTCCATTACAATCGTAAATAATTATCAAGAAAATAAAACAAAAAAAGAAGAAAAACTTACTTTACAAGTGCTTGCATATGGTTTCATCACAGTCATTTCTTTAATTAGTAGCGTTAATATCCTCAATACTATAACTATAAGTATCATGACTAGACGAAAAGAATTGGCCGCTTTGAAATCCATTGGTATGTCACAAAAGGATTTGAAAAAAATGATTACCTATGAAGCTTTGATTTACGGTTTTTCTGGAAGTTTACAAGGAATCTTTTTTGGCTGTATATTGTCTTATATTATATATTTAGCTATATCTGATATGTTGAAAATGACATGGACGATTCCCTATGAGGCTTGTATCATTACGTTTGTTTCAGCTTTAATAATTAGTTATTTAGCAGTCTTAAATCCATTGAAAAAAATTCAACAAGATAATATTATTGATAATATCAGAGAACAATAATATTATAAGCCTGGCTAGATTATAGCCAGGCTATTGTAATTGGAGTATAAGCTAGGGGAAAAAAAGGAGAGGGCATACTTGAATAAAAAAATATTACTAGTTGAAGATGATGAAGCTCTTGGCATAGCCATCGAATTTTCATTGAGAAATGAAGGTTATGAGGTGATTAGAGCGTCCAGTGTAAAAGAAGCTAAACACCAGTTTGTTCACAATACATTTGATTTGTCCATCCTTGATATCGGCCTACCAGATGGTAATGGTTATGACTTATGTTTGTATTTTAAAAAGAAAAACGAGAATTCGATTATTATTTTCTTAACTGCACTAGATGAAGAAGCAAATGTGGTAATGGGGCTGGATATAGGCGGTGATGATTATATAACCAAACCTTTTCGGGTTAGGGAACTCATGGCCAGAGTGAAAGTACAATTGCGTAAACAAGCGTCGCTAGAAACGCCATCTCAAATTTTAAGATCTGAGAATATAAGAATCGATACGAACCTAGTCAAGGTTTATAAAAATTGTGAAAGTATTACATTGACGAATTTAGAATACAAGCTGCTATTGAATTTCATGAAGAATTCTCACAAAGCATTAAAAAGAGATGAACTCCTACAACAAATAACAGAAGGAGAAAATGTTTTTTTTGATGAAAACACGTTATCTGTATACATAAAGCGTTTAAGAGCTAAAGTTGAAGACAATCCTCAAAAACCACAGTTTATCGTTACCGAAAGAGGATATGGTTATCGTTGGAGCAAGGACGTGATTGGGTGAGCAAGATAATGAAAAATACCGAGTTAAAAAGCTATATGACGATACTAGCCGTCCTTTTATCTATATTTGTGATTTACCAATTTATTATTCAACAATTATTTTATGATCATTTGAAAAGAGACTCTATTGCAACATGGGGGGAAATTACAGCTAGGTTGGTAGAGCAGAATCCAGAAAATGAAGCGGAAATTATGAAAGTCTTATCAAGTCATTCGTCTCACTCAAGTAAATATCAGGAAAAAGGGACAGAGATCCTAAAGCAATATGGATTATATGAAGACTTGGATTCAAAATTTTTTCCTCACTTAAATAATCTAATTATTAATCACAATCAATTTATGATGTGGGGATTGATTGCTTTTGGATTTTTACTTTTTGTTGCAAACTACATGCAACAAAAAATTATTTTCAATAAGATTAGCCAGCTTACTAGAGCTGCAAAAAAGATAATCGAGGGAGATTACTCGGTTGTCATCAATGAAAATAAAGAGGGGGATTTCGCGAAACTGGCGATTTCATTTCGTTCAATGAGGGATATCATTAGAAAAAATATGCATGATTTGCTTGAAGAGAAACGGTTTTTAGGAGAAATGTTGCAGGATATATCTCATCAGTTAAAAACGCCGCTTTCAACTATTTCTATCTATAATGAAATGTTGTTAAATGAGAAACTATCCCGAGAGCAACAAGCTCAATTACTACAAAATAATGATATTCAGATTTCTAGAATGAATGTCTTAATTCAGAATTTGTTAAAAGTAGCAAAAATTGATGCAAAAGCGATTTCGTTTGATAAAGAGCCAGGGAATTTAGTAGATACGACTGAGGAAGTACTAAATCGCTTGCAAAGCATGATAAGTGATAAAAATATTTTGATTGATTGGAATGCACCAAGAGAAATAGTCGTTATTCACGACAAATTATGGATGCAGGAAGCTTTGTTAAACCTGTTGAAGAATGCAATCGAACATTCTAAACCCGGTGGTAAAATAATGATTCAGGCCAAAAATTCTCCAATCTATACAGAACTAGTAATCCAAGACTTTGGAGAGGGAATTTCAGCTGAAGAATTACCTCATATTTTTGAACGATTCTATAAATCAAGTAGTTCTAAAAAGCACGGATCGACCGGAATTGGATTGGCACTTGTCAAAGCTATTATAGAGGCACATCACGCCTTAATTACAGTTGAAAGTGAAAAAAATGCTTATACAAAATTTACAATTATTTTTATGAAATTTTAATAACAGTTTGGTATATATTTTAATCTTTTTAATATAAAGGGGTTTTTTTATGTTTAATAGATTGAAGTGTTTTCTTTTATCTGAGAAAGAAATAGTTGATACTGTGAAAAAATACAAGGAGGAAAAAATACACGTTTCCATAATAAAAGATTTTTTAGGGGATTTAATCATAATAAGAACTTTTACATTTTTAATGTTTGTTCCAGTATCAACTTTTATTTTTTCAGTTATAATTTATGGAGCTGTTTTCTTTTTATCAGGCATTAAGATTACTGTTTGGGGCATCACTATAATGTTATTAGTTCCAATAACATTACTTTTCTATATGAATATAACTAATACATCAATTATTATTACTGATTTAGTGAGAAAATTTTTATTAACCATAAAATATCTAAATCCATTTTACTCAATCATAAATAAACCTTGGCTCTTTATTTTTGAATTATTAATTGGTTTTTTATATGTATTTCTGCTATCTTTATTTTCTATTTGGATAGTATTACATTCATTAGAAATAGATTTTTCTGAATTTAGTTCGGAGGACAATCGAAGTTTTCAATTTTCAATTATTATTTTACATACAGCAATTTATTTGTTTATAAGAGTTCATGGCCAGTATTGTAAGACAACTAAGCAAAAAATTAAAAAGCTGAAAATGAAGTTTTATTTATGGTTTTGTTCTATGATTGCAAGTATTGTATATATATTTGAATCACTCTTTAATTATATGAATGGAATCCAAGCAAATTATTTTATTTTTGTTTTAATGATTGCTTTAGAAAGAACAGTGACACATTATAAGAAATTTATAGATTTTTTAGAATGTGAAAATTTGTATGAAAAATATTTTTAGAGAGAAAAGTCTTTTGAAATATAAAAAGTTATACCTACTAAATGCTGGACGAGTAAAAAAACGCTATTCTTTTTCTAGAATCATAGGAAAAGATAGCGTTTTTATTTAATATACTCAAAAACAAAAATCTTTTGGTAAAGTACCATTTTTAATCACCGTTCGTAACCCATGCTTTATAATCCAAGAGTTAATAGGATGCTGTTTATCACGTAATTGCTGTAACCACTGAAAAACGAGTTCTTTATCTTCTTTCGTAATATCGTTAATATGATTGGCTACAGATTTTTGAACATATTTAGAAGGGTCATTCATTAATGGTTCAAGAAGTTGTAAATTGTACTTAAAATCACCTTTTAGAGCTCCTATTTTTTTAGCCCAAGGAAGCCTTGGTCTTGTACCTTCAGAAACTAATCTCCTAATGTGGCTGTTTTCGTCATGAATCCACTGTTGTAATATGTTTAGTGTATCTTCATGGTATGTTTCAAGAAAGGGCCGAATGGCATATTCAGCAGTATTCCTTTTCGTTATTTCATACATTGCATTAAACGAGATTTTAAAATCGTTAAGCCCATATTTTTCAACGTATTTTGCAACAGGCATGTACATATATCCATTTGTAAATGTGCCTACTTCTGTTGTATTTTCTGGTCCTAATGTTTTCAGTAATATATGTATTGCGGCATTAAAATCTTTTTGTAAAGCATTGTGTAATTCATCTGCAATTACTTCAATACGCTGTTTTAACTCTAAATTTTCAACTTTACAAGCTACAGAATCTACAAAGATGCTTTTAGAGAAACAAGGATCGTGTTTACAAATAGAATCAGCTATTTTTTCTGCTAATTCTTCATTAAATAAAAATTTTAACGGAACATATTTACCCATTTTTTCACCTCGGTGGTCAAATGAAAACAATTTTTATTTTTTAATCGACAATCCATAAACCAAAGTCTCACTCGGAGTCGTAACACTAAAACCTGTCGTCTTATAATCAAGTTTCACCGTATCACCAGTGTAGTCTTTCGTGAATGAATCCATTTGTACGATAAGCTCTGCATCTTCATATACAACATCATCTGCGTTATATGTATCCCAAATTAAATCGACATCAACGAAAATACTACAAGAGTTCGTCATTGTTCCTCTAATGCGAACGATTTTTTTATCTTCACGTTCTAATCTATGTATAGCTGCTTTCGCTTCATCAGTAATGCGAATGTTCATTATATCCCAACCTTTATTTATATTTCCTTTATTATTGCAAAAACAGGAGCAATAGGGAAGTAAAGAGGTTTGCAACAAAAAACGAGCAAACAAATTTGTTTGCTCGTTTCACTTTATTTTAGTTCACATTTATCAAGTGGAATCACTTTTGTTTTTTTCGTAAATTTATAACCTAACCATAGTACTAAGAAGAGTGGTAAACCGATGTAAGAAACGAGTACACCGTTCCAATCAATTGCTTCACCCATAAATGCGCCGTAGTTTTGTCCTAAAATTACGATGATACAAAGTGTAAATGCGAAGATTGGACCGAATGGGAACCATTTTGCTCTATATGGTAAGTCATTTAAATCTTTTCCTTGTGCGATATATGCTTTACGGAAACGGTAATGACTAATTGCAATTCCAACCCATGCGATAAAACCAGACATTCCGGATGCGTTTAATAACCAAATGTATACAACACCATCACCGAATAAAGAAGCAATGAAAGCAATACTACCAACAATTGACGTTACGATTAACGCGTTAACAGGTACACCGCGGCTATCTAATTTACCAAGAAACTTTGGTGCTTTTCCTTGGCGTGCTAAATCCCAAAGCATACGAGTTGATGCATACATACCAGAGTTACCAGCAGATAGTACAGCAGTTAAAATAACAGCGTTCATAACAGAAGCAGCAAAGGCAACGCCCGCTTTTTCAAAAATAAGTGTAAACGGACTTACTGTAACATCACTTGCAGCAAGGCTTTCAGTTGTATAAGGAATTAATAAACCGATAACGAGAATCGCAAGGATATAGAATAAAAGAATACGCCAAAAGATTGAACGAATTGCTTTTGGGATATTACGTTCTGGATCAGACGTTTCACCAGCAGCTACTCCTAATAGTTCAGTACCTTGGAATGAGAAACCAGCTGCCATAAACACACCGATAATTGCCATGATACCGCCGTTAAATGGTGCATCTGCAACAGTGAAGTTTTTAAATCCAACCGTTTCACCGCCCATAATTCCAAAAATCATCATGAAACCAACAATTAAAAAGATAATAATCGTAACTACTTTAATAAGTGCGAACCAATATTCAGATTCACCAAACCCTTTAACAGATAAATAGTTTAAAAGGAAAATAATAGCTAAACATAATCCGCTCCAAATAAGAGAAGGGGTATCTGGGAACCAAAATTTCATAATTAATGTTACGGCTGCAAGTTCAGCAGCAATCGTAATTGCCCAGTTATACCAATAGTTCCATCCAAGTGCAAAGCCAAGTGATGGATCAACAAATTTTGTTGCATACGTGCTAAAAGATCCAGTAACAGGCATGTAAGCTGCAAGTTCAGCTAAGCTTGTCATTAAAAAATAAACCATAATTCCAATTGCGGCGTATGCAATTAATGCGCCACCAGGTCCAGCTGTATGGATGACACCACCGCTGGCAAGAAATAGTCCGGTACCAATTGTACCACCGAGAGAAATCATCGTAAGGTGACGAGATTTTAATCCGCGTTTTAATTCACCTTGTCCTTGTGTAGTTTGCGTTTTAGAGGTAGATTGATTTGTTGCGCTATTCATGTTCAACACTCCTTTTCTTGTAGGTTAGGAAGGAGCGGGGGAGAAAAATACAAAAAACCGCCAAAGGAATTTGGCGGAACGTTTCACAAATAACCACCCCATCATACCCTTCCGTTAAGATAGCACCCCACGTTTACACGGTAATTTTGTAAACGTGACAGTTCTGTTCCTTTCGGAGACAGCCCCAGCTCATATTTCCAGAGAAGAAATATAAACTTCGGCAACTTTTCCTTTCAAACGGAGTCAGCTGACATTCTCTGTGTCTCGTCCGTTTTACTATTAAAAGTCGCAACCTCTACCTCATCGGATTGATGAGGATTTATATATTGCTAAGATTTTTAATATATGGCAATTGTAATGACTTTCTGAATATATTGCAAGATATTTTGTTAGGAAAAGTCAAAAAATATCGGTTATTGTATAGGAAACGCTTGCAAAACTCCACCCGAACCTACTATTATGTAGCAATAAGCAAAGAAAAAATTGTTATACAAATGTTTCGCAAAAAATATTGAAAAACCCTCTAAATTAAAAGAAAATTCAGAAAAATATAATTCGACATTCATAATAAAGCCATATTATTTGTTATAATTAGAGTAACGTTTAAGCAAAAAGGGGAAATCAAAATGAAATTAGAAACAGAAAGGCTCTATATAGTGCCGTGTACAGAAGAGAGGATTCAAGTCGCTAACGAGCAAGGATACAATAGCGGCCCGCATATTGTAGGGCATGTAAAGAATGTAAAACAAGATGCAACTTTATTACCATGGGGGGCGTGGTATGTTCTTCGAAAAGAAGATGATAGCATTTTAGGTGATATTGGGTTTAAAGGGAAACCAAACGAGGATCAAACAGTAGAAATTGGCTATGGATTCATTGAGAAATATTGGAATCAGGGCTATGCAACAGAAGCTGTAAAAGAACTAATCGATTGGGCTTTCAAAACAGGTGAGGTAGAAACAATAATTGCAGAGACACTTCTAGATAATTATAGTTCGATGCGTGTTTTAGAAAAGTTACATATGAAGAGAGTAAATGCTACAGAAACGATGATTAATTGGAAAATAGAAAAATAAAAAATACCGCTCTAAATTGGGCGGTATTTCTTATAGTTATGGTAGCATTTGCTTCTGATCATTCGGATACTCAGCCGTTGACGTATTAGGACGATTGGAATGATTACGAACAGCAATGAAAATAGAAATAATAACGACAAGACCAACTGCAACGTAAGAAAGTGAAATAATAGTTGGATCCACTTTAAATGTAGTAAGCAGTGTACGAATGTTTGTAAAGATAATAAGACCACCAACTAATACGCCAAGTAAATGAGAAGGAACGATGCGAACTAGCCATGCCGCGATTGGTGCCGCTACGATACCACCGAGCATGAGAGAAAATACCCAAACCCAGCTTACTTGTTCCCAGCCAAGTGAGATGAAGAAGCCAATTGTTGCAGCAAGTGAAACAGGAAATTCACTCGTATCTACAGATCCAATAACTTTTCTAGCTTCATTTCCTCTTGCTAGAAGAACGGGGGTCGTAATCGGCCCCCAACCACCGCCACCAGTTGAATCAACGAACCCAGCGAATAAACCAAGCGGTACAAGTTGTTTTGCAGACATACGCTTATTTGAAGTGACAATTTGTTTTTGAATGATGAATCGTAATAAAATATAAACCCCTAAAGTAAATAAAAATACGGAAATGTACGGTTTGATTACATCTCCAGGCAAGTTACTTAAAAAACATGCCCCAACAAATGCGCCGATTGCCCCAGGTAATGTAAGCCTGGAAACTGTATATTTATCAACGTTTCCAAATTTGATATGAGATGCGCCAGAAGCTGCAGTTGTAACGACTTCAGCTAAATGAACCGATGCGGAAGCTACAGCCGGTGCAATACCAAACATTAATAATAGTGAAGTAGACGTTACCCCATACGCCATTCCGAGTGCTCCATCGATCAATTGAGCGAAAAATCCAATAATAGCAAAGACAATTAATTTCTGCATAAATAATCCCCCTGTAATAATAAATGAAAAAGACACTTTTCCCGTATGAGAAAAGTGCCTTTGGTTTTTCCAATCAGCAATAATTAAATTTGTTTCATTATAATACATATTAATCGTATAAATCAACTAGGTTTTAAAGTTTTTGAATTGAATGAAAGAAAAATAAAATATACAATAAAAGGATGGAGAGAAAGGGGAGAAAGAATATGTTAGCATTTGATCATCTCGTTCACGCAGTGCAATCTACACCGGAGGAAGCGGCAAAACAAATGCAGAAGCTTGGATTTCATACCGCACTAGGCGGAGAGCATACTACTTGGGGTACTTGGAATAGTTTAAGTTATTTTGATTTATCATATATAGAATTTTTAGCAGTTCAGCATGAAGAAAAAGCGAAAGAAGCAGAAAATCCATTAGTACAAGAAACAGTGGTGAAACTACAAAATGGAGAAGGAATGCTACAAATCGCGATCCGAACAGATGCAATTGAGGAGCTAGCAGTTAACTTTAATAAGTACGGCTTACATACGATAGGGCCATTTGAAGGGAAACGCATGAGAAAAGATGGCCGGCTTTTAGAATGGAAAATGTTATTTGTTAAGCAAGAAGAGAACGGACCGAAATTACCTTTCTTTATACAGTGGAATGAAACGGACGAAGAAAGAAGAAACGATTTACGTAACAGTGGGACGATCACTGAACATAAAAACAAAGTGCAACAAATTGAAACGATTCATTACGCAGTAAAAAACGTTCGAGAAACAGTACGGAAATGGAAAAAAGTAATGGGACTATCTACAAGCTCAGTTGTGAAAAATGAAAAATGGAATGCTGAGAGTCAAAGTGTAGTGTTTGGAAATATTCATGTGCAGTTTTGTGAACCGATTGGAGAAGGGCTAGTACTAGAACATTTGAATAAGAATGGCGAATATCCATTTGCAGTAGAGTTTAAAGGTGGAAATAAACGAGAGCATGAAGTGTTAGGGAGTTTGTACATATATTAATAGAGGTGAACGTTGTGGAAGAAATGCTTAGAGAGATAGAGAGAATACTAGAATGGCCTCGCATGTTAAAAGCGACTGTTATTTCAAAAGGCTTTTCATTCGATGAGAAATATAAAATTGAATTAGAGAGTGGGGCCTCGTATTTTATTAAAGTATGCGATTCATCATATTTTGAACGGAAGCAGGAAGAATATGAATATATGCAGCAGCTAGATTCTTTACATATTCCTATGCCAAAATTAATTCATTTTATTAGTCTTACTAAATTCAATAAATGTGTACAAGTTTTTGAATGGATTGATGGATTAGATGGTGAAGATATATTAAGAACGTTGTCTACAGAAGAGCAGTATAGGGCTGGAAAAAAGGCTGGAGAAGTACTAAAAAAGATTCATTTAGTTGAAAAAGAAGATAAAAGTAATTCATGGGAAATGTCTATATGGAGTAAATATGAGAGATACTTAGAAGCGTTGAAAGAATATGAAGTAGACTTTTTTCGTTTAAATACAGTGATAGATTTTGTAGGAAATCATAAAGATTTATTAAAAAATCGTCCCATCGTATTTTTACATGACGATTTTCATCCGGCTAATATAATGATTGACCAAAATGAGTTTCGGGCTGTCATTGATTTTGCTAGATTCGATATTGGTGATCCTATTCATGATTTTTATAAAGTAGCACTATTTACAACGAATATAAGCAAACCATTTGCGGTTGGACAAGTTCACGGTTATTGCGGAGGAGAACCTGATCTACATTTTTGGAAACTGTACTCATTATATGCAGCAATGATATTCCCGGCTGATATCGTATGGACAAACCGAAGCACACCATATTTATTAGATGATATGAAGGAAAGGTTAAATGGAATTTTAGAAGATCATAATCATTTTTCATCTTATATTCCAAAATGGTATCAATCAAGTGAATTTAATAAATAAAGGAGTAATTTATATGGATAAAATAGCAGTAATTTCAGATATTCACGGTAATATTCAAGCATTAGAATCCGTGTTAAATGATATTAAATTAAGAGGAATCGAGCGCATTATTTGTCTTGGAGATTTAGTAGGAAAAGGACCTCATTCCAGTGAAGCAATTGAAATCATTCGTAAAGAATGTGAAGTAGTCGTAATGGGAAACTGGGATGATTTTATTACAAAGCCGACTGAATTTGAAGCATTAAAATGGCATCAAAAACAATTATCAGAAGAACAAAACGACTATTTAAGAAGTTTACCATTTTCAATCGAATTTTTTATGAGTGGCAAACTCATTCGTATGTTCCACGCCTCACCGAGAAGTTTATATGAAAGAATTCAACCACACGCTTTAAGAGAAGAACGTATTAGTATGTTCGAAAATAGTGATTTGACGGAAAATATAGAAGGGGAAAGAAAACCAGATGTCGTTTGTTACGGTGATGTTCACCAAGCGTTCGTTCAAAATTTCAGAGGGAAAACGTTATGTAACGCCGGTAGCGTAGGAAACCCACTTGAAATAACGCAAGCTTCCTATTTAATATTTGAAGGAATATATAATGAAAAAGAAGCGGCGAGCTTTTCTATTCAACTTGTACGAGTACCGTATGATATTGAGTTAGCTATCAGATTAGCAGAAGAACTCGAAATGCCAGAAATTGAAGAGTATAAGCAAGAGTTACGGACGGCCTTATATCGGGGGTTTAAGGGGAAGTAAGCTAATAATATATCAACAATTTTTCAAATATATCTATCATAACTTAAAATATATCAACGATTCGACAAAGGATATCAATTTACCGTCAAATAGTGACATGGATTGTTACTTATAATTATATTATGCAAACTAATTATAAAGGGAGATATCATGAACCGAAAACAACGAATCAAAGAAATTGCAGATCATATTGTAAAGCTAAACTTAACCTATCCAACAAAAGTTGGAGTAAGTGGTATTACAGCATCAGGAAAAACAACATTTGCAAACGAATTAGCGGAAGAAATAAAAAAACGAGGATTACCAGTAACACGCGCAAGCATTGATGATTTTCATAATCCAAGAGTGATTCGCTATGCAAAAGGAAAAGAATCTGCAAGAGGGTATTATGAAGATGCACACGATTATACAGCTTTCAAAGAAAGATTATTAATGCCTTTAGGACCTAACGGGACTTTACAGTATGAAACGATTTCTCATAATTTAATAACGGATATGTCTGTACATAATGAGCCGCTATTGGCCACGCAAAATATGATATTAATAGTAGATGGAACGTTTCTATTGAAAAAAGACGTTGCGTATTTATTTGATTACAAAATCTTTGTAGATACAAATTTTGAGATTGCGAGAAAACGTGGTGCGAAGCGGGAAACTGAAGCTTTTGGAAGTTATGAAGAAGCAGAGAAGATGTTTTTGAACAGATATCATGCGGCCTGTAAGTTGTATATAGATGAGCATAATCCAAAAGAGTGTGCGAATGTTATATTTAAGAATAGTGATTTAGGAAATCCAGAAGTTATATTTCATGAAAGAGCGTAATACATAATCAGAAATATATGTATAGCCTTTTGTTTATTGTTATAATTAAATTAATTTTATGAAGCAAATAAAAGGGGATAAGACAATAAAAAACGCAAAAAGGGGACAAGAAATATAATGAATGAAGTACTCGAACTAAAAGAAGAACTACTACAAATTAAAAATAACAATTATGCTGTACCAGAAGACGTAGATGCATATCCATATGCGCAATGGATGCTAGATTATATCGGATCACCTGATGCTGAATTACGTGATGATTTAATTTATAGTACGCTTCACACATGGATTACAAATGATGTATTTAGACAAAAAGAGTTAAGAGGATTAATGTTACAAGCAATTAGTCCTGATTATTTATTTTATAAAATTGGTGAAAAGGGAACAGACTCTGTATTTAAACGTGCATTCTCCGTATTAATTCCACCACTTATTTTATCTGTTCATGAAAGAGAACCGTTGTTATCGGAAGAACAATTGTACAGTGTGGCAGAACAAGTGTTGGAATATGTATATTTAGAAGAAGATGTAAGGGGCTACGTAGAAGGAAAAGGCTGGGCACACTCTACTGCACATGCAGCAGATGCGCTCGATGCGTTAGCACGTACAATTCAAAATCGTGAGTTTTCATATGCGATTCTTGCGGCTGTTCGTCAGAAGGTTCGATTGAGTGATTACGTATATGTACACTTTGAGGATGAGAGATTAGTAAAGCCAATTATGTCGTTACATAACCAAAAGCTTTTAACTGAAGAAGAGTGGAGCAATTGGCTACATAGTATAGCAACTGTTGAGGACATCCGACATCCGCAGCATGCTATTTTAGTACAAAATATTAGAGCTTTCTTAAGAAGTTTATATTTTAGAGTTTTAGAGACAGAGGGTAATACAGCCTTTACAGATGATGTATTGGAGACTTTGAAAGGGTTTCGTAGGTATTAAAAATTCGTTTTTCTAACAGAAAAGTACATAAAACCAACACCTCCCAACCATACTAATAAAATGTTTTGGAGGTGAGTTTAATGGACAAAAAAGACTTTGAAAAAGTATATAATGATTATTTACATCAAGGGGAAGAGCAAGCTCAATTTGAAATAGCTCAGGAAGTTACTTCAGGAGCAGAACAAATTGTTGCTGTTCGTAAAAATGATGAAGGTGATTTGATTGCTTTTAAAACAAGTAGCGGGAGAGAGTTAGATTATATGACTGCTCTTAATGAAGCGAAATCAGGGAAGTTAGCTCATGTGGACGTATTTCATAAGTATGGCAGAGATATTATACGTAGTGAACCGGATGGAATAAAAGAAAATAACTTAGATAATTTACCTTCATTTTAAACGGGTAAACCTCAAGAAGAGAATGTTCATTACGATATTCTCTTCTTTGTTTTGCGAAGTTTTCCTAGCAAATAGACGATTCATTTTTAAAGTGCGATCATACTTTTAAAGAGCGCTCTAAATTTCTCTTTATCTTCTGCTGTAAATGGTTTCGGTCCTTTTGTACGCTTACCACTTTTTCGAACCATTGCACTTAAATATCGTGTTTGTAACAATTGTTCAATGTTATCATTCGTATACTTATAGCCTTTATGGTGTAGTACGATACAGCCTTTTGCTAAAGCGAGCGAAGCAAGACCGTAATCTTGTGTTACGATTAAATCTTCTTTTTTTGCTAACTGCATAATTCGGTAATCAGCAGCATCTGCTCCGGAATCAACATATATTGTTTCCACACCTTTTGGTTGTTCCGCATTAGAATAATGAGAAAAGCTAGTAACGAGGGTTACAGGGATTTCTGCATTCGTAGCTTCAAAAATAATTACATCTTTTACAGGACAAGCATCTGCATCAACGTAAATTTTCATTTTTATCACTCCTATAACTAGGTTCGTGTTGATAATAATGGTAGATTTTTCTTTTGTCAAACGAGAAAGCTTTATCTCACGTTATTTTTCACAAACCAAAATAGCCTCCCGCAAACGAGAAATACCTTCCTCAATTTGATTAATATTCACTTTTCCATAAGATAAACGTATATAACCATCTTTTGCGCCGAAAATACTACCTGGCATAAAAGCAATTTCTTGTTTTAAACTTTGCATAATAAGTTGTTTTTCGTTTATCGGTTCTTTTAATTTCCCCCAAATGTATATACCACCAGTAGGGTTTGAAAAAGAGATTTTATCATGAAGTTGCTCGTTTAGGGCACGAACGATAACGTCTCTTTTTTCTGCTAGTTGTTTTCGTAACGGTACGATATGCGACTGAAATGGTACAGTTTCAAAAAATTGTTGCATAAGCCACTGTGGGAAAATGCTCATACCTAATTCCATTTGGTGCCTTGCGTCGGATAACCTTTCTACTACAGACTGCGGGGCAACGAGCCAACCAACTCGTAAGCCTGGTGCAATCATTTTTGATAAAGAATGTACATAAATGACAGTTCCATTTTCATCAATTGATTTCAAAGTAGGGCAAGGTTGTTTCTTTTCTAGCGTAAGTAAACTAGACGGATCATCTTCCACAATCGCAATTCGTAAGTCTGCACAAAGTGATAATAGTTTTTTTCTACGGTTTGGATGAAGCATCGTCCCCGTAGGGTTTTGGAAATTTGGATTTAAAAAAATCATTTTAATGCGGTGCTTTCTATATAACTCCTGTACATCATCTGGGTTAATGCCGTGTTCATCAACAGGTAATGGGAAAATACGAGTACCTGCTGATTGGAATAGAGGCAGGGAATAACAGTGTGAAGGACTTTCGAAAGCAACAGCATCACCTGGATTTAATAAACATTGCACGATAAGGTGAAGTGCTTGCTGTGCGCCAGATGTAATCATAATGGATTGTTCAGTTGCCTCAACTTTTAAATATTCCTTCATATATTTTACGACCGCTTGTCTTAGCGGGAGATAGCCTTGCGGATGATCGTAACTTAATGAATGCGTTAACGGTTGTTCACGTAAAATCGCTTGTAGTTGATCGTGGGGATAAAGATTACAACCGAGCTCTCCGTTTGCAAAATCAATAATATTTTCATTTTGTTGTACTTCTGCCCGAATATGGCGAAGTAGTGGTAAGTTTGGTAAAAAAGTACCACCTTCTACGAAATTTCTCCAGTTCGGCGTTAATGTTGGAGAAACGCCCCACATATGTGTACTCACACGTGTACCTTTACCAGTCGTACTTTCTACAATTCCCATAGCACGTAGTTCATTATAAGCAGTCGTTACTGTACTTCTGTTTACATTTAACTGCGTAGCTAATTTCCGTTCTGAAGGGAGGAAGCTTCCTGGAGGAAGTTCTCCATATGTAATACGTTTTTCAATAAAGTCAACAACTTGCTGATAAATAGGGATTTTACTATCGTTATCTAGCTTCCATTCCATAAAAAACGCCTCCGTATCTCTTATATAAATTCAGTATAGCAAATTGGCTGGGTAAAAAAACAGCCAATTGGACGGTGTTATATCCAGCCAATTTTACTATGCTAAATAGGGAAGGGGAGATTCGGATGAAACGATGGCAAATGGAATGGCTCCTAGTATCAGTTGCATTAGTATGGGGAGCAAATTATACAATAGGAAAGTATGGCGTGGCATTTATGTCATCCATTCAATTTAATAGTTTACGATTTTTAGTAGCATCACCGGTATTATTACTTATTACTTTTATAATGGAACGCTCATTACGTATTGAAAGAAAAGATTGGTTACGATTAGTAGCAGTCGGTATCGTTGGTACGACAATGTATCAAACGATGTTTATGCTATCTGTGAAATATACTTCAGCAACGAACGCCTCATTATTAATTGCGATGTCACCTATATTTACAGGGATATTAGCGGTATTACACAAACAAGAACGTTTTTCCATGAAAGTACAGATTGGTTCAATAGTAGCGTTTATTGGTGCAGCATTCGTTTTATTAACAGGACATACAGGAGGAACTACTTACGAATATGCGTGGCTCGGAAACATAATTGGATTAGTCGCAGCGATTGCGTGGGGATGGTATCCAATATTAGCGCAACCTCTTATAACAAAATATTCCGCAATGAGAGTCACATCTTGGTCAACTTTAATTGGAATTGTACCTCTCGTTGTATATTGTTTATTCAACGTAAATACATTAACGTGGCCAGCAGACATGCCAAGCTGGGGGTCTCTAGCATATTCAATCGTCTTCGCGACCATCTTCGGACTTGCAATGTGGTATGTCGGTATTAGTAAAATAGGCTCAACGAAAGTAATGGTTTATATGTATCTTGTACCATTGTTCGCAGTTATCTTCGCGGCATTAACTATCGGAGAGAAAATCAACATAATGCAACTCGTTGGCGGACTTATAATCTTTATCGGTTTATATGTTGTAAAAAAGGGTGGAATTCAAAAGCCAGCTCTCAATTTGAAAAAAGTAAGTTAACAATAAAAAGGATCTCTTTCATATAGAAGGAGATCCTTTTGGTTTTTGTAATAAAAGCGCTTGTTCAACAGCCCATTTTTGATGATCATGAATGAGAAGCTCTACAGCAAGTAAAGGAGACATCCACCGCAAAACATGATCTTCCTCACAGTTTTCAGTTTGTGTCTGCACCATGTTCGCAATATAAAAGAACCCATCGTTTAAATAATAAGTATCTTCTTTTTCCGCATAAAAATATCGCATTGCATTACCGATATATTGATTAATTTCAATTACCCATCCTAATTCCTCTAGTAGTTCACGATGTAAGCATTCATCTTTTGTTTCGGTACCTTCCATACCGCCACCAGGTAAAAAATAACGGTCTCCTTTTTGGATAATAGCAATGTTTGAAGAAGTTGAGTTAAAAATAATTGCATAACAACTAGGCCGTAATACATATTGCTCAGTAGGCTTTTTATAACCAAAAATAAGTTTAGATATCATAAAACACGTCACCTCTCTATAAAATACACAAAAGGAATAATAAGGTAAAAATAGAATTGTATAAGTATAATCTTACGAGATTGGAGTGATAACAAAATGATAAATCGAAAGTGTTCGCGCTGTAAAGAAATTACAGGTACATTGCACGGTGGTAAAAAAATTAAGGAAGAATTTCTATGTGAGGACTGTTTGCAAAAAGGAATTGCGAGTGGAGAAATCGAATTATCACAAGTGGAAGAAAAACAAACTTCGTATCTTTCTATAAAAATATTAAAAATAATGAGTGTGATTTATTTAATAGGATCTATTTTAATGGCTTTTTCAACTGGTCCATTTATACATAATCTGGGGTTTGATGAAATGTCCATTTCAGGATCAGAATTAGGTTTAATAAGTATTGTTATGCTAGGTTCTATATTTCAGTCAGTTCTCGTATTTTGCGGGATATGGGTATTCATCCTATTAGTAGAAACAGTCATTAAAATTTATGAAAAAATGAAGTGAGTGAGAGGGAGAAACATATGCGAGTAAGAAACATCCAAGGGGAAGATTATGTAAAGATTCATTCTGTTTTAAATGATTGGTGGGGCGGGAGAGACATGGCTGCCATGTTGCCAAAATTGTTCTTCATTCACTTTCAAGAAACGAGTTTTATTATTGAAGAAGAGGGAGAAACGTTAGGTTTCTTATGCGGTTTTTTTTCACAAACATATAAAGATGAAGCATACGTTCATTTTATCGGTGTGAATCCGAAGTATAGAAGAAGAGGAATTGCATCGACATTGTATTCTTATTTCTTTGATATCGCTCGTGCAAATAACCGTAAAGTTGTAAAAGCAATCACGTCACCAGTAAATAAAAAATCAATACAGTTTCATAGGGAGATTGGCTTTCAAATTGAGGCTGGGGATGATGAGATAGAGGGTGTATCGGTACATACAAATTATGATGGGAATGGCGGTAGTAGAGTATTATTTTTGAAAAATGTGTAAAAGTAGGCTAGCACAAAGTTAGCCTTTTTGTTGTGAGGAGCTAGAAATATGGAGAGTAAACAAAGTAGAAATGAGTATTTAAGACGCATACATAAGGTTCAAGATTATATAGAATCAAACATAGACAGTTCACTATCCATTGAAAAGCTAGCGGATATAGCAGGATTTTCGAAGTTTCATTTTCATAGAATTTTTAAAGGAATAGTAGACGAGCCGTTATCACGATATGTAAATCGATTGAAGTTAGAAAGGGCAACAAACCTTCTTACATATCGATTGGATATGACGATTACGGATATCGCTTACCATTTTGGTTTCACAGATTCAGCAGTTTTCTCCCGAACATTTAAAAATTATTACGGTGTAAGTCCGTCTCAATATCGAAATGACAATAGCAAGAATTGCAAAGACGTAAGGGGAATTCCTCAATACAATGAATGTAAGAAGGTTCGAGGAAATGTTGAAATTGTAACAGCGGACGATATAAACGTCGCATACATAAGACATATCGGTACATATGAAGAGTTAACGCTAGCTTTTCCAAACATGATAGAGAAATTATTTCATTACGCAGCAGAGGAAAACTATCATGTATTTGAGGATACGAAAGTATTAACCATTTACCACGATCATCATGAATTTACTGAGGACTATCATTTAAGAACAAGTCTATGTGTAACAATTTCAGATGAATCCACAGTAGAAACGAACGACGTTGGAATAATGGTAATACCTTCTGGAAAATATGCAGTAGGACATTTTGAAATATTCCAAGATGAATATAAAGGAGCATGGGATTTCTTATACGGTGAATGGCTGCCAAATAGCGGATATAAACCGAGAGACTCGTATCCTTTTGAAGTATATAGAAATGATCCAAAGCAGCATCCAAAGCATAAACATTTAGTTGATATATATGTACCTATCGAACCTTTTTAATTATTGGTTAAAGGGGAAGGAATAATGAAAACTGCTGAAAAGTTAGATCAGATTATAAAAGAAGAATATGAAAATATGAATGGTATGTTAGTAGTGCAGAAAGGTAATGTTATTTTTGAAAAATATTATAACGGTTACGGTCCAGATGATGCATTTCACATAGCGTCAGTCACAAAAACGATAATCTCTGCGCTAATTGGGATATGTATAGATAAGGGCTATATAAAAAGCGTTGATCAAAGAGTAATAGAATTTTTCCCGGAATATAACGTTAATTCATCTGAAGTAACAGTAAGCCATCTTCTAACGATGACAGCTCCACATCCATTCGTAGACTGGCAGGAACCGTTAGAAGAACTATGTACACAACAAGATTGGATACAATATACGTTAAATAGGATAGGAAGCGGCGGAGAAATTGGATCTTTTAAATATTCATCTGCAGGAGCTCATATACTATCAGCGATCATAACGAACGCAACAGGAAAAAATGCGCGTGAATTTGCGAATGAATACTTATTTCAGCCACTGGGCATGAGAGAAATTCCAAACTATAATATGAAAGCATTTGGATTTGATGACTTATTCGGAAAAGATGTGAAAGGATGGGTTCACGATCCAAATGGTATTTCGACGGGCGGCTGGGGACTAACGTTAACGGTTAGAGATATGGCGAAGTTTGCACAGATTTATTTGAATGAAGGTATTCATAATGGAAAACAAATACTATCAAAATCATGGATAAAAGAATCGACAGAAATGAACCAAAATCAATATGGTTATTTATGGTGGTTACGAGAAGAAGAGGGTGTCTATTCGTATTGTGCAATGGGTGATGGTGGGAATATGATTTGTTGTATTCCAGAGAAGGAATTGGTTGTAGTAATTACTTCTGAAGTTATGCCGAATGCACGGGATAGATGGGAGTTAGTTAAAGGATACATACTTCCTTATTTAAAAGATTAATATGGGTATTTTTATGAAAATAAGAATGAAAGGTTTAGTTAAACTTGTTTTGTACTTCATGATAGAAAAAAGTGTGGTGTTAACAAAGTTATGTAACTAAGATTATAAAACTTCAACACCTATACGATTATTAAATAATTGCAAGGTGTTGAAGTACTTTTTAATCTATTAAGGCTGCTTTCAACTAAAAGAAGAAACATCTTTTTTCTTAGCTGTTTAACTATTTTTTAACTTTGTGCAGTATAAGATACATCGTGCCCAGCACAATTGCTAGTAAGGTAAATTTAATTAATTCTATTAGGCTGGCATCCCACTTGTTTTGTACTACATCTGTTAAATAAAATACATTAAACATACCATGTAAAATTGCTGGTGATATTACGGAACCACCATATTCCCTTGTGTACGTCAAAATGATAGATAGTATAAATAATAAAGCAAGATAACTTAATATTCCTACAAACCAAAACTCATAGTTTTTATAAAAGATTGCTACTGGAATATGCCATAAAGACCAGAGAAAAGCTATAATAATAGCTGTTTGTTTGAATGAATATTTTTTTCGTAAATAGTAATGAAAATTCCCACGCCATATAATCTCTTCTAATAATGCAGATAAAAATCCGACTGTAAGACCAACGAGCAAGAGAAATCCTAATTCATTCCAATGATGATATAAGAACTTTATATCATCATTATAAAAATAGAAATGGAGACATAGTCCTAGAAGTAGTGGCAATAATATGGAGAAAATTAGTGTTTTTATTTTGGGACGTGAAAATCCAAATGTGTGAACTAAGTTTTGTTTCTTAAATAATTTTTGAAATAAAATAACAGCTAAAAGTGGAACAACCATGGTAAACCCCAAATAATTACGACCATTTTCTATGTTCAGCAAGATGATATATACAAGTGATGTGAGAAAATAAATACATAATGTTGAATGATAAACTATGTGTTTATTAATATTTTTCACCTGCCTAAGTATGTATAAGTGGTTAATCGAATATCCGATATTTTAATTATATATGAAATGGAAATCGACAGAATGAATATTTCTATATTATTGTTTTTAACATAGAAAAAGTGTCGAAATTACATATATTGAACTTGTAGAAAAAATTAAGCTTTCCCCGTAACTTTCCACAACAAAAAATCGTTTAACAAAAGAAAGGATTTTCAATCATGAATGGGGGAGAACTATGAAGATATTAATTCTAGGTGGTACACGATTTTTAGGAAGAGCTTTCGTAGAAGAGGCTTTACAGAGAGGGCATGAAGTTACATTATTTAACCGCGGAACAAACAAAGAAATTTTTCCTGAAGTGGAGCAACTTATCGGTGACAGAAATGGTGATGTATCGAGTTTAGAGAATCGAAAATGGGATGTTGTCGTGGATACATGTGGGTTTTCTCCGCATCACATTCGGAATATTGGAGGTGTCTTAAAAGATAATATAAAACATTATATATTCATCTCAAGCCTTTCCGTATATAAAGATTGGATCTTGCATGACATAAAAGAAGACTATATATTACAACCTGAACCAACGGAAGAGCAAATAAAGGCTGTAGAGAATGGTAAAGTTTCTCCTTATGAGCATTATGGTGCGCTGAAAGTATTATGTGAAAAAGAAGCAGAGAAGTATTGGCCGAGGCGTGTTTTACACGTAAGAGCAGGACTTCTTTCAGGGATGTTTGATTATACAGATCGGCTTCCATACTGGATTCAGCGTGTAGCCAAAGGAGGTAAAGTGTTAGTTCCAGGAAGAAAAGATCGTCCAGTGCAAATAGTTGATATAAAAGATGTCGCGAGCTTTGGACTCAACATGGCAGAAAATAATAAAACAGGTACATTCAATATAACAGGTCCGAATGATGAATTGACGATGGAAGAACTATTAAATACGTGTAAAAAGTTTACGAATAGCGATGCTGAATTTGTTTGGATAGGCGAATCGTTTATGAGTGAACATAATGTGCAGCCTTGGACAGAAATGCCCTTATGGATTCCAGAAACTTTTCCATTAGAAGGGGAAACGAAGCCGTGGAAAGGTGGGTTTTCTATTAGTATTGCAAGTGCTGTTAAAGAAGGACTTACTTTTAGAAGTTTAGAACATACAGTTACAGATGTGTATAAGTGGATGAAGAGTATGGAGAATTGGGAATTAAAAGCAGGGATTTCAAGGGAAAGAGAAAAGATGTTATTGGATAAGTGGTATGGAATAAAGAGAGTTTAAATAAGAATCTTGTGAAAAAAGGACTCTGTTTATTGGTTAAACAGAGTCCTAATATGAATCTACCACTCAATCGGTTCTTCCCCGTACATCTCCCATAGCTTAGGAAACATCTTTTTTAAACCTTCCTCATCGTCTTCATCCCAATCTAACTCGATATCAACTTCCTCAAACTCTTCATTTGTTAAGACATGGTATAGTGTAAAGTAAGTATCATCTTCATCCCCAGTCTTCTCCATGTAAACTTCTTGCCCGAAATATAGAGTAAGTTCTTCAATCTCTGGGACGTCATACTCACTCAAGTTTTCTGATACAGGAATTAATCGTTCTGGATTTTCAATACAAGCTTCGTATGTCTCTTTTCCTTGATATAATAACCATCCGCGGAAGTAATCGAAAGTATCATCTGAACAGCCACCCATAATAATGTAGGCTGCTGCCCATAAACGGGTGGTATAGGAATCTTTCAAAATACGATGCATATGCGTATCAAAAGCTACAATTTCATGTACTGTACGTTTAGCAAGGTGGGAAGTAAGCCATTCTATTTGTTCTTCTTGGTCCTCACCTTTCGTTTTTGCCCGATGAAGTAGTTCCCAAAATTCTTCTTCGGTTATCGTCTTTTCTTTTATGTAATCTTCCCCTTGAATAGGGTCTATATATCCTTTTTTACGTTTGGAAGCAACTAGTTTATTAGCTTCTTTCATACATTCTTCTTCTGTTTCAAACTCTTTCGCTTTCACACTGCCAGCTGTGCCAATTTTTCCGTAAAACACAACATAGTCTTTTTCTTTCACAACGATTTTCCAAAACTTATTTGATTTCTCAGTTTGCTGGATTAATAACGTTTCCATCCGTACCCCCATAATGTTTTCTAGTGTGCAATATGATTGTAACATATGTATATACAATTGTAATGATGAAAAATAATAGTTTAGAAAATTCGAAAATCATTGAATGAAGTGAATAAATTTAGTAACCTTATTTGTACAGTAATTACATAATTGTTTTGTAATAATTCGATATTTATATGAGGGGGCATTACGGATGGATCTTACGTTTAAAGTTGAGGAAACATGTTTTAATTACCGCGTTGGAGCAATTTGTAAACAGGATAATAAAATACTTATTCTTCAAAACAAAGGGGAAGATTATTGGTATGTACCAGGCGGAAGAGTGAAAATGCTAGAAAATAGTGAAGCTGCGTTAAAACGAGAACTTGCAGAAGAACTAGCTGTTCCTATGAAAGAGAAGAGATTAATATGGACAGTAGAAAATTTCTTTACACTTTCTGAGCGAAAGTTTCATGAGATTAGTTTTTATTATGAAGTAGAGCTACATGAATTACCTGCGAATGGAGCGGATCAATATATTTTGGAAGAAGAGGGTAGAACGTATTTGTTTAAGTGGGTGCCGGTAGAAGAGTTAGATGCATATAACTTACAGCCTGCATTTATAAAAGAGAAGGTAAAGGAGATAGCAGTTCATACAGAACATATCGTTTTACAAAATTAAATGTATTCGGAGGGGAAAAGGGTGAAGGGGACTAAAAAAGAAATACATATAGATGATAAAGTAATTCGTTACACACATATCGAAAAAGGTTCTAGTAGGATTTGCTTTATGTTCTCAGGTTCAGGATACAATTACGATAAACCGTTATTTTATTATGCAACGATGTTAATGCTTGAACATAAAATAGATGTTATACATATTCATTATTCCTTTGATGGACAATTAATGAATAAACCAATGGAAGAAGTAACGAAAGTAATGATGGATGATATTCATCCTATAATGAAAGAAGTATTAAAAGATGAGCAATACAACGAGACTTTGTTTTTAGGGAAATCACTCGGAACAATTCCGATTGCAAATGATTTAATGAGGAGAGACGATTTTTTACAGTCAAAAATGATAGTACTTACACCTTTACTAACTTTTGAATCTATTTTTGATTCTATTTTACATAGTAGTCACGAAGGGCTTTTAGTTATTGGGGATAAAGATCACCATTATAATGCAAATCAAATTGATCAGTTATATAAAACGAATTTAACGATCGACGTTTTCAAAAATGCAAATCATTCTGTAAATGTTGGGGAATATGAAACAGAGAATTCAATTGAAGCGATAGCAAATATAATAGAAAAGCTTAAAGAAGTTGTTAGGAAAAAATAACTTATCAATACATGCAAAAAGAGGTGCGAATTGCACCTCTTTTACTTTTAATAAGCCTTCAACACATGAAGCAAATAATCTTTTCGGTTCAGCGGATTATAATCAACACGTTTTCGAGTAGGGAAGGGAGCCATAAGCTTTGTGAAACCAGCTGGCTTCGTTGTAAATATGCCTTCTCCTTCTGTAAATGAATGTAGTATTCGTTTGAAACTCTCTGTTTTCGCAACAGGTAATGATCCTGTTAACTGATAAGAATTGTAATGGAATATAGGCTCTGCAAAAGTTGCTGGAACGGCAGCGAGTTTATACATTGCAGTACTAATTGCGTGCTCCGGTACAGTTAATTCAAACTCATTTACTGGTTCATATACATATGTTTCAGCTTGCTTTAAAGCATCCATTAATACGATCGGTGTCAAATTTCTAAAGTCACTTGCTGTTGTAACAGGACTAGCATAACCAGTATGTGTTAACGTGACGATAATATCTGTAACTTCCCATCCATATAATCCTTGTTTTAACGTTTGAAATACCGTATCTTCAATTGCTTTATGGAATGCTAAAGGTAGTGATCCGAGTTCAACCCCTAAGTGATATGTTACGCCAGAGTTAAGTTCACCACGTTCAACTTTGAATCCGACTGTTGCGTAAAATGGATTCTCTTTTTCACCCATTACTTCAACAGAATTGCCTAAGCCAATTGGTTTCTCGATACATACAACTCGCGTATTTGAAAAAGTAACTTGCAAATTATATTTCTCATAAAGTGTTGTTTCAATTACTTCTTTTTGTACCTCACCGAAAAGGCGAATGTATAGTTCATTATGAACATCATCTTTCCACACTTTAATAAGTGGATCTTCTTCACATAGCTCCATAAGTGCAGCGTATAAATCATGAATTCTTTCTTTTGATACTGCATCAATGGAAGCTTCCATTTGTGGTTCGGCAAAGTGAATATCTTTTATATAATCCGTACGTTCACCAATAATATCACCAATTTTTATATCATTCAGTCCCCACACTTTGCAAAATTCTCCGCTAGGAACGATAGTAGATTGAACAGCATTTCCGCTATGAAACATACACATTTTTTTAATCTTTTCTTTATGTGGTAGAGACTCATCGCGCTGTATATCAACATATTTTCTAACATGTAAGCTACCTGAAAAAACTCTTATATAAGCAACCTTTTCTCCAGAAGGTTCACGTTCAATTTTAAAAACAACACCGGATAATGGTTCCTCTTGTGCCGATGTAAGAGCCGGCATTAGGGCCGGAAGTTTGTCAAGTAGTTCTGTTACTCCTATACCTGTCATTGCTGAACCGAAAAAGATTGGATACACACTTGCTTGCTGTATTTGCTGTTCTAGTTTTTCTCTTAATAGTGCGTCCGGTATTATTTCGTTATTTACATATGACTCAAGTAATGATTCATTAAATGGTGCTAACAGTTCCATACAATCGTCATATGATTTATATTCAATGATCCGGGCTTCTTTCGCTCCTTCGTTTAGAACAGAGTAGAAGGGGAATGCTTCATTTGAAAGAACCTCTTTTATTTGTTTCATAACTTTTTCAGTGTTTGCTCCACTACGATCAATTTTATTAACGAATAAAATTGTCGGTATGTTTAGTTTCTGTAATGTTCGCATTAAAATTTTTGTTTGTGCTTGCACACCTTCAACGGCAGAGATAACTAAAATCGCACCGTCTAGAACGCGGAATGATCGCTCCACTTCAGCGATAAAATCAGCGTGTCCAGGTGTATCAATGACATTTATTTTTACATCATCAATAAAGAAAGAAACGACAGATGCTTTAATCGTAATTCCGCGTTGTCTTTCTAATTCCATTGAGTCAGTTTGTGTATTACCACTATCTACTCGGCCAATTTCTTTAATCACATTCGTTTCATAAAGAATACGCTCAGTCAAACTCGTCTTGCCAGCGTCTACGTGCGCGACAATCCCTATATTTATTGTTGTCATATATCAATATCCTCATTTCATTTTCCATTTTCATTTCCTCATTTCTATTTGTGTATTGCCGCATTATCAATCACTCTCCAGTTCTTTAAATTAGTATTATTATAGTGCAATTAACATTATTTGTAACGCTACAAAGCGCCTTAATTTGGAAAAAATAAAATGAAAACAAAATGCTTGCATTCTAAATCGATATAGATTATATTAATTGACATATCAACTATTGATACATCAAATGTTTTCATTTTGATTGTAAAGGAGGGGTAATTTGACAAGTTCATGCTCAAAAGAAGCGATTATTTTATATAAATTACACTTTCTAAATAAAGAAGTAAGTTCGAAATTTGAAGGGTGTACGGGTATGAGCCAGTCTCGATTAGAGCTTATACTTCAGTTATATGAAGTAGGTGAAATTAGTCAAAAAGCACTTCAGCAAGAAGTGAATATTGATAATGCTGCGATAACGAGGCATTTAAAGCAGCTTGAGGCCAATGAAATGATTGTAAGACGTAAAAATCCAGATGATAACAGAATTACGTTAGTTTCTCTTACTGAAGAGGGACGAAATAAAATTCAAGCGTTTCAAGAGGAAAAAGAACGTTTTGCAGCATCTGCATTTAAAGGATTAAGTGAAGAAGAACGCGACAATCTTTTAAATATGTTAAACCACATTCAAGAAAATATAAAAGAATTATAAAAAAGGGAGAATACAACTATGACTAACTCAGTAAAAACAAATGATTTTAACGAAATTTTAACAGGACGTCGTTCAATTCGTAAGTACGACCCTTCAGTGAAAATTAGCAAAGAAGAAATGACAGAAATTCTTACAGAAGCAACACTTGCACCATCTTCAGTAAACATGCAACCATGGAGATTCCTTGTGATTGAAAGTGACGAAGCAAAAGCAACACTTGCACCACTTGCGAAATTCAATCAATCTCAAGTAGAAACATCTTCAGCAATGATCGCTGTATTCGGTGACTTAAACAACTTTGATAACGCAGAAGAAATTTATGGTACAGCAGTAGAGCGCGGACTTATGCCAGCTGAAGTAAAAGAAGATCAAATGAAAAAACTTTCAGGTTACTTTTCAATGGTTACACCAGAAGTAATGAAAGACACTGTATTAATTGACGGTGGTCTTGTAGCGATGCAATTTATGTTAGCAGCACGTGCTCACGGCTATGACACTTGTCCAATTGGTGGATTTGAGAAAGATCAAATCGCAGAAGCTTTCGGACTAGATAAAGACCGTCACGTACCAGTTATGTTAATTTCAATCGGAAAAGCTGCTGACAGTGGTTACCAATCAGTACGTCTTCCAATTGAAAAAGTTGCAGAGTGGAAGTAATTTTAAAGAAATAAGTGGAATATGAAAGGGGAAACACCATGATTATTATTCACGCAATATTTCAAGTAGATCCAGCAAAACAACAAGCATTTTTAGAAGAAATTCAGCCACTCATTCACGGTTCAAGAGAAGAAAGTGGAAATGTATCTTATGACTTATATAAAGATACAGAAAAAGAAAGTGTTTATACGATGGTAGAAGTGTGGAAAGATGAAGCAGCAGTTGCGAGCCATAATACGAGTGAACACTTCACATCTTTCGTTAGTAAAGCAGCACAATTTTTAACTGCTCCGCTTAATATAAAAGCTTATAATGGAGAGTTAGTAAAATAATGAGATAGAAAAAGATGACTTTAGCTTATAGTGCTAAGGTCATCTTTTTTATTTTTACAGGAATATATTTACTTTTATCAGTATGTGTTATAATTTGGAAAATAATAATTCTTAATTTTCTGAATAAGCGAAGACGGGGGATAAATATATGAACATTTTAAAGAAAATCACTAATAATATTTCGAAAGTTATTATAGGAAAAGATGAATCCATAGAACTTGCAGCCATTGCTCTAATAGCAAAAGGACATATTTTATTAGAAGATGTACCGGGGACAGGAAAAACAACACTAGCGAAAAGTTTGGCTAAAAGCGTGGACGCAAAATTTCAAAGAATACAATTTACAGCGGATACTTTGCCCGGAGATGTTATTGGTCTTGAATATTTTAATGTGAAGGAATCGGATTTTAAAACGAGGTTAGGTCCTATTTTTGCAAATATAGTATTAGTGGATGAAATTAATCGGGCTGTACCGAGAACACAATCTTCGTTACTCGAAGTTATGGAAGAGCGTACTGTTACAATTGCGAAACAGACGCATTCATTACCAGAACCTTTTTTAGTAATTGCAACGCAAAATCCTCTTGAATCTGCTGGTACATTTCCTTTACCTGATGCTCAATTAGACCGATTTTTACTTACGATTCGCCAAGGTTATCCTACGAGAGAAGCTGAAAAGGAAATGATGAATCGGTTTCAAACGAATGATCCGTTAGAAACATTACACTCTATTATTTCAAGTGAAGAAATTATTATGATGCAAAAACGTGCAAGAGAAGTGTTAGTAGGAAATGATGTGCAAGATTATCTTCTTGAAATTATTGAGGCAACGCGTAAGCATGAGCTAATTGAAATTGGTGTAAGTCCGCGGGGGACGTTGGCATTTATGAGAGCGATTCAAGCACGGGCTATATTAAATGAAAGAGATTACTGTACGCCAGATGATATAAAGATACTTGCTGCATCTATATGCGCTCATCGTTTAACGTTGACAATTGAAGGGGAGATGAAAACAACAAAAGAACAAATCATGAAAGAAATTCTTCATACGATTAATGTGCCGGTGGAGAATGTACGATGAATCAACAACTTGTGTATACACCTTTAGCGGAGCCTTTCGTAATAGGAGTTATGTCAGTTGTAGCCGTTATTTTAAGTGTATTTTCAAGTAATCTACTCATATTATCTCTCGTATTTTTATATGTAATTTTAATAGGTGCTATGCATGTTTATATACGTAAAGTATCTCGTGTTAACTGGGAATACGATCAAGGAAATTCGAATGTTTTTATCGGTGAAACGAACAGGTGCAAAATAAAAATTTCAAACAAATCAATTTTCCCTATTTTTAATGTTGTATTCCGATTTAAATGTGAAAATAAGATAACTTGGAATCATGATGAAATAAATAAAAATAATAGTACAGGTTCAAATTATTATATGAATTTTAATTTAAAAGGAAGAGAGTCAGTTTCATTTGATTTACAAGCTGTGGCATTAAAAAGAGGCATTGCGAAATGGGAAGAGGTTGAAATTGTTATTACTGATCTCTTTGGATTTATAACGAACCATATCACATATAAACAAGTTGATACGCCCTCCTATTTAGTCTTACCAGCTGTTCCGAAAATACAAGTTCCTGAATTACAAGAATGGTCACGAGGATTTCGAAAAGCGATGTCATCACCCTTATATGATGAAACGAAAGTAATGGGAGTAAAGTCTTATAAAAATGAAGATTTTCGTTCTATCCACTGGAGTGCAACAGCGAAAACAGGGACGATAACTGCGAAAAAGTACGAGCGAACGCAATCAGATAAATACGCGATTTACCTCAACTTGCAAAATAAAAGCGGTATTTCTTTGCGAAATGATACAGAGGAACTAATTGAATTAACAGCAGGTATATGCAAACAACTTCTTATGCAAAACTGTTCGTTTGAAGTATGGATCAATAGTGTAAAAGATAACGGTTTGCTACATATAAAAAATGGGGATAATCGGAAACATTTGCAAAATATATTAAAAGTACTTGCCTCAATATCGGACCAAGATACTCCTGTATCTTCCACTTATTTTTACACAGCAGGCTTTCGTCGAAAAGAATTGGATGCAGTTCCTTTAATTCTTGGTACTTCCCCAAGGAAATACACCAGAACGAATAAATGGGTTGTAATTAAAGAATAAGAAGGGGTTTATGTCATGGTTAATAAAGAGAGACATATGGAAGTAAAGTTGTGGAGTGTTAGAGTATTAATACTACTTTTCTTTACGGTTAGTGCGATAACGTTTTCACAAGGTGTTGTGCATGTACAAGACATAGTAAAAGGGCTTTTTTCTAGTAAGACGGAGACAATATCAGAAAGAAATTATGATTTTACTAGTGTAGACTCACAGTTTGATGAACCTGAAAGAATTATAGATGAAGAAACAGGAGTTGTAGATACAAGAACAAAAATAGATAGGAAAATTCCACTTTTTGTACGAAAAAATTCATGGACTGATGTGTTTTCTGTTCTTTCAAATTCATGGATTAGTGTCGTTTTTTATGTAATTATTGCAGTGGTTATTCTATATGTTTTTTATAAATTAATGAGGAAAAAGGTAACGAAATCAGAAATACAACAGGATAAACAATCGATAACAAAAGAAAACACGGATAGAACTGAAAAGAACAAGAAAGTGAAGCATCAGTTTGAACAGCCGTTACCGACAGATACGATAAGAAAAACGTTAGTTGAATGGGAAAGAACATTACCATTTCATGAACAGAGAAGATCCTATGAAACGATGCAACAGTGGTTAAAAAGAATTAGTAGAACGAGAAATATTACTTCGCTATATGAGTCTGTTCGTTATGGTGAAAAGACGTATACGGAGTTAGATGTGGAAAAAATAATGAAGTGGGTAGAGGGAGATGGGAAGGTGGATATGTAAATATCCACCTTTACTTTTTAGTATAGAAATTTGATTATCATGAATCATTTTCAAATATAAAACTGCCTTCAAATAAGAAAATGAAATTAACTGTAAATTAACTTTATTTACTTATACTTCATTACATGTTAACCTATACTTAATTTTTATAAATTATAATTAATTTTTGATTTTTTAAGGGTGTGAAAATGTAATGAAATCGGTATTAAAAAGCATACTTATTTCCTTTGTTTTTTCAGCAGTAGGTATGTGTTGGTTGCTGTTCTTATTATTTCAAGGGGACGGTGATTGGTTATTATCTTGGATAGGCGTATTAATGTCATATTTATCTTTATATACTTTAATAGATTTATACTGTAAAAATACATACGATAAAAAATTAAATAAATGGCTTATAAAAACAGCGGTGACTAGCTTTAGTTTTGCAGTATTAGGAATCTCATTTTGCATCATACATGAGCTATTAACACCATGGAGTCTTAGTTTAATGGTGTGGTATTGGTTGCTAATGTTAGTATTATTTTTAACGACTATAATATCATTAATCAGTTTAGTATTTGTTAATCGTAAAAATCACAATTTCACCGTTGGATATAGAATGCTCATACTTCTAAATGTATTTCTTACATTAGGACCAGTATTATGGCCGTTATTACTTTCTATTATTGGAAATGGTATGAATGCTAGTGCAGGCTGGTAAAAAGGAATTTAGATTAGTTGTGTAAAGAATAGGATGAAAAGCTGATATAGAATTTTAAATGTTTATGAGAACATGTTTACATAAAAAGTGAAAACATGTTCTCTTTTTATTTGCATGCATAACTCTACCTCAGTTTACCCTATTTAAATTTAAACGTAAGTATTTTGTAAGGAATGAATAAGAAAAAAGAGAGGTTTATCGTATAGGATGAAAGTATAGCTTGAATCAATACGATATTAATAGAGGAGAGAAAGCCTTATGAAAACACGTAATCAAATTAAGTTGGCAAGTTTAGCAGTTTTATTAGCGGGTACTACTCTATTTACACCTGGTTTTACTGTGAAAGCAGAGTCTACTCAAAATATTTCTAATTCGTCACAAGAACCTAATCAAAAGAATCGGAATGGATGGAAACAAGTAATGCAGGAAACAATACAAATTGGGGCACCAGGGGTATTAGCTAAGACGTCTAATAAAGGGAAAGTTAATAGTTATACTGCTGGCGTGGCGGATTTAATTACAAAGAAACCGGTGAAATCGGATTTTCGCTTTCGGATTGGTAGTGTGACGAAAACTTTTACCGCCACTACTGTTCTTCAATTAGTAGGAGAAAATCGCGTACAACTTGACGATCCAATTGAAAAGTGGCTGCCGGGTCTCGTGCAAGGAAATGGGTATGATGGAAATCAAATTACGATACGACAACTTTTGAATCATACGAGTGGTATCGCTGAATATTTAAAGTCAAAAGACGCTGACGTAATGAATTCGAAAAAAACGTATACAGCAGAAGAAATAGTGAAAATAGGCCTTTCTCTGCCTCCAGATTTCTCGCCGGGCAAAGACTGGTTGTATTCAAACACAGGATATGTAATATTGGGAATGCTTATTGAAAAAATAACTGGTAATAGTTATGCGGAAGAAATTGAAAAGCGAATTATTGAACCTCTGGACTTGCCAAATACGTTTTTACCAGGAAATTCACCCGTCATCCCAGGAAAGAATCATGCTCGTGGATATGTGAAAATGGAAGAAACAGGCGAGTTGAAAGACATTACGTATTATAATCCGAGTTTAGCTAATGCAGCTGGAGATATGATTTCTAATGCGGATGATTTAAACAAATTCTTTTCATCTTTACTCGGTGGTAAGTTACTGAAGGAACGCGAGCTAAAAGAAATGCTTACTACAGTTCCTGTAGAAGGAAAAGGGGTTGGGGATGGATATGGTCTTGGAATCTATGAGACTAAACTTCCAAATGGTGTCTCAGTATGGGGGCACGGAGGATCAATTCCTGGGTTTATGACTTTTGCTGGTGGAGTAATTGGAGGCAAGCATACATTTGCTGTCAATGTTAATTCTTTAGGTCCGGTTGATATTCTTACACAGTTTGATAAAATGATGCAAGTTGAATTTAATAAATAGATGAAGAAAAAGCGAATAGGTTTCTGCAATAGCTGTAAATAAAAGAGATGCTTTTTAAATTTCACAAATAAGGACAGTATTAACATTCATAATATGGTATTAAGTATATGTAGAACATAAATATGATACAAGTGTATTTCAAAGTGCAATTCAATCTTATAGTTTAGTTTAAAAAAGATGTCAGTTGCATGACATCCTTTTTGTTGTGGGACAAAGAGGTGTTGTTTGTTTTGAAAATTGTTATTTTTGAGAGTGTTCCATATAATGAGAAGTATAGGGGCTATACAGGGGAGTTATGAATGGATAATACTTTAGTTTGTTAATTATTTTGTTTTAATAAAAAAGTAAATTGATTTGGAGTGAAATACATTGGGACAAAATCAGTTTAGATGGAGTAACAAGCAATTACGAGAACATGTTGAAATAATAGACGGTACAAGAAGTCCACACAAATTATTAAAGAATGCAACATACTTAAATTCCTATATACGTGAATGGATGCAAGCAAATATTTGGATTTATGATGACCGTATTATATATGTAGGAGAAAAGTTGCCAGAGCAACTATATAAATGTGAAGTCATTGATTGTGATGGAAAGTATGTCGTTCCCAGTTACATAGAACCGCATGCACATCCATATCAGTTGTATAACCCAGAGACGCTAGCAAATCATGCGATGCAATTTGGGACAACGACTTTTATTAATGATAATTTAACTCTATTTTTCACATTAAAACGTGAAGAATCATTTCGTTTATTAGAGGAATTTAAAAAGATTCCAGCTACTATGTATTGGTGGTGCCGTTTTGATGGACAGACTGAATTGCAAAACGGGGAATCTTTGTTTAATAGTAAAGAAATAATAGAATGGCTGAAACAAGAAGCTGTTCTTCAAGGTGGGGAGTTAACAGCATGGCCAAAATTATTACATGGTGATGATGAAATGTTAACTTGGGTGCAGGAAACGAAGCGATTGCAGAAGAAAGTAGAAGGCCATTTTCCGGGTGCATCTGAAACGACTTTAGCGAAGTTAAAACTGTTAGGTACAGATTGTGATCATGAAGCGATGACAGGGCAGGAAGCTTTCACTCGTCTTATGCAAGGTTACACCGTTTCTCTTAGAAATTCTTCCATTAGACCGGATTTAGAAGTTTTATTAAAAGAATTGTTGGAATTAGGCGTGAAACAGTTTGATAGATTTATACTTACTACAGACGGCTCACATCCTTCGTTTTATGAAAATGGAATGACAAACGTAATGATTTCTACCGCGATAAAACAAGGAGTGCCAGTAATAGATGCATACCATATGGCAAGTTATAATATTGCTCGCTATTATAATATGGAACATGTACATGGTTCGATTGCGACAGGTAGAATTGCTAATATCAATATTTTAGAAAGTAAAGAAAACCCAGTACCAATTAGTGTCCTTGCAAAGGGGAAATGGGTGAAGCGTGACGGTGTAAATACGCATGAAGCATTACATATAGACTGGAGTAAATATAAAGTAACTCCATTATCATTAGATTGGTCAATAGAAAAAGAGGATATGATTTTCTCTAATAAAACGGGGATACACTTATTAAATAACGTTATTACAAAACCATATACTAGTGAAATCAATATAGACTGTGATGAATTATCCACAGATCATGATGAATGCTTCCTCATGATGATTGCTCGTGATGGTACTTGGCGAGTAAATACAGTTGTAAAAGGTTTTGCGAAAGAATTAGGTGGTCTTGCTAGTTCTTATTCCGGCACAGGTGATATGATTCTCATTGGAAAAAGTAAAGAAGATATGCTTACAGCTTTTCGTAGAGTAAAAGAGCTCGGTGGTGGAATGGTCGTAGCAGAAAACAATGAAGTGTTACACGAAATAGCATTACCATTGCTCGGGATTATGTCTAATTTAAAAATGAGTGAATTAATACAGGAAGAGAAACAGATGGTGAAATTACTACAAGAGCGTGGCTACGCGTATGATGATCCAGCATTTACAATTTTATTCTTTTCTGCGACGCACTTGCCTTTTATACGAGTAACACCTATAGGATTATATGATGTAAAAAGTAGTAAGGTACTGGCTTCGCCGGTGAATTTAATAAAGCAATATTAAAAGGAAAGGCCCTATAATAGTCTAAATTATAGGGCCTTTTATATTATTAGTATAAGAATATTGTAAGCCTCAAATGATATAGTATCTAAATCATTTGAGGTGATATGTAAATATGAAAAAAATATTTTACATTTTAAGCATATTTATTCTGTGTGTATCGATACAACACGTTGTACATTCCCAATCAGATGCACCAAGGTTATCTTCGGATTGTCTCGAAGAAAGAAAAGTTCGAGATGAAAAGTATGTGAAGAATAAAATACAGGACATTAAATCCACATTTAATTTAAATATTGATGAACATAGTTTTTGGGAAGTAAGTAAAAGAGATCTGGAGGCTGCCCATTTGATGTATGGTGGAAAGGAAAATGATTCTTATTATAATTCGCTAACTAAAATTTATGATAGTGGTGGATTTAGCGAACAGCCCAGCTTATTTGTGAGGGCGCGAGAAGCATTTTTACTTTATAAAGAAAAAGATAATATCAATGTAATGAAACGCCTAAAACTAGACGTTGAAAAAGGGGAATGGCTCGTTATAAAAACGAAAAAGAAGAAAGGGAAAAAAGTGAAATTCAAGCCTTTGCAATGTGAAAAAGATTATATGAAAAAGAGAAATGAATAACAAAATACGTATTCATGCTGTTTTTATTCAATGATATTTTGCTGTTGATTTGAAATAGAAAAAGGTAAACGAACATATTAGCTTTATGGAATATGATTGTTTACCTTTTTTTGAGAGATTTAAAAATTGGGGATGTTTTTAGTTGGAAATTATGTACTGGCTAATGAACTTATAACATTCAATGAATTTGTTCTTCATAAACATTAGATTTTGTGTCAAATGATTTATACATTGCCGAACCACCTATGTATATTTTATTCTACAGTATTTATAAAAGAATATTGGCCATGCATAAGAAATATGATTGGCACAGTTTTTGCTTGTATTACATGTAAGGAAGGGAGATTGTATGTAAGGAATCTGTACTCGTAATAGTATAAAACAAGCTACTATTGCATTATTAATCATAGTTGTATTTATAGCGGAACTGTAAATACATACAAATAAGTAGGTTTTCGGTTTAAAAATTCTGAATTTTCTTTTAAATTATTAGGGGGCAATGGTATGGTTAAATATTCGAAAATTTCTAAGTGGATTCTTGGTGTTGGACTAGTGACAATAACATGTAATGGTTTGCAAATTCAAGCAGAGACAAAAGAGAAAAATGTGAAGAACGTATTACAAATGGAGCCGGTAGGAATACAGAAATCTGTTGATGAATTGGCGCACCCTTCAAAAGTACAAGAAAATGCATCTTTTACAAAACGGTTAAAATTAGCGGATTTATCGCAGCGTCCACTAGCACTAAACGATAATATTAAACCGTTAGCTGAAGAAAAAAAGTATTCAATGGCTGAGTTAAATCAATTAAATAATAAACAATTAACTGATCTTCTTGTGACAATTAAATGGTATCAAATTCCAGAATTATTTCAGTTTAATAGTGATAGTCTTAAATTCTATCAAGATGATAGTCGAATGCAAGCAATTATTAATAAACTAGCAGAACAAGGACAAGCTTATACGAAAGATGATTCAAAAGGGATTGAAACATTAGTAGAAGCTCTACGTGCAGCATTTTATTTAGGTTTTTACCATGATGAATTAAGCAAACTAAATGAGCGTAGCTACCATGATAAATGTTTACCAGCTTTAAAAACAATTGCAAAAAATCCAAATTTCAAACTTGGTACATCAGAACAAAATAAAGTAATTGCATCATATGGAAAATTAATTGGAAATGCATCAGCAGATGTTGAAACGGTTTTATATGCAGGTGAAATTTTTAAACAATATAATGATAATCTTGCAACTTTCATTGAAGACAGAACAAAAGGAGACGCTATATATGAGTTGATGAAGGGAATTGACTTTGATATTCAGACGGATATGTACACGACTGGAAAAGAGCCAAAAGATACGATGTGGTTTCGAAATATTGATAACTTTATTAATGAAGTAAATCGTTTTGCACTACTTGGTACAGTAACAAATAAAAACGGATGGTTAATTAATAATGGGATTTACTATGCTGGACGATTGGGCAAGCTTCATAGCACGCCGACAAAAGGACAACAAGTTGTTACAGATGCAATGCGAATTTATCCATATTTAGGAGAGCAATACTTTGTTGCGGCAGAACAAATTACTACAAATTATGGAGGAATAGATGCGAACGGAAAAACTGTAAATTTAGATCAAATTCGAGAAGAGGGTAAAAAGAAATATTTACCGAAAACGTATACGTTTGATGATGGAGCAATTGTCTTTAAAGCTGGGGATAAAGTTAGCGAAGAGAAAATTAAACGTCTATACTGGGCGGCAAAAGAAGTGCGTTCTCAATTTTATCGTACAGTTGGTAGCGATAAACCACTTGAAAGTGGACATGCTGATGATGTGTTAACGATGGTTATTTATAATAGCCCAGATGAGTATCAATTTAATCGTCAACTGTACGGATATGAAACGAATAATGGTGGGATTTATATTGAAGGGACAGGGACTTTCTTTACATATGAACGTACACCAGAGCAAAGTATTTATAGTTTGGAAGAATTATTCCGCCATGAATTTACGCACTACTTACAGGGAAGGTACGAAGTTCAGGGATTATGGGGACAAGGAGAAATGTATCAAAATGAACGTTTAACATGGTTTGAAGAAGGAAACGCAGAGTTCTTTGCAGGTGCAACGCGATTAGATAGTGTAGTACCGCGAAAAAGTATAATTGGTGGGTTATCTAATGATCCTGCAAAACGTTATACAGCATCACAAACATTAAATGCGAAATATGGAACGTGGGATTTTTATAATTATTCGTTTGCGCTGCAATCATATATGTATAATAAGCGCCCTGAAATGTTCGATAAAGTGCATGATTTGATTCGCGCAAATGATGTTTCAAGTTACGATGCATACCGTGCTACATTAAGCAAAGATAATAAGTTAAATGAAGAATATCAATCTTATATGCAAATGCTTATTGATAATCGCGATAAGTATACAATTCCACAAGTATCAGATGAGTATTTAACTCAGCATGATCCAAAATCGCTTTCCGACATTACTTCAGATATTACAAATGAAGCGAAATTAAAAGATGTGAAAGTAACAAAGAATAAATCACAATTCTTTAATACATTTACACTACAGGGGACATATACAGGAAGTGCGGCTAAAGGAGAAGTTGAGGACTGGAAAGTGATGAATGAAGCAACAAATGATATGTTGAAACGTCTTTCAGGAAAAGAGTGGACTGGATATAAAACATTGACTGCTTATTTTGTAAATTACCGTGTAAATAATGCTGGGCAATATGAATATGATGTTGTGTTTAGCGGAGTGAATACGGAAGAAGGTACGGCTGTAGAAAAAGAACCAAATAATTCATTTGAAACAGCAAACCCACTATCTTTGAATATTTTGTTAAGAGGAACCTTGAGTGATCAAGATCAGGGGGATAAATTTGTTATTGATGTAAAGGATCAAAAAGATTTACAAATTTCTGTTACGAACGAACAAAATCTTGGACTGAACTGGGTATTATATTCTGAATCAGATCTAAATAATTATGTAGCTTATGCAACAAAACGTGATGGAAACAAATTGCTTGGAAATTATAATGCAAAGCCAGGGAAATATTACTTAAGTGTATATAAGTATGGTGGTGGAACAGGGAATTATACGGTACAAGTAAAATAGTTTACTATAATTTATTTTGAAAGGAAACTTATTGCATTTTTTAGCAAAATAAAGTATGTAATGTTAAAAATTAAACTATATCAATATATCCCTGTTCTAATTATAGAACAGGGATATATTGGCTTTATATTTTTAAATTAAATAATCTCATTGGATTTTGACAAGAAAATAATTAATATAGATTTGAATTCTCATTCGTAAAGAATACTTTAATCTTCTTAATGCTCTTTCATTTCTGTCTCAATGCTTGTTTTCAAATCAGTTGATACTTGATTGAAATACCCCAAAACGATCTCCCTAATATCATCGGATATAACTTTCAAATCACTAGCTAAGTTCTCAGCGAGATGTTCTTTTTCTATCGGTTTTAACTTCGTATAAAATTCACCAGCCTGCGTAAAGTCATTCTGTTTTGTTATAGAAGTTCTTTCAAGTTTACCTTCAACGTACCTTCCATCACCGCTTGTAATTTGATTAGCGGGTGTCCAATCTTGCTGTTGGTTAATCGTTAATTTGCGAAATTCGGGACCAATTCTTCTTCTTTGTGAATCACTGTAAATGTTAGCGCGCCCTTGCAGCATTTTATCATCTGATAGTTCTGCACCATCCAGTAAATTAGAAGGGGAGAATGCGACTTTCTCTACTTGTTCCATAAAATTTTCAGGATTTTTATTTAATACCATTTTCCCGACTGGTATGAGAGGATACGCCTGTTCATCCCATACTTTTGTGTCATCTAAAGGATCATAAGATAGGTAAGCTTCATCTTTCGGATCCATGAGCTGGACGTATAAACCATACTCCACTGGTTTACCATTTTCAATAGCATCATATAAATCTTTCCCGCTATAATCAGGATTTTCAGCAGCTAGTTTAATTGCTTCTTTATTAGTAATGTACTGTACACCTTCAAATGGGTACCAATGATACTTTACATACTTTCGATTACCTTCCGCATTTCTCCATACATATGTATTAACACTATGTCCTGGAATGTGGCGAAGACTTTTGGCCGTACCATTATTAGAGTATAAACGGACAACAAAATGAATAGATTCAGGTGCTTTAGCGACAAAATTCCAAAATCTATTAGGGTCTATTAAGTTATTTTTAGGTGAAGGCAATAATGCTTGAATCGTTTCAGGGAAACGCATTGGGTCACGAACAGAAAAAACAGGAATGTGATTACATAAAAGGTCAAAAATTCCTTCTTTTGTATAAAATTTTGTAGAAAAACCGCGTACATTTCTAGCAGTATCCGGTGTTCCTTTTGTACTAACAGCTAACGAAAATCGCACCATAACAGGAACTTTCTCATTAGAATTTTGTAAAAAACTTAATTTAGTATGTTCAGACATCGAATATATCGTTTGAAAATAACCGAACGCACCAAATCCTTTTACATGAACAGGTCTTTCTAAAATTTTTTCATGAATAAATTCTTGTAATGACTCATGCAGTACACTATCTTGCTCTAGTACGGGTCCACGTGAACCAACTGTTTGAGAGTGAAGTTTAGCTTGTTCATTACGTTCGTCATTTTCATTAAAGTCTTTCCCTAGTATAGATTGCCCCTGTTTATCATAGTTTTCATCCATCGATATAGCCTCCAAATCTTTTTTGTCCATTGTTACTAAATATGATTCTATAGCCTTAATTATGTATGACACGCACAGTTCAAAGCAGTAACATACCGCTAGATGAAAAAAACACATATGTAGTGGACCTGTTGAAATAGAAGAAATTATGGAAAAATGAATATCGGGAAGAGAAAGCACACGTTTTACTAAAAAGGTGGAAGAAAACCACTATTAAAATTTCAATCTTAAAACTTAATTTATAAACGATTATATAGAGAATGAACGTTAAAAAAGGGAAAATAACTAGGAGGAATTTAATATGTCGGATTGGTTTCAATTAGATAAAGAATATATGATGTCTACATATTGTCGTACAGAGGTTGCAATGGAAAAAGGAGAAGGGTGTAAACTGTATGATGTAGATGGTAAAGAGTATTTAGATTTATTTTCTGGCGTAGGAGTAAATGTATTAGGATACAATCATCCTAAAATTGTACAAATGACAATGGAGCAAGTTGCGAAATCGTTGCATTTACCGTTTCATTTTTTAAACCCAGTTGCAATTGAGTATGCAAAGAAATTAGTAGATTGTACTTTAAAAAGCGGAAAAGTCTTTTTTACAAACTCTGGTACGGAAGCGACAGAAACGACATTAAAATTAATTGATAAATATAGATTTATTGCGAATGAAGAGCGTGATGGAGTAGTTGTGTTAAAAGATAGTTTTCACGGGAGAACGTTAGGGGCACTGCATTTTACGAGACAAGAAAAGGTATATCAAAATTTCCCTAAAACATCTATTCCTGTATATGAAGTAGAGCGCGAGAATATAGACCAATTAGAAGAAATCATTATTAAAGAAAATCCAATTGCAATTATGCTAGAGCCTGTTTTAGGTAGCGGGGGGATTTATCCTTTATCAAATGAATATTTACATGGTGTTCAAAATTTATGTGAAAAATATAATGTACTTCTTGTCGTTGATGAAGTTCAAAGTGGTATGGGTCGAACGGGAAAATTATTTGCTTATCAAAATTTTAATATCACACCGGACATTATTCAAATTGGTAAAGGAGCAGGAGGCGGGATACCGCTAGGAGGAATTATTGTAGGTGAAAGGTTATGTGATGTATTTTCACCAGGAGATCACGGGACAACATTTGCTCATTCATCAATGGGAACAGCTTTAGGTTTAACTGTATTAAATACATTACTTGATGATGGGTTAATGCAAGAAGCTTATGAAACGTCACTATATTTGAATGACAAACTGCAAGATATTCAGAAAGAAAATGCTTATTATATTCAGGAAGTACGTCATGCGGGGATGATGTTTGGGATAAGTGTGAATGACACGAAAGAAAATGTGAAGAAATTACAGATTGAGTTAATGAATAAAGGGATGTTAGTCGATGTAACACAAGGGAATATTATTCGATTACTTCCGCCGTATATTATTACGAAAGAGGAAATTGACGCATTCACTTATGAGTTTATTTCCTGTATTCATAACATAGCTGCTACAGCAAGTATTTAAAAAAATATAAAAAAATATAAAAAAATATAAAAGCTGAAGAAGGCGCTATTTTAGCGGCTTCTTCAGCTTTTTAAAATAGTAAATTACTTAACCTAGAGAGCATCTCATTGGACAAATAATTAATTATGTGAAACAATAATAACAGATAAGGAGACGTTAATTTTCCTTAAGTGCTTCGAATTAATTTTATTCAATAAGAGAAGGTGTGCTTAAAGAAGTTAAATTAAAAAGGAGCTGTTTTATTATATGCAACAAAATAATGATTTAAATTTTGAACCTCAAGACGTTAATATTGTCAATCCTAAACAAGCCAGGAAAGCAGTAATTGCTACTGGTATAGGAAACGCAATGGAGTGGTTTGACTTCGGATTATACGCGTATTTAGCGGTTATCTTAAGTCAATTATTCTTCTCAGGTGTTGATAATAGTGGATTGCAACTTGTACTTACATTCGGTACATTTGCAGCAGCCTTTCTCGTTCGACCAATCGGAGGTGTATTCTTTGGTAGAATAGGAGATAAGTACGGCCGAAAAATCGTGTTAAGTACTACTATTATTTTAATGGCACTTTCTACATTATTCATCGCATTACTACCAACCTATGAACAAATTGGTGTATGGGCACCAATACTACTTTTAGTTGCCCGAATGATTCAAGGCTTCTCTACAGGCGGCGAATATTCAGGAGCAATGGTTTATATCGCAGAATCTTCTCCAGATAAAAAGCGTGGTATACTCGGTAGTGGTCTTGAAATTGGAACACTCTCAGGTTACATTGCTGCATCGGTAATTGTTACCATTTTGACGTTATTGTTAACAGATGAGCAAATGCTCAGCTGGGGATGGCGTATTCCGTTCTTAGTAGCTGCACCAATTGGTTTGGTCGGTTTATACTTACGCCGTCATCTAGATGAATCTCCAATCTTTGAAGAGATGGAAAAAGCACAAGAGGAATCTGAAGACAATGAACAATTTTCATTTATGGATATTATTAAATATCACAAAAAAGACTTCTTATTAAGCACAGTAATTGTCGCCTTCTTTAATATTACGAATTATATGATTCTTTCGTATATTCCTTCTTATCTAACTCAAGTACTTAAAGTCAAAGAAACAACGGGCTTATTAATTATTTCTATTACGATGGCACTTATGATTCCACTAGCACTATATTTCGGTAAATTAAGTGATAAAATTGGTAATAAACGCGTCGTGCAAATTGGTTTACTTGGTTTAACTGTATTTGCAATTCCAGCATTTTTACTAATAGGTAACGGACATATTGCAGCTATATTTGCAGGTATTTTCGTACTAGGTTTCTTCTTAAGTGTATATGAAGGAACATTACCTTCATTATTACCATCACTCTTTTTCACTGATGTACGTTATCGAGCACTTTCGATTTCATTTAATATTTCTGTATCGATATTCGGTGGAACAACACCGCTCGTATGTTCATACTTAGTTCATGCAACTGGTAACCCGCTTGCGCCAGCATTTTATTTGACGGGTGTAAGTATTATTGGATTAGTTGTATTTAGTGTATTATTTGTTACGACTTCAGGGCGTGCGCTAAAAGGTTCATATCCTACAGTAGAAACGAAAAAAGAAGCACACCTAATCGCTAAAGAAGACCCTGAAGAAACACTTTGGTGGCATGAAGAGTCATTAGAAATTGAAGCAGGGAAGAATGCTTCCATTTAAAAAGCAACGTAGAAGTATAAAAAGACTCCTATGAATATAGGAGTCTTTTTGTTACGTTATTTCTTTCGTTTCTTCAAACTTTTCTGATAGGCATAAAGCTTATGAATCTCTTCCTTAAATTCATGCAGAAGTACAATGCTTTTACCATTTGAATAGCGCACCGTATTATAAGCATCTATAATAATATCACTTTGAATATTTACATCTTCTTCATCATTTATTCTTTCTAGCCAAGCTTCAACAGTTTCTCCCCGTTTTCTATTTAAAGGAGGGGTTAACTTACTCTCTAGCTTGAAAATTTCCTTCCGAATTTCGTTATGCGGCGGTTTATTTCGTTTAAAACGATTTTGGTTCGTTCCTTCTTTATTAGTAATGATAGTAGATTCGAAGGCGGGCATATTTGGTAAACTGAATTGTTTTCGTTTTTTTACTATTTTCCAAACGACGTAAATAGCGATAGCTGTACATGCTATTATGGTAATGCTATTTATGAGTGTGGGGTCAAAATCAGGAAGTTTTTCCCCATTGTCTTCAATTTTAGGTTTTAAGAGATGCCCTTTACTTGCCCAAACCCCTTCAGTATCTTTCAATTCAGCTGCTATGAGAAATGGATTTATAACATAACCGACTCCTAACGCAACTACTTCTGTGATAAAGCTAAAAATAAGACGAATAAAAGGAAAAACTAAAACAAGTACTATACTCATTACACCAATCGTAATGATAGAAATGAAACGTAATAACTGTTGATTCCGATTTGCCCCAGTTAACCAAAATGTAATCATAATGTGTATAACTAATAGTAACAGCTTCCACAAAGGTGGAAAGGGCGCATAAAATATGGCTGAAATACTAAACCAAACAATACCGCCTAACGATTTTTGAACTGGATATCCTGGTCCGACTACATGTACGATAAAGAAGAAAAGCGGTAACATAATTGTGCCGAATAGAGAGAATGGGAGAAGGAAAGAACAACCAATTATTTGAGTAATGAACAGTATGACAAATCCGGTTGTTTTTTTCTTCATAAATTTATGAATAAGAAATATGCCTACATAGCCTGTTGCTAAAAATATGGCAATAGCAACAAGGTCATCCCTTTCTGTTAATAATGAAAGGAGGAGAAGCAAAATAAAGTCATTAACGTGATAGAGCCAAGTTTTCAACCGATTCCACCATCCCTTCGCTATTAATGAGGAACGTTGGCTGCGAGAGAAGAGGGAGTTCATTTTTCTGTAAACCAATGTATATCATTGTAGACGAACGTTCTCTCTTTCTCGTTACATAATGAAGGAATCCTTGTTTCGGAAGTAACGTACTATCATCTGAAATACGTGCTAATTCTTCTAAAGCTTTTGCATATTGTGTTTGCCCTTCATGTAACGATAAATGTAATGCACCACCTTCTGCTAATACACTAATAAATAATTCAAACGGTATGTGATGCTTCGTTGCATATTGGCAAATGTATGTTGCGAATGAAATTAAATCTTCAACATTATCTTTCCAACCAAATCCACGATCGGCAGCTAAAGAAAGACAAATCGTCCAACTATAATTTTTTACAGGTTCAAATTGCTTCGCTTGTAATTCTTGCATTTTAGCAGATGCCTTCCAATGAATAGAGCGGAAAGACTCACGCTCATATCGCTTTACACCGATAATAGATGTTTCATCATTGTAAAAAGAAAAATTAGTTCGATAAGAACCAGTTAGAAGTTGCTGAAGTTCTTGCAAACCTGCTACTTCTTTAGGAGAAGGATACACAATAATTTCAGTTTTTAACTTATCGAAAACAGGTAAGTGTACATTTAATAAATGAAAAGGATCTTTTAAAACGCATTCGAACTGTTCAATTTGAAACACACCACGTTTCGTTGCGGTTAATGTTAAATCCCATTTTTGCGCCGAATGTGCAGGTTGTGAAAATGGAAAAGAGAATAACGTTTTTGATATTCGTTCAATTCCTTGATCTTTATGCTGTATAAGAGACGAATCTAAATGAAAATAACAAACACCATTAACGAGAGGGATATGTGCACCGTTTTTCAAATGAATAAAAAACTTTCCAGATTCATCAGGGAAAAGCCGAGTTGTTTGTCTCTCGTTTATAACTTCAAATTTTTTCTCTATGTAAGCGACATATTTATAAATGAAAATCGCAAATAAATAATAGGAGAAAAAGAGAAACATTATAATTCGTTGCGGCATAAAAAAGGTAAATAGTATAGCGCCTGGCACAGTTAGTTGAATAATATGGAGTTGAAAAAATAAAGGTACAGTTACAACACGCTGTCCATTCATGCTTGCTCAATCTCCACAGGTACGTCAACTTCTTTTAAAATACTTTGCATTATATCATTTTTAGTCGTGCGCAGGGCACCTTCCATTGATAAGACAATACGGTGATTCCAAACAGAAGGAGTTAAAAATTGTATATCTTCAGGGGTGCAATATTCTCTCCCGCGTAAGAAGGCTAATGCTTGAACTGCGCGCACTAAAGAAAGTGTGGCACGTGGGCTTACACCGTTAGCGATGTAATCGTGATTTCGAGTAGCTTGTGCAAGTTTAATTATGTAATGTTCTAACGGTTCTGATATGAAAATTTCTTTTATTCGTTTCTGTGATTCTAATATATCTTCTAAAGAGATAACAGGTGTGACACGTTCTAGCGGTATATCGTTACGAAAACGTCGCATCATTTGTAACTCATCTTCAGGAGTTGGATAACCAATTGAAATCGTCATTAAAAAGCGATCAAGCTGTGCATCTGGAAGAGGGAAAGTCCCTTGTGATTCAATTGGGTTTTGCGTTGCAATAACAAAGAACGGTTTTGGGAGAGGAGTAGACTGTTTTTCAAGCGTCACTTGTCGCTCTTCCATCGCTTCTAACAAACTAGATTGTGTTCTCGGCATTGCACGGTTAATTTCATCTGCTAGCAAAATGTTTGTCATAACGGGTCCAATTCTTAACTCAAATTCACTTGTTTTTGGGTTAAAGTATTCAATACCTGTTACATCACTTGGAAGTACATCAGGGGTAAATTGAACACGAGAAAAACTACCGCCAATACTTTTTGAAATGGTTTTCGCCAGTAACGTTTTCCCAGTACCAGGCACGTCTTCGAGTAGTACATGTCCATCAGCAAGCAGTGAAACAAGCAGTAGATCAATAACATTTTCTTTACCAACAAACACAGATCCTATGTTTTCTTTCAATTTATTTATCATATGTACCATTCCTTTCAGTATAAAAGAGCTAATATTTCTATATTTTAACAAATTATTCGGAAAATTAGTATGATTTTTTAATTCAAAGAAATAGATATTTAATTATTAAATTAAGCTTGCATATTTTGGAATATGATTATACAATATCGGTATACGATGTATCGTGAGTCGATATATCATAAAGCGATGTATCGGAGGTAGTTATAATGAATGCGAAGGCGCAAAAATATATTCCGTTAACTGAGGCGACATACTACATATTATTGTCACTTGTAAAGCCAATGCATGGTTATGGAATTATGCAAATGGTAGAAGAGATGACAAATGGAGAAGTAAAACTCGGTCCTGGTACGTTATACGGGAATACGACGAAATTACTTAAAGAAAAATTAATTGTTGAAGTTGCCTCTACAGATAGAAAGAAGTGCTATGAGTTAACGCCGTTTGGGAGAGAAGTGTTAGAGCTCGAGTATAACAGGTTACAGAGATCTGTAAGGAATGGGAATAGTATATTAGGGGAGTGAATGAGAGATGGAGACAAAGAAGGTATTTAAATTTTTCATGGCATGGAGTTTAGAAAAAGAAGAAGCTTTTTTACGGAAAATGCATCAAAAAGGTTGGGCGTTACAAAGGTATAATTTGTTGTATACGTTTAAGAAAACAGAACCGAAAGATGTAATATATAAAGCGGATTTTAGATTGGTTTATTGGGATTCAAAAGAAAAACAACAGGAGTACTTTGAAATATATGAAATGTCTGGTTGGAAACGTGTCACAAGTTTTACAAGATGGAATTATTTTTGTAAGGAAGTAGAGAAGGGAATTGAGTTACCTGACATATATTCAGAGAAGGACACGAAGGTGCAAAAAATGAAGGAATTATTACAATTTTTCGCATTAATTTCAATAACTATATTACCCTCAATGTATAGCGTATTTTTAAGTTCAACAGAATCAAGAGTGCCAATTTGGGCGAAAGTTATGACAGGGCTTGTAGGTTGTATGTATGCTTATTTCTTCATGAGAATTTATTGGAAAATCAAGAAATTGAAAAGTGAAATATTATAATAAAGATTAGACTCTAGAAGAAGATAATGATGACAATGACATCATTATCTTCTTCTTTAATTTTTATGTAATTCTATTTTGTTAACTATTTTTTATATAATAAAAATATATATTTAATTCATAGAACTAACAGTTACAAAGATAATACCAGTAACAATACCTAAAAAAAATCATAAATGAAGAAGAAATAATTAATAATAAAGAATTAGCAATAAATATCACTTTATTAGATTTTTGATTTTTAAAATGGTAATAAAGTAAAAGACCACAAATAGTAGAAACAATCCATATTGTTAGACCGTAAGGAGTCGTTATTTTTTCAAAATCGAAGATCCAAAAGTAAAAGATGACTATGTGGCAAGTTACTAGTAGAAATGTTGATGGAAGCATTATCTTTTTATTTAAAATCATTTGTTATCCCCCCCCCTTATGTAAATATTACCAAAAGGGTGTGGGTTTTAATATATAATAAGGAAGAAATACATCTTTAATTAACTTATTAAATGGAAAAATCCCTTATAGAAAAATCTATTTCTACAAGGGATAATAATGTTTTTATTAGAAAGACTGGTTTTGAGCAGGTTTAATAAATTGTTCAGGGTTTTCAACAAGCCCACATACAGCGCATTGAACGCGGTATGTAGGTCCTTGATAGGCCATATGAAAAGCATTCATCGTTTCATTTGTGTATTCTTCTTCTACTTGACCAGTTTGTGGATTTAATTTGACTGGTTTTACTTGTTGTTCAAGAATATTAAAGCGAGTACGGTTCGTTTTACAGCTTGGACATAGCATTGGTTCCATATGTATACACCTCCATTTGTATCATTTCTTAAAATCTTTAATTTTATGCAAGCAAAAAACTTTCTCAATATAAATAGGTGTTTAATGTATTTAAAATTCAGAAAAAATAAAATATAATAAAAGTACGAACTGGTTATGTCCAAACCAAATCTCCTGTTTTATGCCAATAAGCTGGGGGGCCGAGAAATCGGCCTCATTTTTTTTGCTCATTACTACAAGGAACAAGGTTTTTGTGAGACTTTTGTCGAAATTTTAGGGATAGATATAAAGGGGGATGTAAAATGGATTTGAAAATGAAGTACATCATTTTATATGTAGAAAAGTTTGAGGAATGTTTAAAATTCTATAAAGATATTTTACAGTTACCTATAAAAGCAGAGCACGGTACATATATTGAATTTAATACTGGAACTACCATTTTAGCGATGAATACGCGGCAAGATGTGAAAGAATTAACAGGACTACCGCTTACAGAAGGTGAATTAAAGTCTTCTCATTTCGAATTAGGATTCGTTGTTGAGAATGTACAAGAAACGATTGAGCAATTTAGAGAACAAGGAATCAAGATTTTAGTTGAACCTATTGTAAAACCGTGGGGACAAACAATTGCCTACATTGCTGATCCAGATGGAAATTATATTGAAATTTGCAGTTCATTAGAATAGAGGGAGAAAGAGAGATGGGATTTCCAAAACTAGAAACAGAACGTTTACTCTTAAGAGAACTTACACTATTAGATGCAGAAACGATGTTCCAATATTTTTCGAAAGAATCAGTTATACGTTATTTCGGAATGGATTCTTTTGAAAATATTGAGCAAGCGAAAACAACGATTCAAACTTTTAAAAATCGTTATGAAGAGGGCAGTGTATTTCGCTGGGGAATCGAGAAAAAAGGGACGGGCCAATTAATCGGAACGTGCGGATTTCATTTAATTAATAATAATCATAAACGAGCTGAAATTGGTTATGAATTAGATGATACATATTGGGGACAAGGATATGCATCGGAAGCATTACAAGCGATTTTAGCTTACGGATTTGAAATGCTGCAACTGATAAGAATCGCAGCGGTTGTATATGTAGAAAATAAAGCTTCTCAAAAGTTGTTAATAAAAGCAGGATTTCAAGAAGAAGGATTACTTCGAAAACATATGATTCAAAATGGAGTTGCTCATGATACCATTTTATATTCTTTATTAAAAGAAGAGTGGAAGAAGTAATGAGTACAAACGAACTTATAACGATTATGAAGAATCATAGGGAAAATAGATTCATTTTAGGTATAGATGGTTTAAGTCGTTCAGGAAAAACAACATTCGTAGCAAATTTAAAAGAAAATATGAAACAAGAAGGCATTCCGTTTCATATTTTCCATATTGATGATCATATAGTGGAGCGTAATCGACGCTATTATACAAACCATGAAGAATGGTATGAGTATTATTGTTTACAGTGGGATATTACATACTTGAGGCAGAAGTTTTTTCAGAAGTTACAACATGAGACAAAATTAACTTTGCCTTTTTATCAAGAGGAAACAGACTCATGTGAAATGAAAAAAGTACAGATTCCTATTGTAGGCGTAATTGTTATTGAAGGAGTTTTTCTGCAGCGAAAAGAATGGAGAGATTTCTTTCATTATATGGTCTATTTGGACTGTCCAAGAGAGACAAGGTTTCTACGTGAGAGTGAGGAGACACAGAAAAACCTTTCAAAGTTTGAAAATAGGTATTGGAAAGCAGAGGATTATTACTTAGAAATGGAATCGCCGAGGAATAGGGCGGATTTAGTCATTAAATGATTTGAACATAGAAGGTGAATAGAATGAATATTTTATGGGATTTTGATGGGACGTTATTTGATACGTATCCTGCATATACAATGATGCTTTCTGAAATATTAGGTGATTCAGTAGAAAAACAAGAAATATACAAAAACTTAAAAATATCATACTCTCATGCAATTCAGTATTATAATATTTCATGCGAGCAGGAAGAAAAGATTAAAGTTTTGAAGGGAAAATTCACGTCAAAAGATATGAAACCTTTTGCAGGTGTCGAAGAGGTTTTGAAATTTGCAAATAAAAATGTGATTATGACCCATAAACATAGGGAAGGGGTTATGGGCATTTTAAAATATTACGGCTGGGAAAAATACTTCGTAGATATGGTTACAATTGACGATGGCTTTCCTCGGAAGCCAAACTCTTTAGCTTATAATCATCTGCATAAAAAATACAATATTGATTTAGCTATTGGAGATAGAGAATTAGATTTATTACCTGCAAAAGAATTAGGTATTTCAACATGTATGTTTCAAGGTAATTGTGATGTAGCGGATTATTCTTTATCACATTACTCGGAGTTTTTTAAGGTAGTGAGTGATAGAGAGTTTTCTTTATAAAAAAAGTTATTAATAAAGACTGTATCTTTCATTTTAAAGGTACAGTCTTTATTTTTTAGAGCTATTATATACCAATTGCCGTGGATTAAAGAATGATTGTATATCTTTAGTAAAGAAATAGTTAGTTGTTAGATAGAAATAAACTGACAGATAAAGTGATAGTGTCCGTTTTATCTGCTTTTTATCATAACCAAATTATGGTTATTCATGCTAATATAAACTCATAGCTATATAGAAGGGGTGGGATTAGTATGAAAACAGAAATAGTTCCTAAAAAGAAGTACAGTATAATAAGCTATATATCTTTACTCATCGGCATTTTGTGTTTTCTATTCGTTTTTATAACGCCAACAAGGATAGCGAATGCAGGTAATATAGTTGGAGATTATATTACAATTGTCCTGACAGGTGTAGGTATCATGCTTTCAATAATCACAATGACGAAAAAAACAGAGAAGAAGGGGATTGCTATTCTTTCATTAATATTGTCCTCATCATTTTTTATATTTTGGATCATAGCAATTATCCTATTGTTTACTGGTCAAATTAGTTTTGCGCCGTAATGTGAAATAAAAAGAGTCCTTTTCGTATGATAACGGGTATAGTTACGGGAGTGAAAATATAAAATAACATACAAATTAGGGATGTAAATCACTTATGATTTAGCATCCCTTTTTTTATTGTTATTTCAGTGTTTAAGCGCTTTCATATAGTTAAATAGCGTTCTAAATAATAAGATAAATGGAAAATTTATGTTAAAATAATTATAGAGATTGTGAAAAAATGTTCTTAAACTAGCGTTCAGATTACTTTAAGAAGGTTTTTCAAAGGAAATGGTAAATATCATCTTTTGAAGGGGTGATTGTAGTGGATTAAGTGATTTTTTTAATCTTGGTTCAATACTTTGAAGATAGGGGTTTATAACTATGAATACAAAACTAATAATAGTAGAAGGGTTACCTGGATTTGGAAAATCAACCACTGCAAAGCTAATAAATGAAATTCTAAGCCAAAATAAAATTGAGGTTGAACTATTTTTAGAGGGAAATTTGAACCACCCAGCCGACTATGATGGTGTATCTTGTTTTAATAAATTTGAGTTCAATAGATTATTATCTAACAGTGGAGATTTTAAAGAAGTGCTCCTTAAGAAAGTTCTAAAAAAAGGAAGCAATTATTTATTACCATACAGAAAGATGAAAAATGAGTTTGGTGACCAGTTTTCGGACGAATTATTTAACATTATTTTAAAAAATGATATATACGAATTACCATTCGATAAAAATGTTGAATTAATTGCTGACAAATGGAATGACTTTGCTGAAATCGCTCTAGAAGACAATAAGTTTTATATCTTTGAATGTTGTTTCATACAAAATCCATTAACTATTGGGATGATTAAATATGGTGAACAAAAAGAAAAAATAATAAATTATGTAATGAAAGTTGCAAAAATCATAGAGAATTTAAATCCAATGTTATTGTATGTAGAACAAGATAATCTTGAATTTTCATTTAGGAAGGCGTTAAAAGAAAGAACTCCAGAATGGTCCACAGGAATTATCGACTATTACACTAACCAAGGCTATGGAAAAGAACATAACCATTCAGGTGTAGAAGGAGCGATAAAAGTTCTTGAAGCTAGAAGGAATTTAGAATTAGAAATATTCGATATGTTAAAAATGAAAAAAGAAAAAATCAATAATACAAAATATGAAATTGACTCATATAGGTCAATGTTAAAAGATAAGTTAGCCATACAAATGGTGAAATAGCTTTTTACACTAACGGGTGCTTTAATTGAAGAAGGAAATAAAAACGCTCAGAATATTTTCTGAGCGTTTTAGTTTGTTATTTCTAATGTTTATTAGCATTTTTTCTTCCTAAACTGAACCCATTACTCGTATGAAGGACTCTTTTTACTCGGTATCTTCAGGTTGATATTCTAAAATATCCCCCGGTTGGCATTCTAATGCTTTACATATTGCTTCTAAAGTTGAAAAACGGACTGCTTTTGCTTTTCCATTTTTCAAGATAGAAAGGTTAGCCATTGTAATTCCAACCTTCTCCGAAAGTTCTGTTACACTCATTTTTCTTTTTGCTAACATTACATCAATATTAATAATAATTGCCATATTATTCACCTCAGACCGTTAAATCATTTTCTGATTTTATATCTATAGCATCTTTTAATAGTCTTTGGAGAACGGCAGCAAAGACCGCGATTACCATTGAAGCAAAAATCATAATCATTCCGATAATAATAATGCCAGGGGCGTCATCTCTCTCTGCCACGAGATAGAAAAGTGGCATACCTAATACATATAATACACTAATTGCCAATGCGCTGTACTTAATATTTTTTAAAGCTTTAACAGATAACTCTGAGAATGCGTTGTTTTTATCAATATAGTTTAAAAGCTTAAATGTTTGGTACAGTGCGAAGTAATAAGGTATTGCTGTTGCGTATAAGTTGATAAATACAAGGTATTTAATATATGCAATATCCGGATATAATTCTGCGGCGAAGTTTCCTATTTTAGGGACTAAAAAAATGCACATAGCAAGAACGGGGATTCCGATCAGAATCACAACGGTCTTTAAAAAGAGTGTGGATCCTTGTTTCATAAAAAGCACCTCATTTATTTAATATCTTATTAATTTAACATGGAATTTATTGTTTAACAATAAAATTTTATTTCTTTTAATCGAGGATTTATTGTTAAACAAGTAATTAATGAAATGAATGCTAAATCTTTTTTATAAGATAGATGACACATACCGATATTTGATTAAGGAAAGAAATAGAAAGTAACTATTGTTAGCTTTATGAGAATTGGGAACTAATAAAACATATGTAGGTTGTGGAATGAGAAAGGAAATAAGGTGTATTGAAATGAATGCAAAGTTTATGGAGGAACAATCATGTTGAATTATGGTGTGAAGATGAAAAAGTTACTATTAGTGGGAGCTATAATAGTAAGCGTATTAAGTACGGAAAGTATGATGAATTATCATGCGGCCAAAGCTAAGGTGAAAAAAGTAGAACACCAGCCTAAAAATATAATTATGATGGTTATGGACGGAACAAGTTCAACGGCGACAACATTGGCTCGCTGGTATAAAGGGGCACCGCTTACGTTAGATCAAATTGTAACAGGAGGTGTTCGTACATATTCTGCAGAATCAGCTATTACAGACTCAGCACCAGCAGCGACAGCATTAGCAACTGGAAATAAATCGAATTCAGGATATGTAGGCGTACTACCTTCTACTGTAAATTCACCTAACTTAAAGCCAATAAAAGAAGAGGACAAGTTACGGCCGGTCGCAAACGTATTGGAAGGTGCAAAACGTACTGGCCGTGCAACTGGAATTGTTGCTACATCTGAAATTCAGCATGCTACTCCGGCGGGATTCTCGGCTCACCATGTCAATCGCAAGCAATTTGATGTAATTGCGAAGCAGCAAGTATATCAAAATATAGATGTCGTATTAGGCGGGGGAAAAGCGGCGCTGCTACCTATGAAAAGTAATGGAATCCGAAAAGATGGTGAAAATTTAGTAAAGGTGATTCAAGACAAAGGATACGATTTTGTTGAAACGAAAGATGCGTTATTGAACTCCAAATCTAATAAAATTTGGGGCTCTTTCTCAAATCATGCTCTTGCGTTTGATATGGATCGTATAGCAACAAATCCAGAACAACCAACACTTTCTCAAATGACAGAAAAAGCAATTCAAACATTATCAAAAGATAAAGATGGCTTCTTTTTATTCGTAGAAGGTAGTAAGCCTGATTGGGCAGCTCATGCTAATGATCCAATTGGGATGATTAGTGATATATTGGCATTTGATGAAGCGGTAGCAAAGGCGTTACAATTTGCGAAGAAAGATGGGGATACGATGCTCATCGCTTTAACTGATCATGGTAACAGCGGTATCTCTATAGGGAATAGAAATACGACAAAAGGATACAATACTACACCGGTTTCTGCATACATTGATTCATTGAAAAAGGCGAAAATGACACTTGAAGGAACTATAAATAAACTGAAATCTGATTTATCAAATGTAGAAGATGTAGCTAAACTATACGGTTTGGATAATCTAACTCATGATGAAAAAGAAAAATTAAAAGCGGCAAAAAAGAAAATGGATGTAGGACGAATTCTTACTACATTATTGGCTAATCGTACAAATATCGGCTTTACGACAGGAGGACATACAGGTGAGGATGTATTTTTACATTCTTATGGACCTCAAAAACCAGAAGGCTTAATCCAAAATACAGACATTGCGAAGACGATGGCGAAAGCGATGGGCTTTAACTTAGAAGAAGTAACGAATAAAATATTTTTAGAGAGTGAACAAGCCTTTAAGAAAGTCGGTGCAACTGTAACAGCCGAAAAAACCGAAGGAGCAAACCCGTTACTCGTAGTAAAACATAATAAAGTAGAAGCACAATTATTTGGTAACAAAAATATAATTCGTATCAATGGTAAAGGGTATGAATTAGGAAGTATTATTGTAGAGAGTAATGGAAAGTGCTATGTACCAGAAGAAGCAATTCAACTATTTGTAAAGCATTCTCGTTAAAAAATTGCCAACCAGTTAAGCTAACTGGTGGCAATTTTTTTGTGTTTATTCTAAATATAAGGGTTCGGATTGTTTTGGAAAGTTTTCCAGATGAGACTTGTATAAATGTGAAAGGGGAATTATATTTTTTTCTTACATTAAAAAATTTCGTTTTGTAGAATAGAGAATTTATACATATAGTAAAGTCTAATGTATTATCAATTAATATTTATGAAAAATATATTAATACTTTAGAATTTCTTTAATTTTCATTATTTTTTATTTAATATTATTCGTTATATTTATAATATGTTTATTTCAATTTATCGTATTGTAGCGCAGTTTCATATAATTATAAAGCAATCATCAAAATAAAATCTCCACTAGAGTAAATTTATTATTTTTTTGCGTCTTTTTTATCCCGCTATTTGCTGGGCAGTAAGACCCCCACCTCAAAATTCAGCGAAAGCAAAGAAGTTAGGTGGGGATCGGGCTGCCTGTAAAAGCCCGATTGGTGAGGGCTGATTAAAGTTTCACTTTATTTACGAAAATTATTATGCAGCTAAGAAAACTGTAGTTCATTGAATTAGAGGTATATTGAAATTTAGTTGAAGAAAGAGAGAGGGAATAAAATGAATATAGTGCACTTACGTCCTAAACAGCGGTCTAAGTATCGCATTATGCTAGGGACGTGGTATTACTCTACAAAGAGATACATTCAGTGGTTAGTAGACGGAAAAACATATGCAAAAAGGCTCCAACAAGAAAAGCTACCTTGTACAGCAATTCAGCACCGAACGATATTACTTCGTAAGCTCAAAGATGTAGATATGTGGTATCAACAGAATAAGGTTGTTAATTTGAAAATTGCTGTAAAAAAACTAAATGGTATCGTCATTAGACCAGGAGAAACATTTTCTTACTGGCGTTTAATAGGTAAGCCTACGAGGAAAAAAGGATATGTAGAAGGTATGGTATTACACTACGGATCTTTTCAAACAGGTATTGGAGGAGGTCTTTGTCAGCTTTCGAATTTAATATATTGGATGACTTTACATACACCACTGACAGTAACAGAACGATATCGTCATAGCTTTGATGTCTTTCCTGATTCGAGGCGAACTCAACCGTTTGGGAGTGGAGCGACTTGTTCCTATAACTATTTGGATTTACAAATTAAAAATGAAACGGACCAACCGTATCAACTTCACCTTTATATGACAGATGAACATTTAGTTGGTGAATGGAGAACAGTCTATCCGCAACTTTATCAATATGAAGTGTATGAGAAAGAACACTCAATTCAACCTGCATACTGGGGCGGTTATATACGACATAATGTGATTCAACGTAAAGTATATAATCAACAGAAACAGTTAATAGAAGATCAATATGTAACGGAGAATCACGCTATAATGATGTATGAACCACTATTAGCTTGTAATAATGAGAATAGTGAGTAATATGATAATCCATAGATTAAATAGTATAGAAAATATTTAATTCTTATTTTTATTAAAAAAATATAAATCTCAGATTTACTGGATTTTGATTGTAACTAAGAACATATAAAAGTTCACTGTTATTTATTGGAGAGCCTGTTTGTTTTTCTATCTTTTGTATTTCACTCTGCATAAAAAAATATTTCTCAACATTTTATTTGTTGAAAAAGATTGAATATTCGTATTATAACGAATATTATGTTGTTATCGGCAAAAAACGATAATTTGCAGACACTGGGGAGGAAATACATTGAAAAAGAAAAAGAAATTAAAACCATTAGCGGTATTAACAACAGCAGTGGTACTAAGTAGTACGTTTGCTTTTGGAGGTCACGCAGCGTATGCTGAGACACCAACATCATCTCTACCAATAGATGAGCACTTAATACCGGAGGAGCGTTTGGCAGAAGCGCTAAAACAACGGGGGGTAATTGATCAATCTGCATCACAAGCTGAGACGTCAAAAGCTGTCGAAAAATATGTTGAGAAAAAGAAAGGGGAAAACCCTGGGAAAGAAATCTTAACAGGAGATAGTCTTACACAAGAAGCTTCTGATTTTATGAAAAAAGTAAAAGATGCAAAAATGAAGGAAAATGAACAGGCACAGCAGCCTGAAGTAGGCCCAGTAGCTGGACAAGGTGCAGCATTAAATCCAGGGAAATTAAATGGAAAAGTACCTACTACATCAGCGAAGCAAGAAGAATACAATGGAGCTGTTCGAAAAGATAAAGTACTTGTTTTACTTGTAGAATTTAGCGATTTTAAGCATAACAATATTGATCAAGAGCCAGGATACATGTATTCTAAGGACTTTAATCGTGAACATTATCAAAAAATGTTATTTGGTGATGAACCATTCACTTTATTTGATGGATCGAAGATTAACACATTTAAGCAATATTATGAAGAACAATCTGGTGGTAGCTATACAGTTGATGGGACTGTAACAGAATGGCTTACTGTTCCAGGAAAAGCATCAGATTATGGTGCTGATGCGGGTACTGGTCATGATAACAAGGGGCCTTTAGGACCAAAAGATTTTGTGAAAGAAGCATTAAAAGCAGCGGTAGCAAAAGGAATCAATTTAGCAGACTATGACCAATTTGATCAATACGATCAAGATGGTGATGGAAATAAAAATGAGCCAGATGGAATTATTGATCATTTAATGGTTGTACATGCTGGCGTTGGTCAAGAAGCTGGCGGCGGTAAATTGAAAGATGATGCGATTTGGTCACATCGTTCAAAACTCGGTTCAAAACCATATGCAATTGATGGCACGAAATCTTCTGTTTCGAACTGGGGCGGAAAGATGGCTGCATACGATTATACAATCGAGCCTGAAGACGGAGCGGTTGGTGTGTTTGCACATGAGTATGGCCATGATTTAGGCTTACCAGATGAATATGATACAAAGTACTCAGGACAAGGTGAACCTGTTGAGTCATGGTCTATTATGAGTGGTGGTAGCTGGGCTGGAAAAATTGCAGGAACAGAGCCAACGAGTTTCTCACCACAAAATAAAGAGTTTTTCCAAAAGAATATGAAGGGGAATTGGGCGAATATCCTTGAAGTAGATTATGACAAACTTAGCAAAGGCATCGGTGTTGCGACATATGTAGATCAAAGTACTACAAAATCTAAACGACCTGGAATCGTTCGTGTTAACTTGCCGGACAAAGATATAAAAAATATCGAATCGGCGTTTGGTAAGAAGTTCTATTATAGTACAAAAGGAAATGACATTCATACAACACTTGAGACGCCAGTATTTGACTTAACAAATGCAAAGGATGCTAAGTTCGATTATAAGGCATTTTACGAACTTGAAGCGAAGTATGATTTCCTTGACGTATATGCGATTGCAGAAGATGGAACGAAGACACGCATTGATAGAATGGGCGAAAAAGATGTAAAAGGCGGCGCGGATACAACTGATGGTAAATGGGTTGATAAATCATACGATTTAAGCCAATTCAAAGGAAAAAAAGTAAAACTGCAATTTGAGTACTTAACAGATATTGCAGTAGCTTATAAAGGATTTGCGTTAGATAATGCAGCCTTAACTGTAGATGGAAAAGTTGTTTTCTCTGATGATGCAGAAGGTCAGCCAGCAATGACGTTAAAAGGCTTTACTGTGTCTAACGGATTTGAACAGAAAAAACATAATTACTATGTAGAGTGGAGAAATTACGCTGGTTCTGACACTGCGTTACAACATGCACGTGGCCCAGTATTTAATACAGGAATGGTTGTATGGTATGCGGATCAAAGCTTTACAGATAACTGGGTAGGCGTTCATCCAGGTGAAGGGTTCTTAGGAGTTGTAGATTCTCATCCAGAGGCAATTGTAGGGACATTAAACGGACAACCTACTGTGAAGAGCAGTACGCGTTATCAAATTGCCGATGCGGCATTCTCATTTGATCAAACGCCAGCATGGAAAGTAAATTCACCAACTCGCGGTATCTTTGATTATAAAGGATTACCAGGAGTGGCGAAATTTGATGATTCTAAGCAATACATCAACAGCATTATTCCTGATGCAGGACGTAAGTTACCAAAATTAGGACTGAAGTTTGAAGTGGTAGGCCAAGCTGAAGACAAGTCTGCAGGTGCAGTTTGGCTTCATCGATAAAATAAGGTGAAAAGAAGAGGAGCTGCCATAAGTCGGTGAAATTGACTTATGGTAGCTCTTTTCTTCTTGTGAAAAAACTCTCTGTTTTTTTATGTACTTATTGGAAAAATTCGAAGTTTCTTTGATATATATAATGCTCCGTTTGTCCAATTATAGAAGCTATTTTGGACGTAAGAAATTTGTAAGTAATGAGTAAGAAAAAAGAGATTTTTATAGTATAAAATATTTATTATAGCTACTTTTAACACCTGATACTAATAGTGTGCTATAATATGAATTAGCAACAAAAAGGAAAGGAATTAGAACAATGACCTTAGAAAATACTAAAAATTTAAAAAAACAAGTTGCTCCTTTTGAAAAATCAACGATTAAAAAAAGTGTTTGGCAACTGATCAACACAATCGTGCCATTTATTATTTTATGGTACCTTGCTTATAAAAGTTTGTCAGTTTCTTATTGGTTAACATTAGTTCCAGCATTGTTAGCCGCTGGATTTATGACAAGGATTTTCATTATTTTTCATGATTGCACCCATTATTCGTTTTTTAAAAGTCGACGTGCAAATAGAATAGTTGGAACGTGTATGGGTGTTTTAACATTATTCCCATTTGATCAGTGGGGGCATGAGCATTCTATTCACCACGCTACGAGTGGTAATTTGGATAAAAGGGGTACAGGAGATATTTGGACGCTTACAGTAGATGAATATGTAGCAGCACCATTTAGACTTCGTTTAGCATATCGTTTATATCGCAATCCATTCGTTATGTTTGGGTTAGGCCCGATTTATGTTTTCCTGCTTAAAAATAGATTTAACCGAAAAGGTGCTAGAAAAAAAGAACGTATGAACACTTATTTAACGAATATTTTAATCGTTGCTATTATAGGAATGCTTTGCTGGGCAATTGGATGGCAATCGTTTCTTTTAGTACATGGTTCTATATTTTTAATAGCAGGTTCAATAGGTATTTGGTTGTTTTACGTACAGCACACATTTGAGGATTCTTATTTTGAAGAGGATAAAGATTGGGAATATGTGAAAGCGGCAGTGGAAGGAAGTTCTTTTTATAAGCTTCCTAAAATTTTGCAATTCTTAACTGGTAATATTGGATTCCATCATGTACACCATTTAAGCCCAAGAGTACCTAACTATAAACTAGAAGAGGCACACAATAATACGCTTCCGTTAAAAAATGTACCAACGATTACGCTTGCTACAAGCTTACAATCACTACGTTTCCGTCTTTGGGATGAGAAAAGTAACAATTTTGTTAGCTTTAAAGATGTCAAAAATATAATTAAAAATAATGTTTCTGTTCGAGTGAAATCTGAACTATAATTGCATCGTATATAAAACTCCCCTTAATCATTTTCGATTTAAGGGGAGTTTTTGTTTAAAGAGTAGATGCCAGATAAGAAGAAAAATTAAATGATTCAAATTATAATTGAAGCAGATTAGAAAATTGCTTGTATGTAAGTACAAATGTAAGTTGACAGTAAATACATTATGTTAACAAATGGAGTTGTCATGAATTTTCCGTTATGATAATTGTTCATAAATCCGACGAAAATTAATAGCAAAAAGGGGGGGTACACATGCCTATCAACTTAAAAATGAAAACAAAGTGTACTTTCTGTGTACACTTGTTTTTTCATACGCTCACGAAGTTGTTTTTCTGTAAATCGATACATAATCACCCGAGTGAATAGTTTTTTATCCTTTCCAATATAAGCTTCTTTTATTTCATAGGACTGTCCTGATTTTAAGGTATCCATGATGTGCTCTAAATCAACTTTGATGTACTGATATTGTTTTTTTATTGTTCCGTTTCGAAAGTATTCAGGAAATTCATTTTTGACATATATCCTATTGTTTAATTTGAGTCGCGGTATATAGTACACACCACGTTGATCCATTAGAACAAATTATCCTTTTCCATACCGATCACACATCTTTTGTAGAATGATAGTATCAGCATATCCCAGTTTAAGAGGTTACTTGCAAAAATATTTAGAATTTTTTTGCGATAATCCTCCGAAATGTAATACGGACTTTAAATACTTTCATTTATAATTCTCTATTTGTCTATACTTTTCATATCGCTGTTGTATAAGCTCTTCCGAGGATAATAGTATCAATTTTTTTAGAGATGATTCGATTACAGATTCAATCATTTTTGCCTGTGATTGTATATCATTTTGTGCTCCACCTTTAATTTCAGGAATGATTTCATCAATAATTCCTAAATGTTTTAAATCTTTTGCTGAAATTTTCATATGTTCAGCAGCTTCTGGAGCATACTTAGCGTCCTTCCATAGGATAGATGCTGCTCCTTCGGGCGAAATTACCGAGTACCATGAATACTCTAACATATGGATATGGTTACCGACACTAATGCCAAGAGCTCCACCACTTGATGCCTCTCCAATTACAATACAAACAATTGGCACTTTAAGTGTAGTCATTTCAAATAGATTTCGAGCTATCGCTTCAGAAATTCCACGTTCTTCAGACCCTATCCCTGGATAGGCGCCTATTGTATCAATAAATGTAATAATAGGGCGATTAAATTTATCAGCTTGTTTCATAAGTCTTAGCGCTTTTCTATAACCTTCTGGATGTGCCATTCCAAAATTTCTTTCTATACTTTCCTTTGTATTTCTACCTCTTTGATGACCAATAACCGTAACGGGCATTCCTTTAAATTTTGCAATACCACCTATCATTGCTTTATCATCACCATATAATCGATCACCATGAAGTTCGAGAAAGTTTGTAAACAATAAAGGTATATAGTCCAATGTCGTGGGTCGATTACGTAGCCTTGCAATTTGAACTCGTTGAAAAGGTGTAATATTAGAATAAATTTTATCTTGCATTTTATTTAAACGTTTTTCTAATTCATGAATTTCTGACGATAAATCTACATTATTTTCTTTCATAATTTTCTTTAATTCATCAAATTTCTCTTTTAATTCAATAATAGGACGTTCAAAATGCAAACTCATTTTATCCTCCAAATGTTATGACTTACCTCACTCTAATCAAAAGGCTTAGAAATAGAATCAATAAATAATTCAAAACCATCCACAACTATTTTTTGTTCTGATTCTGATAAATTATTGAGAATACTTTGATAAAATGTAATGGATTGCTCTCTTAAGCAATTAACAGTTATGTGACCTTTTTCTGTGAGGTGCAGAAAAAGTTCTCTTCTATTTTTTTCATTTACTTCACGATAAATAAGCCCCTTTTTTACTAACTTATCTACCAATCTACTTACAGTTGAAGTCTCTAATCTAAGTTTATTGGATAGTTGCCAAACAGTTAATTTTTCCACCTCTAGTTCTTCTAACGCCATCATTTGAGAAGTTGGTAAAGGTTTTTCAAATGGTCCATTGGGCAATTTTTGAGATTCAAAAACCCCAGTTATTATAATCATTTTCTTAATATCTTTTCTTAGTTTTAAGGCATCTTCTCTTTTCAAAAAGGTCACCCTCCTACAACTATTGTATCATACATCAATTGTATTATACATGAATATGATTTTTTCACAAGCTTAACGTAAGCCAATATTACAACATGGACGAGATATTTCTTCTTGTTAAAATGGTATAAGTGGATTGTTTTCTACAAATAGCAGAACATCAATTATGTATCAGGGGCCTTTATGGGGTACCGCTCATCGAAATCAAGCTAAGAAAATAAAACTACCCCCAAAAACGAAATTTTGTGACAACTTGTGACGAAATTTCGTTTTTGGGGGGGGAATTCTAAATTCTTAAGTTGATGGGCATGGGAATCGTACAACATTATATCCAAAAATAAGAAAAGACTTGAACGGAAATTCCATTCATTTTTCTTGGTGTTCCTCATTCCATACACTTAAATAGGACGCATATTCTAATTCATCTGGATTCTCATGTAACATAGAAATGAATTCTAATTTATTTCCATCACAATCTAGAAAGTATACACTTGCAGCAGGCATCCACCTTTGGACAATTGGCTTTTGATTTCCTTTTCCTTGACTTCCTATCACTGCTATTCCACGTTCCTCTAACCACGCTTTAGAAGTCATTAAAAACTCTAAATTTACACCAAAAGCAAAATGTCTCGGCTCAAAGTCTTCAATGTTTTGTACTTCCCATAGTCCAAGCATTTGTTGTTTATTTTCTCCGACCCAAAAGAAAGCCACTCTTCTTTTGGAGAATTTTCTTGCTAACGTTAATCCTAGCTTGTTTTGATAGAAATTTATTGCGTTTTCTAAATTTCTTACATGTAAATGAGTTTCGTATATGTTCTGTATTATTATGATCATTCCTTTCTTTATTTGTAACTACCAATTAAATAGTGAATGTAATTCTAAAGTTGAAATATGTATAAGCCTAGTAATGTACATCTATATCCGATATACCTATTTACTATTATATTGAAATTGGAATGTGATAAATCCCACTGAGGTAGTAAGTGTTTAAATGAACACTCTACTACTTTTGTAGGAGAGGGGATATATCTATTAAATTCAGATGAAATCATATTTAAATAATGAAAAACGCTATTCTTTTCGTAAGAATAGCGTTTTTTTATGTTTTTAAGTTGGTGGCCATAGGGTAGAATTTGAAAAATGAGGATTTACAAAGCTAAGAAGTTTAACTCCACAAAAAAATCGATTTCCTGTGGAGTTAAAGGAATCGACTTTTTTATTTACCTTGATGTATTAACGCAGCTGTTAACTTAATAGTAAATAAGTAGAATCCACTATTTCTCCCAAAGTTCGATCAATCGACCTTCAGGATCCTTAATCCAAATAAACTTTCCAAATTCACTGATTTCTTCTTTCTTCTCAAGAGGTACACCAATATTCTCAAGATGCTTTATAGTCTCGTTTAGATTATGTACTTCGAAATTTAACATCACTTGTTGTTCTTTTGGAAAATAATTGTCATTCTCTGTAAAGAAAGAAAAGATGGTCTCATTTCCTAACTGGGGTTTAATCACAGTTCCATTCCAATCTTCTATATCAAGTTTCAACACTTCACTGTACCATTTTTTTATAACATCAAGATTCTTAGTTCTCCAAAATATTCCTCCAAAACCTTTTATCATCGTATCTAACTCCTGTCTGTCTTTAAATATATATTAAATATATCAAAACAAAACAGTAATAGTAAGCAGAATCATCAACTTATGAATAGTAAAAATAGTAATTGCTAGTATTATAGTATTTACTACATTAACACTTTCTACAACATCATTAGCAGAACTTGAAATTTTGGGAAAGGTATAGAAATGCTCATTTTTCAACCAAAAGTTCACCTGAGCAATCCAGAACTTAAAGTGTTATAAATAATTCTTTCAATAGTAGGGGGAAATGAGAGAAGGAACGATAAAAGACCACACATGAAGTGAAACGCCACGTGTGGTCTTTTATGTATCGTCAAATATTACGAAGTCTCGCTAATTTTACTTTCACTATGAGTGTTAGTAGATATTCTTTTCTTAACTTTAAAGTGATAGTAGGTATAGCAAAAGATGATAAATGGTACAGTGCAATAGATTCCAAGTCGTTGTTCTGGGATAAAAATAAGACTGATTAATATAATGCCATACAATCCAAAACCAAGAATTGGTACGAGTGGATAAAGTGGTGTTTTAAATTTTAAGTCTTCTAATTTTCCACCGTCTGCTAAATAATGTTTGCGGAAAAAGAATTGAGAAACACAAATTGACATCCAAACAATAATGGTAATGACTCCGGAAATTGAAATGAGCCATAAGTAAACCGTTTCAGCAGCTACTACGCTTGTCAAAAGAGAAAAAGCAGAAATAGCTATCGTCATGATTAAAGCGTTGAGAGGAATCCCACGTGATGATAATTTCTTTAAAAAGGCTGGAGCCATTTCGTTTTTTGATAAAGACCAAAGCATTCGAGTAGCAGCGTATAGTCCTGAGTTTGCAACAGAAAGAACAGCAGTAAGAATAACAAAGTTCATAATATCAGCTGCATATGGAATACCGATATTATCAAAAACAGCAACGAATGGGCTCTTTGTTAATCCAGCTTCTTCCCAAGGAATTAAAGCAACAAGAACAAAGATTGCTAAGACGAAGAAAAACATTGTGCGCCATATAATATTTCTAATAGAACGAGGTAAAGTTTTTGCTGGATCTTCACTTTCACCTGCTGCGATTCCAACAAGTTCTGTACCTTGGAAGGAATAGTTGACTGTAACCATTGTTAAAAGAATAGCGGCAAGTCCATTTGGGAATAAACCACCATGATTTACGAAATTTGATAATAGCGGAGCGGGTTCGTCACCTTTTAAATCAATAAAACCGAACATAGCGGCGCCGCCAAGAATAATGAAAGCGATAATGGCAGATACTTTTATACTTGAAAACCAAAATTCTGTTTCTGCATAACTACGAGCAGATAATGCGTTAATAGTGAAGATTGTAACGCCAAATATTAAACACCAAACCCAAACAGGAATATCAGGAAACCAGCGCTGCATTGTAATGCCGGCAGTTGTAAATTCAAGACCGGTCGTATTCGCCCAGCTTAACCAATACAACCATCCGATTGTAAAGCCAGTTGCAGGATTGATGAACTTAGTGGCATATTCTTGGAAAGAACCTGAAACAGGCATGGCTACAGCAAGTTCACCAAGACATAGCATAACGAAATACATTAATAATCCACCGGCCATAAAGGCAAGTACGGATCCGCCAGGTCCAGCTTGACTTATAATAAAGCCAGATCCGTTAAATAACCCCGTTCCAATCACACCACCGAGTGCAATCATGAATAAGTGTCTACTTTTCATCGTCCGTTTTAATTCATTGTTTGTATTGCTTACTTGCGCCATTGTTTTCCTCACTTTCATAGGTGATAGAATAAAGTTTGATGTTTTTCCGTATTATGGAATGTATTCCGTGATGTGAAATCTTGTTATAATTTTCAGATAATTAAAAAGAAAAGTCAATATTTTTTTGTTTGCGTTTTCAATTCTTTGTTAGTGATATGTTTTTATTGTTAGAAAATTAAATAAATAGATTGATTTCATTTCGAATGTTTGCTAAATTGATAGTTAATTAAGCATACTAACATATTACGAGTAAAGTTGAGGCGAGTTATGGTACAGTCCATTGATCGAGCGATAAGTATTATTAAATTATTGAATTCTACAAATGAAAAAGAGTATTGGGCTATTTCTGATATAGCTGATGGAACACATCTCCCGGTTAGTACAGTACATAGATTACTTAACTCTTTAATGGAGCATGGGTTAGTTACACAAATTTCAGAGACAAAACAGTACAAAATTGGACCAATGTGGATGGAAATAGGGTTACGTCAATTGGAGAAGGTAGACTACAGATCTGTTGCAAGAGAAGTGATGAAACGTTTAGCTGCTGAAGTGGAGGAAAGTGTCTATTTAAATATTCCAAACGGAACACATTCTATTATCATTGAAAGAATTGATAGTCCTTTAAAAATTCGAGTTATCGATAATCTAGGGGAACAAATTCCACTTTCAATTGGTGCCGCAAATAAAACGATGCTTGCCAATATGAAAACGAATGAAATGGAACATATTGTAGAAAATTTACTTTCTTCATTACCAGAACAAAAGCAAATTCTTCTTAATCAAATAAAGCAAATAAAAAATGAAGGATATGCTGTCAGTTATGGTGAAAAAACAGAAGGGACAGCTTCAGTAGCTGCACCTATTATCGGATTTAATCATAAAGTAGTAGGAGCATTAAGTGTTGGGTTAATTAGTCATCGTATTAATGATGATCGACTATCTTTTCTTATTAGCAAGGTAAAACAAGCGGCTCATGAAATATCAATAAAAATCGGCAGTACATCAGAACTATAATTTTGATAGCTGTCGTCATTTTTTTATTCATATAATGGAATTAGTTTTCATAATGCGGAAAAATAGGGGGATTTATATGTCAAAGTGGCAATCAAAAGAACAATTGATTCAATTATTAAGCGGTCTTGTTGAAATTCCTAGTATTACCGGTTCAGAAGCTGAAGTAATATTGCCAGACTTTGTTGTGGAACAGTTATCTGATTTACAGTACTTCAAAGAAAACCCGCATCATTTACAAAAAAATCCGACAGGGGACGGACGATATTTTGTTACAGCACTAGTAAAGAAAAGCGATAGTACAAAAAATACTGTAATTCTAGTAAGTCACTTTGATGTTGTAGATGTACAAGATTACGGAGTGTGGAAAGAAGATGCATTTAATCCTAAAAAGTTAACATCTATGTTTTATTCTCATAAAGATGAACTTCCAGACCATGTACGTGAAGATATAGAACATGGGGAATGGCTGTTTGGTAGAGGAACAATGGATATGAAATGCGGCCTCGCATTACAAATGGCAATGATTGAACAAGCATGTGAAGGAAGATTCGATGGGAATGTTCTTTTATTGGCTGTACCAGATGAAGAAGTGAATTCTGTAGGGATGAGGGCCGCTGTTCCAAGACTGTTAGATTTAGCTAGAGAGCATAACTTAGATTATAAAACGGTCTTAAACTCAGAGCCTATGTTTTCAAGACATCCTGGTGACCAAAATAAGTATATTTACACTGGCTCTATTGGTAAAGTATTACCTGGTTTTCTTTGCTATGGAAAAGAGACACATGTAGGTGAACCTTTTGCAGGCTTAAATGGGAGTTATATGGCTTCATTAATAACAGCAGAATTAGAGTTAAACACAGACCTTTGTGACATTGTAGAAGGGGAAGCGAGTCCTCCGCCAACTAACTTACTTCAAAGGGACTTAAAAGAGGATTATTCTGTACAAATTCCGCATCGTGCAGTTACATTATTTAATTTGTTTTTATTAGAAAAATCAATGACAGATGTAGTTTCATTGTTACGTCAAAAAGTAACGAAAGTAGCAGAGAAAATAGAAGAGTCGTATGAAAAACATGCATATCGTTTTTCTAAATATAATCCATTTATACCACCTAATCTCAAAGTAAATGTATTAACTTATGAAGAGCTTATCACATATGCAATTGAGCAACATGGACAAGAAAAAATAAATCATATTCAATCTAATATTATAAAAAATAGAGAAGATAAAGATGATCGTGCGGTAACGATTGATTTAGTAGATAAATTAGCGATTTTATGTAAAGAAAAGGCACCGATGATTGTACTTTTCTTCGCTCCGCCGTACTATCCAGCTGTGAGTTCACGCAACAATCCTTTAATAAAAGAGGTAGTTGTAGAAATGGAAAAGTATGCACACTACAATCATAAGATTACATTTGAAAACCAAAATTATTTTGGGGGGATTTCAGATTTAAGCTATGTAGGCTTGCAGTATCCACTGGATTCAATGAGTTCGCTTGTAGACAATATGCCATTATGGGATAAAGGTTATTCAATTCCGCTTCAGGAATTAGAAGAGTTTGATGTTCCAGTATTAAATATGGGGCCGGTAGGAAAAGATGCACATCAATGGACAGAACGTCTAGATGTAAACTACGCATTTGAAACACTAATAGATATGTTACCGAAATGCATTGAAAAATTATTAGTTTCTAATAAAATTACACAATCATAGTAGGGAATAGGTAAGGGATAAAATAGAACCTTTAAAGAAGATTTGAATTAAATTATTTTAATATAATTAAAAAGCGGAACGGCCAAGCTCAATTTTATATGAGTTTGGCCGTTTATCATGTAGTGAATTTTTAATTAAAATTATGTGAATTCATAGCTAACGTAATCTCTTTTATAGTTTTATTTTTTAGTTTGACCAGATAGTTCAACAGACTTTTGCGTACAACGTTGCATAGCTGAAATAATCGCTGTTCGTAATCCTTTTTCCTCTAATGTTGCTACAGCTTCTATTGTCGTTCCACCAGGAGAACAAACCATATCTTTCAATTCACCTGGATGTATTCCTGTTTCTAGTACCATTTTTGCAGAGCCTAACACAGCTTGAGCAGCGAATTTATATGCTTGATTTCTTGGCATACCATCTAGTACAGCAGCATCTGCCATCGCTTCTATAATCATATATACATAAGCTGGTGAAGAACCACTTACGGATGTGACAACATCCATTAATTTTTCACTTACGATCTCTGTTTGACCAAAACTATTGAAAATGTTTAGTACATCTTCTAAATCTTTTTCTGTCACCATTTCATTCGGGCATAATGCAGACATTCCTTCTCCAACAAGAGCAGGAGTATTAGGCATTACCCTTACAACCTTTACTTTTTTATTAAATGCATTTTCAGTACTTTCAATACTTTTCCCAGCAGCGATCGTAACGATGATAGCATCGTTTTTGATTACTTCTTTTATTTCATTAATTATTGACGCGTATAGGTCTGGTTTGATTGATAAAATTAAAATATCAGCATTTTTAGCTACTTCATTGTTGTCGGTAGTTGTAGTTAGCCCATATTTTTCACTAGCATTTTTTAAATTAGCAGTGTTTAAATCTGAACAAATAATTTGATTTGAAGACACTATATTTTTGTTTATCATTCCGCCAATCATAGCCATTCCCATATTTCCGCAACCGATGAATCCAATTTGTTTATCCATAATAACTCAATCTTGCTCCTTTTATAATCAATTATATCGGTTTGATATTATTTTCTTAGAATAAGAATAACATCCCTGTGCAATATAAAGAAACATTCTAAGAGAATATATTCCTTTTTGCAACACTAAAAGATAAAAATTAATTATATTCGACATTATGTAAATATATACACTATAATTTAAGGTTTTATGTTTATGAATATGAGTTAAACTTATATCAATTTGTATTTTCATTCAGTAGGGCAATAATTTCATACAAGTAACTTGTGGCTCTATTTATTTTTAAAAATACCTCTTGACACCGAATCGAACTATATCGCATAATATAAAAAAATTAGATCGAAAATCGTTGAAGGGAATTAGTACATATGTCTTCTTGCGAAAGAGAGTGGAATTCACCGGCTGAAAGATTCCTCGTATAGAATGTATCGAACCTATCCCTGAGTCTTAAATGAAAGTTTAGGCGTTCGCCTGCGTTATAGGCACCAAGTGGATATCTATGTATATCAATTAAGGTGGTACCGCGGAACAATGACCGTTTCGTCCTTTTTATTTTATTAAGGGCGAAGCGGTCATTTTTATTTTGCTCTTAAATACTTCAGTGCTGCATTGATGAGAATAGATATAGTTGCAAAGTGGATGAAGTGTAAATTATAAAAACTTTGATTTTAGACTTGGGGGATAAAAAAGTGAAAAAACAACGAATTGTTGTAAAGATTGGAAGTAGTTCCTTGGCAGATAGTCATGGAGGCATCTCTACAGAACAGCTTTCAGATCACGTTGCCGCATTGGCTCGGTTGAAAGAAGATGGGCACGAGGTTGTGTTAATTACATCTGGAGCTGTCGCTGCAGGTTTTTCAGCGCTAGGATATCCTAGCAGACCTGTAACGATTAAAGGGAAACAGGCTGCAGCAGCTGTCGGACAAAGTTTGTTAATGCAGGCGTACACGGAGGAATTCCGTAAATATGGCATCGTTACTGCGCAACTTTTGTTGACGAGAAGTGATTTTTCTAGAAAAGAACAGTATAGTAATGCTTACGCTACGTTAGGAGAATTATTAAACCGTTCCGCTCTTCCAATTATTAATGAAAATGATTCCATCTCTTTAGAGGAGCTGACGTTCGGTGATAATGATATGCTGTCAGCTTTAGTAAGCGGGCTTGTTTCGGCGGATATGCTTATGATCTTTACAGATGTGAACGGGTTATATGACAAAAATCCTCAGAAAAATGCGGATGCAAAAAAATATTATTTTCTTCCTGAAGTTACGGAAGAAATTTCTTCTCTTGCAGGAGATGCTGGCTCAAAACTTGGGACTGGCGGTATGAAATCAAAAATCGATGCTGCAAAGACAGCACTCTCTCTTGGTGTGAGTGTATTTATCGGAACAGGACGTGGACAGGAAAAGTTTGTAGATGTTTTGAAGGGTAAGGGTGATGGAACGTATGTCGGTAATGCTCCTCAAAAAGAAATGAAGATGAACAAGCAATGGATTGCCTTGCATTCGCTTGTTAGCGGACAAATTGAAGTAGATGCTGGGGCAGCTACTGCCATCATTCAGCATGGTAAGAGTTTACTTCCAGCTGGTGTTACGAATGTATCAGGATTTTTCCAAGTGGGTGAAGTTGTAGAGGTTGTAACGCAACAAGGGCGCGTAATAGGAAAAGGACAATGCACATATAGTGCAGAGGAACTAAGAGATGTAAAAGGTATGCAAAGCCAAGATATTCAAGTAAGAGGCGAGAGACATAGTTATGAAGTCATCCATAGGGATCATTGGGTTTCACTTTAAAAAGGAGGAAATAAAAATGAATGAAGTGTTGGCAAAGGGGATAAAAGCAAAAGAGGTTGTTAGGGAACTTGTACTAAAATCTACAAATCAAAAAAACGAAGCACTTGCTGCAATTGCAAATCAATTAATAAGTGAAACAGCTTATATTTTAGAGGAAAACAAACGGGATATAGAAGAAGGTAAGGCAAAAGGGTTTTCTGATTCTCTCATTGATCGCCTTATGCTGAATGAACAGCGTATTGTTGATATGACAGAAGGGATTAAGCAGCTAATTGAATTACGTGATCCTGTAGGAGAATGTGTAAGTGCATGGGAAAGGCCAAATGGACTATCTATTCAGGAAATGCGCGTACCACTTGGTGTTGTTGGGATGATTTATGAGGCAAGACCGAATGTAACAGTGGATGCTGCTACAATTTGTTTGAAAACAGGAAACGCAGTCATATTACGTGGTAGTTCTTCTGCTATTCATTCTAATAAAGCGATCGTTGCCGTTATTCACAGGGCGCTCAAACAAACAAGCTTACCTCAAGAAAGCGTCCAGCTTATAGAAGATACAACGCGAGATAGCGCAAAGCAGTTGTTTACAATGAAGGATTATCTAGACGTTCTTATTCCAAGAGGTGGCAAACAATTAATCGATACTGTTGTGAGAGAAGCGTCTGTTCCAGTACTTGAAACAGGTGCGGGAAATTGTCATATTTTCATTGATGAAACAGCGGATAAACAAATGGCATTGGATATTATTATAAATGCAAAAACGCAGCGTCCATCTGTATGTAATGCGATTGAAACGATTGTTCTTCATGAGAAGTGGGCAGAGAAATATGGTAGCGAGTTGTTTTCTTCTTTGAAGGGTAGAGGTGTGGAGCTACGTGGTGATCAAAAAGCATTTGCAATGGATTCTTCAATTGTACTTGCTTCAGAAGAAGACTGGGGGACAGAATTTTTATCTCTTACACTAGCAGTGAAAGTGGTTTCCACTGTTGAAGAAGCGATTCATCATATAAATACGTATGGATCTATGCATTCTGAAGCAATTATTACTGAAAACGAGGAAAACGTCAGCAAGTTTTTTACTTCTGTAGATGCCGCGGCACTTTATCATAATGCATCGACTCGTTTTACAGATGGATCCGAATTTGGATTCGGAGCGGAAATTGGTATCAGTACACAAAAGTTACACGTAAGAGGCCCAATGGGGCTTCCAGCATTAACTTCTACAAAATATGTGATTCGTGGAAATGGACAAATTCGAAAATAATAATAAAAGACACTCAATTGGCTTGGGTGTCTTTTATTATAAAAATTATTTACCATACAAATAGCCCAACGAGCATAGCACTTAATAAAGAAACAGCCATCCCGCTAACAAGAAGCTTCCAAACATTTTTACCGATGACTGATGATTTTTCTCCGCCAAATAATGAATTGTAAGTTCCGTAAATCATACCTACTGTACTAAAGTTAGCAAAAGAAGCTAGAAATGTCGTTGCAACCGCAACCGTATGCGGTTGTAGCGACTTTAAGTTTGATTTTAAATCCATCATTGCAACAAATTCATTCGTCGTTATTTTGATCCCCATTAATTCAGCTACATACATAGCATCACTGCCTGATAAACCGAGTAAAAATGCAAAAGGACTAAAGATAATGGAGAAGATTTTTTGAATTGTTAACCCCGTTACAAAAAATCCTAAAATCCCATTTAAACATGCTGTTAAAGCTACATAACCAATTACCATAGCTAAAATAACGATAACCATATTCATCCCAACTAACATACTGTTTGAAATAGTAGAAAAGAAATCCTTTTTTTCATGTTTTGAAGGTGTGTAAACAACGTCTTCTTCTTTCGAAACTTCCACAGGATTTAATACATTGGCTAAAATTAATGCGTTAATACAGTTTAATGGGATTGCGCTGAAAATATATGTTGCTGGAACCATTGATAAATAAGCACCAAGAATGGATCCGCTAACGCTACTCATACTCATAATTCCAAAAGTTAATAATCGATTTTCTTTTAAAACAGATAATTGATCACGAACAACCGCAAGTGCTTCGGTGTTTCCTAAAAACATCATTTGAATCGAAAAGAAACTTTCTAACTTTGGTAAACGAGAAATCTTTGAAATAACTGCACCTACTTTATCAATAATCCAAGTTAAGATTCCAAAATAAGAAAGAATATCAAAGAACGTGATAACAAAAATGATAGGAAGTAACGCGCTAAAGAAGAAATCAATGTGTGGACTGTCCATAGCGGAAGGAAATGCAAATCGAATTCCTTCATTCGCACATGCCAGTAGCCAACTGAAAAATGACGCAATTTTATTAATGATAATACTGCCTAGCTTTGTGCCCAACATAAACCACGTAATAAAAAGCTCCAATATGATGAGGATTACAATTGGTCTCCATTTTATATGTTTTTTATTAGGCGAACATAAGAAAACGATTAATATGACAACGAAAATCCCTAACATATTTAATATGAAATGCATGTCAACCACTCCTTGAGCTTTATTATTTGTATATAAAAAAGCTCTTATTCTTCTTAATTTAGAATGAATGTGGTTTAATTTATATTTTTGTAAATTCTAAAAGAATAGAAGGTAAAATTCGATAAAAATAGAATTTAATACATAGCAAACAAGGAGGGGATAAAAATGGAGGTCTATCACATAAAGAGTAAAAAGAGGGAAACATACAACGTTCAGGTGAAATATTCGATACTTTTCGAATGTGCACTTGGCATTGCAGCAATTACTCATAAAAGGTTAATTGATACTCTTGAAAAGACTGAAAGTGAATGGAAAGGAATTAGACAATCATTAACAGATGAGATGGAAGAACACTTACAGTTTGTAGAAGAACATAATACGTGGAAAGCATTGCTTCAGTTATTGTATGAAGAGGATTTTCAAGATTTATCGCAGTTTAATTTTAAAATTGATTTACTTTCAGAAGAAGATTTGAAATTTATATGTTTACCGTTTTTAGGGGAGAAGTATGAAGAGAAAAGACGTTTAGCCGCAAGTAGAGATGTAACTGCAATACATGAACTAAAGGAGTTAACGCAGGATCATCCGTTTTTTTCTACTTATATTAGCTTTATATGTGATGTAGATGTACAAGTGCTGAAATCTCATATAATCACTGTAATGAAAGGTTGGTATGAGAGCATAATTAAGAATGAGGAAGAAGAAATACTTTCTATATTAAAACGAGATTATGAAGCAAAAAATGAAATGAATAAAAAGATGAAACCGGAAGAGTTTGTCGAGTGGGCAACTGGCGGAGTGAACTATATGCCAGAGCCAAGTGTTCATCACGTACTTCTTATTCCGCAAATGACGTACAGACCGTGGAATATTGAAGCAGATATTGAAGATACGAAAGTATTTCATTATCCAGTTGCGAATGAAAGCATTCATCCTGAAGATTCGTATGAACCGAATTATTTTTTAGTTCAAAAACATAAGGCTCTTGGGGATGAAGCGAGATTGCGAATTGTAAAAATGTTGTTTGAAAAAGAACGTACTTTACAGGAAATAACGGAAAGATTGCAGCTTGGTAAATCGACAGTACACCATCATTTGAAATTGTTACGTGCAGCGAAGTTAGTTGATATACATGACGGAAAATATGTATTAAGGAAGAAAGCAGTACAGTCGTTAGCAAAAGAATTAGAAGCGTTTTTGAATAGATAATATGCAACAAGAATGTACATAAAGGGAGGAATTTAAGAGAAAAGTTGGTGAGCTATAGTGAAGAGTGTATTGAAAAATCGTTCTTTCTTTTTTATGTGGATTGGTAGTGCAATCTCAGAATTAGGAGGGGCTTTCGGAACGTTATGTAATTCAATTCTAGTATATGAATTAACAGGATCGGAAATGGCTTTAAGTAGTATGTGGCTATTATATTTCATCCCATCACTCATATTGCAATTAATAAGTGGCCCATTTATTGATAAATGGAGCCGGAAGTGGATTATGATATTTTCACAATGGATACGAGCGTCTGTATTTTTATTACCTTTGGTGATGCTAGTTACAGGTAGTATAGAAGTTTGGCACATTTATGTTGTTCAAATTGTAGTGGGACTTATTACACCACTTTATACACCTGCAAGTCAAGCAATTACACCGAGCATTGTAGGGAAAGAACAACTTCAAGATGCAAATGCGTACATTGATGGAATGACTCGCCTTATGATGTTTCTTGCGCCAGTATTAGGCGGAGTAGTCATTCATTTGATTGGAACAGAACTTACATTATCTTTCGTATGTATTTGTCTATTTGTTAGTGGTGCTTTCTTATTTTATATAAAAGAAAATAGAACGTCGCAACCTATTCGGAAAACGTGGCTAGAACAATTTCTTCACGGTTTTACATATTTTTTCACAAAACCAATCATCGTTTGGCTCGGTATATTTCTTACTTTCGTGCAATTTGGAGTTGGGGTAACGATGGTCACAAATCTTCCTTATATAAAAGACGAGCTATCAGCGGGATATGCGGAATATGGTTATTTTATGGCCGGATTCCCACTTGGCTATGTAGTTGGATCTATACTAGTCGGAAAAGTAACATATAAAAGCCGGCGTATACTTATGATCGGAGGATTGTTTATAGGGGGACTCACATACATTTCATTAGGATTCAATCATAGTATTATCATTGCAATAATAATTGAAGTAATAGCAGGGATTTGTATTGCATTTTTCAATGTTCATAACACGACAATATGCCAACAAACCGTCCCAAATAATATGATAGGACAAGTATTTTCAGTGCGTTTATTTTTTATACGATCCGCTATGCCATTAGGTGTGTTAGTAGGGGGAATATTGAGTGAAATGTGGGGAGTAAGAGCGCTATATGTAATCATCGGTGCAATTATATGTGTTACATCTTTAATAGGGATGTTACTTCCATATTTCAAATTTTTAGATGAGGCGATAGAAAAGAAATCAGCATAATTCAAAAAATTAAAACTTTACAATTGAAAATAATTATCATAATCAATTATAATAGAAGAATACTAGTATTCGTATAACAAAGAGGGAGTGGGATATATGTTTATCGAAACGAAAACATTTACAGTAAAAGAAGGTACATCAAATATAGTTGTAGAACGTTTCACTGGAGAAGGTATTATTGAAAAATTTGAAGGCTTCATCGATTTAAGTGTTCTTGTGAAAAAAGTAAGACGCGGCGACGAAGAAGTTGTCGTAATGATTCGCTGGGAATCTGAAGAAGCATGGAAAAACTGGGAAACAAGTGAAGAACATTTAGCTGGACATAGAGCAGGCCGTGGTAAACCAAAACCAGATCATATTATTAATGTGGATCATGCAGTTTATTATGTAAAATCATCGAAAGCGGCTTATCAACAGTCGTAATATACAAGCAGAGGATACATGTTGTAGAAGCAATCATGTATCCTCTTTTTTATTACTGGGGGGATGGGAATGATAGAAAAACTTGCATTCATTACATATGAACAACATAAAAAATTAGTGCAAACAATAGTAGCGGAAGTCTTATCTATGGAAAAGGTAAATGGATTCATGCTAATTGGATCTGTTGCAAGAGGCGATGCATATCCTGAATCTGATTTAGACTTCTATATTCTTTTAGAAGACGGACAAAAGAAGAAATTTCATTCTGAAATGAGAGAAGATATTTTAGTTGAATATAAGGGTGCAGATTTTAATCAAATTCAAGTAAACTTTAAAAACAATCCGATGGAACTATACTCATTTCTAGAAGGGAAAATTTTGTTTGATAAAAGCGGTGAGTTAAAAAAGTTAAAGGAAATAGCTACATATGAATTTGAAAACTATCGTGTTTCAAGTGACAAAATGAAGGGCATTTCTCATTGGTTGCATAGTTCGCTTATTAAAATTCAATCTGCTTTAAAAGCAAATGATGAGTTAAAAGCTTCATACTTAGTTCATACGTCAACTTGGACATTGTTAGAAGGGATATGGGCTATTAATAATAAGCCAGTACCGCCAGCGGGATCTGCTTTAAGGTATATTCAAACGTTGCCGAATAAGCCAATTTATTTAGATGAGTTACTTAATAAGCTATTTTTAGGTGATACAACAGAGCGCATCCCTTCAGCAATTTTCTTGGTTGAGTGGGTTCTACACAATCTGGAAAATAAATAATGAGACTATTTTATATAGGTACATTAATATTTCACGTCGAACGGTTTATATAATTGCAGTCATAAAAAACGTTCTAGGCTATGGAGAAAAGTATTAGACTTATAAAGCATAGTCTTAGATGGAACGCTTGAATATCTTGCCTTACATATTTAAGTGTTATGAAAATGAGTCTATATACCTTCTGTTTAAAAGGAGATGAGTACATGAAGCTGAATCATTTAAATTTATGTGTTGATGACTTATCAGAAGCGAGACATTTCTTTGAAACATTTTTTGATTTTCAATTTTTGGAACAAAAAGGGAAAGCACTTGTAGTTATGAGTGATGAGAGTGGATTTATACTTGTGCTAAGTGATCCAAAAGCATTTAAAGGGAATAAGGAAGTTACGTATCCGGAAGCTTTTCATATTGGTTTTTTAGTGGATACTTCAAATGAAGTTGATCAAGCGTATAATCGTTTAGTAGCAGGCGGCATTGAAATAGATAAGGAACCTTATTCGATGCGAGGTAGTAGTTATGGTTTTTATTTTACAGTATTTAATGGCTTATTAATTGAAGTGTCTTGTCTTGATTATAGAGAAGGTAAGAAAGTTTCGAAGCTTAATAGTAATCACCAAGAGTAATCATTTGAAGGTGTATATTTAGCCCCTTATCCAGTTTGGAAAGGGGCTTGTTTATTTTATTACCTTATTTATCTTACTATTTGTGGATTGATTAAAGTCTCACTTTATTTGTCTATCTGAATTTCAAATTCAAGCACAGCTTGATCTTTCCTAAACGGCATACTGAGTTCTTTAAATCGTAAGCTTATTCCAGACAAATTATCAGGAAGGACAGGAGATATAACGAATTGATGATTCATATGTCCATCGGTGCCGCCACCACCTTCTGACCAGCAATCGTATGTATCATCTATTGATAATTGGAAGAAACTATGAGGCTTATTTTCAATAAAATCTTCATCCGTGGAATCCCAATCGCTATATAAATAAACTACACTAGCATTTGCATATTGCTGAATAAAAGTTACAGTATACATGACGCCATTATGTTCATAAGTTTTAAAAACAGGTACATGTTTTTTGAAGCCAGTTGGTTCAACGCGAGGTTTAAATTCTTCTTCATCCATCATGGAAGAGAATAATGAGTTTAGATAGTCTGGATAGAATTCGTATTGCTTAGCCCATTTATAAATCGCTTCATCATGTGGAAAACCTGGGTCATCACCTGAAAGTTCTTTTCGTTCTTTTAATAGGGCGCAAATTTTTTCATCAATAGAGTATAAGCGTTCATCGTAATGATCGGTAGGACGTTCGAAAGTCATTCTTTGCATAATCATTCCTCCTTTACTTTATTTTAACAAAAAAGACAGACTAATAAATAGTCTGTCTTTTCACATTAATTCTTCACATCATCATAAAGTTCAAGTGCCTCTTTCACATTCAATCCATTTTTCACAATACCATGTATTGCTTGAATCATCGCAGCTGGGTGCTCGGATTGCCATATGTTTCGGCCCATGTCTACTCCGATAGCGCCTTCTTGCAATGCATTGTACGTAATGTTTAATGCGTCTTCAATTGAATCTAGTTTTGGGCCACCCGCGATGACGACTGGGGCAGGGCATGTGCTCGTTATTTTTTCGAATCCTTCGCAGTAATACGTTTTAATAATATCAGCACCCATTTCAACACATACGCGGGAAGCAAGTGCTAGAAAGCGAGCTTCACGTTTTTGTAATTCCTTTGCGACTGCGGTAATGCCGAGTACTGGTAGGCCGTAATCATGAGCTTCAGAAACTACATTTGCGAGATTTGTAACAGTTTGTGTTTCATAGTCTGATCCGACAAAAACAGAAACGCCAACGCCAATTGCGTTTTGCTTCACTGCTTCCTTCACAGGTGTAACAATTGTTTCATTCGCTAAATCTTTACCGACGACAGTAGCGCCACCGGATACACGCATAACCATCGGTGTGCTGCAGTTTTCAGGAATACAGGAGCTAAGTACACCGCGTGTTAAAAAGAGGGAGTCTGTATAAGGAAGTAAGTTTTTAACTGTTTCAAGTGGTTGTTCTAGCCCGTGAATTGGCCCTAAAAAGTAGCCGTGATCTATTGCTAACATAACCGCTCTACCATCAGGTAAAATTGTATTTAATCGATTTTTAAATCCCCAAGTCATTCAAAATCACTCCTTCGTTAATGTTGGATTTTCCGTTTGTACCGTATCTTTATTTGGTAAATGTGGTGACTTTATAAAAACAGCTTTAAAAGGTTTGTCAGAATGGTTAATCAGATAGTGAGATTCATGAGGGCGAACTTGCAGGACATCACCTTGTTTAATCGGAACTCTTTCGTTATTTACATAGAAGTCTATTTCACCTTCTAACGCATAAAAAACTTCTTCACACGTTGTATGGTAATGATTTTGAAATTCTTGCCCAGGCTGAATGACAACAAGGCCAAGATCAATATTTGGACCTTGTATTAAATATTTCGGCCCGTTATCACCGAAGCGATAGGAGAAGTCATTTTCATTCGCTTTTAACATACAGTTCACTCCTTTATGTAATGTGTTACAGTGCACCAGGTGCAATCCACATATGTGTTGTAAGTCCTTTATCAGCTAAAGCGAGCTGACTGCTATACACGGTTTTCCATGTTTCATAGAATTCTTTGTATAGCTCGTGATTTTCAGTGACTGGTTCAAATGTATTTTCCCACTGTACAAATTGTTCGGCAGTCTCTTCCATAGATGAATATATGCCAGCGCCAACTCCAGCAGCAATTGCAGTTCCTAAAGCAGCCGCTTCTTTCACAACTGGTACTTTTACAGGAATGCCGAGTACGTCTGATAGAATTTGTGGCCATAGTTTCCCTTTAGCGGCACCGCCAGCAAAAACAACTTCAGAAGGGAATGTACCAGTAAGATTTTCAATTAGTTTTAAGTTTCCAAGTGTAACGAAGGCCGCATTTTCTTCAATAGCACGGAACATTTCCTTTTTTCCGCATTTGTCAGCGTCTAAACTTAAATTTAAGAATGAAGGTGCGGCATGACGCCAAGAAATGTAGTTCATAATGTTTGAAAAAGTAGGGATAATACCATATGAACCGACAGGTACGTCTTTCGCTTGTTCTTCTAATAATTCATAAGCGTCTACACCGAGTTTTTCAGCGAACTTTTTTTCTTCTTGGCAAAAAGCGTCTCGAAACCAACGCATAACGAGGCCAGGGAAAAAGGCAATCGTTTCATATTGCCAAAGGTTCGGAACGACGTGACAATTTACTCGAATTGCAGCATTTGGATCCGTTGTTGACTCTGTAATATTCACTTCCTGTTGCCAAAAGCTGCCGCCGCATATTAAAGTTTGATTTGGCTTTACGACTCCAGTCCCGAGTGCTGCCATTTGAGCATCACCGCCACCAGCGACGACAGGAATCCCTTCAAGTAAACCAGTTAGTGCTGCACACTCTTTTGTAACATTACCAATTACAGTGCCAGCTTCATTTACTTTTGGTGAAAATGGCAACGTTATACCACATTCTTTAGCGACTTCGTTATCCCAATTTCTATTTTGTAAATCAAAGATTCCGGACGTACAACCGTTGGAAGGATCGATTTGCAGTACGCCGCTTAATTTATACAAAATCCAATCATTTAACATCGAAAAGGATTGAATATTGTTGTAGATGTCTGGTTCATGTTTTTTAATCCAAAGTAGACGTGGTAAAGCACCCAATGAAAAAGTTTGCCCAGATTTTCTGTATAAATCTTCTTCAAGATGTGAGCGGATTTCTTTTAGCTCACTAACTTCAGCGGATGCACGGCCATCAACATTTGCACATGCCCATATTTCTTGCCCATTTTTATCATATAAAACAAAACCTTCCCGCATACTTGTAGCGCTAATAGCTTGAATAGAAGAGGGAAGTATATTACTTTTTTGCAGAACTTCTTTCGTACACTGTTGTACAAGTTGCCAGTTTTCTTTTTCATCAAAATTCATAGAACCGGGGTAACGAGGATCAGTTTTATGAACCCATTCTTTTTGGCTTACTGCAATTTGATTGCCATGTAAATCAAAGAGAACAGCTCGAATGCTTCCTGTACCAGCATCGAAAGCTAATAAAGTAGACATTAAGAATCACCTTCCTTTCTTAATAAGGAGAGCGCAGTTTCTTCATCAGTAATTAATGTATGAATAAATTTCCCTTTTAAAGCCCCATAAATGGCATCTATCTTTTGAGTACCTCCAGCCACACCAATGACATGCTTCATGCTGCGAAGAATCGTAAGTGGTGTGCCAATTAGACGATTATGATGCGAGAGCTCTAATAAATCACCATTCGTATTATAAAACTGTCCTAAAATATCGCCCGCCCCGTTTTGACTTCGAATATATGTCATTTCACGTAGCGTTAATTTTTCTTTTTTTACAATCGTAGCGTCTTGAGATAACCCGCCAATACCGACAACTGCCGTATGTGCAAGTGAAGCGACATGAAGCATATCTTTCACACTTGGTTCTGATAAAATACTTTGTGCCATTTCAGTAGAAGATGCTAGAAAAGGAGTAGGAATAATATGAAGATCACCTTGCATGTAGTGTAAATAGTTTTGTTTTCTTGGAAGATAGTGGTTTACTCCGCCTGTTAGCGTTACGAATGAAAGATTAATAGAACTTTCAAAATGAATGTTTTCTAGCATTTTACTTATTGTTTCACCCCAGCCGATGCCGAGTAAATCACCTTGTTGGAGATGAGTCTCTAAATATTGTGCAGCGGCTTTTCCGAGAGAAGTAGCATAATTGTCTATTGGAGTAGGGATAATAAAGGCATCTTTCAAGTGGAACTTTTTCATTAAGTCACGTTCAATGCTCAAGCAATGCAAACCGGTTCCTTTTACGTGAAATGTAACGATACCTTCACTGCGTGCCTTATCTAATAACCGGACGACTTTATTTCTTGAAATATGAAGAAGTGAAGCAATCTCTTGTTGTGTTAATTGATCTTTATAATAGTACCAGGCTACTTTAGTTAATAAATTTTCTTCAAAGTTCAGCTGTGACATACTCTTCATCCCTTTCAACAATTGACCAATGCTTAAACATATGTAGCATATATTTTGTTTATTCCAGTTGAAACGATTAATAGCACATTGAAAAAAGTGTTCTAGATATGAAAAAAGGAATATACAATGCTACAAAACAAGTAGAACAAATAATCATTTTCTCAAAAAATGTTCTGGATAGAGGCAGGTGACATCATGTGGAGAATGTGCCCTTATTACAAGTGAAGAAAATGAGTAAGGCGTTTTCGAATCAACTTGTGCTAAAGGAAGTGAACTTACAAGTAGAGCATGGTGATATATACGCTTTAGTTGGTGGCAATGGCGCCGGGAAATCGACATTAATGAAAATATTAACGGGGTTATATTCGTATGATAGTGGAGAAATGTATGTGAAAGGAAAGAGACAGCAGTTTGTAAATCCAAAAGAAGCACACCAAGAAGGGATTTATTTAATACCACAAGAACCGCTCATTTTTCCGCATATGACCATTGAAGAAAATATATGTATCGGGTTAAAAGAAAAGAAAAAGAAACTAAAAGTACAGATTCAGCAATTGATTAGCAGCTTAGGATGGGATATTGACCTTAATAAACTAGGAGGAACATTATCGATTGCGCAACAACAGTTAGTAGAAATCGTTAGAGGATTAATAAGAGAAGCTGAGATTCTTATTCTAGATGAGCCAACATCGACATTAACAACACACGAAATTAAGAGTCTTTTTGTGTTGATGAAAAGTTTACAAGAAAAAGGAATTGGGATGATTTATATTACGCATCGTTTTCCAGAAATCTTTGAAATTGCCAACAAAGTAGCAATACTACGTGATGGAATGGTTGTAAGCCAAGGTGATGTATGTGACTATACATATGACATGCTGATGGAGGGACTATTGCCAAAAGGATATAAACAGAAAGAGAAAATAGAAGTAGTTCAAGAGACAGCAAAGACGAAAAAAATATTAGAAGTGGTTGATATAAATGGTCACGCATTCGAAAATATATCATTCACTGTACATGCGGGTGAGGTTGTAGGTGTTGCTGGCATTATAGGATCTGGCAGAACGGAATTAGCGGAAGCGATATTCGGATTGAAAGCTATAAAATCAGGTTCTATTTTATTAGAAGGAAAATCAATTGATACATGTTCTTTGCATAAAAGACTAAGTGAAGGGCTCGTTTATGTGCCGGAAGATAGGGCGAGAAATGGAATTTTCTCAATTGCTTCTGTTAAAGAAAATATTGCAGCAGCAAGTTTATATCAAAATAATCGCTTTTTTATAAATCAAGAAAAAGAAAGCGCTTTAGTTAATTCGTTTATAGAACAGTTCCGAATTGTTGTACAGAATATGAATAAAGAACTGGCATCTTTATCAGGAGGTAATCAGCAGAAGGTCGTGCTTGCGAAGTATCTTGCATGTAATCCTAAAATTATTATTCTTGATGAGCCGACTCGCGGAATTGATGCGAAAGCAAGGCTTGAAGTGTATGAGACGATAAAAAAAATGAAAAGGGATGGACTCGCAATTTTATTAATCTCTTCAGATGTTGAAGAAATTGTCCAATTAGTAAACCGTGTATATGTAATGAGAAATGGGCGATTTGTTTCTCATATGGAAAAAGAACAACTGAGTGTGAATGAAGTTACACGCCTTGCATACGGAGGTGTAGCGGAATGAAACATATGTTAAAAATGCATGAAACGTCTATCATACTGTTACTACTAATTTATATAGCTATTGTAGGAATGATAAACCCTAGTTTTATTCAATTTAACTCGTTATCTTTACTGATGAAATCAAGCGTTATTTTAGTCGTTCTAGCAATTGGCCAATCGTTCGTTTTATTTACGAAAAATATAGACGTATCAGTTGGCTCAATTATGGGATTAAGCGCGGCAGTTTGCGGGATGTTGTTAACGAACGGGTATAATGCATTCATGTCAATTCTTGCTGCGATAATGCTTGGTGCTATTATCGGTTTCATAAACGGGATTGGCGTTGCAAAGTTTCGGGTACCAGCCATTATTATGACATTAGGGATGCTAGGAATTGTTAGAGGTGCAATGTTAATCTTCACAGGCGGGAAGTGGATTGAAGATATTCCAAACGATTTTAAGCAGCTGTCATCTATCATCATTCTTGGTTTACCTATAACTGTATGGTTCGTTTTTATTATTTTACTACTACTATACTTCTTTTTAAGAAAAGTGCCATTGGGAAGATACTTTTATGCGGTAGGTGATAATGAAGATGGCGCGAGGCTTATTGGTATACCTGTTAATAAAGTGAAGATATATGCGTTTATGATTTCAGGCATAAGCGCTGCGCTCGCTGGTTGCATATTTGTTATGAATATCGGGTTCGTCCCAAATCAAACAGGTACAGGATTAGAATTACAAGTAATCGCAGCCGCTGTACTAGGAGGAATTCATTTAAAAGGAGGAACAGGTTCTATATTTGGAGCCGCATTAGGAGCATTGTTTCTAGAAGTGATAAGCAGCTCACTCGTCTTTTTAAAAATACCAGCATTTTGGAATAATGCCATTTCAGGCTTTTTATTATTACTCATCATCATATTAGATAGTGTTATGAGAAAGTGGAAGGCAAAAAGGAGGATGAATCTATGAAGTATTTATATAGATGGGAAGGGGTTCTAATTGTATTACTTCTTATAGAATTCATCCTTTTTAGTTTTATAAATAGTGATTTCTTAAATATTAGTAATCTCCTTTTTAGTACAAATGATTTCCTATTTATCGCAATTGCGGCGATACCAATGACTTTCGTTATTGTAACAGGAGGAATTGATGTATCGGTCGGATCAATAATGGGGCTCACTTCGATCTTGATTGGTGTACTTTGGATGAACGGAATACCTATTTTGTTTGCTGTCATAATCGCCCTAATAATTAGTTGTTTAGCAGGAGCTTTAAATGGACTCATTATAAAAATGACAGATGTAGAACCACTAGTCGTTACACTCGGAACGATGTTTTTATACGGAGGAATTGCGCTTGTCATTTCAGGAGGGGCGGGTGCTTCTGGATATGAAGGGATAAGCGGTTTACCTGATACTTATGTACAACTAGCAAATGGTAGTTTTATAGGAATACCCAATTTATTATGGTTACTTATTTCATTAACAATTGTATACACAATTTTGTTTCACCGAACGATATATGGACGCTACGTAAAATTAACAGGTGCGAATGAAAATACAGCAAAATACACCGGGATTAAGACGAAGAAAGTAGTAATCATTGCTTACATACTTTCTGGGTTAGGAGGTGGATTAGGGGGAGTTTTCTTAACTGCATATTTCGGTTCTGCACGTGCTGATATAGGAAGTGAAACAATATTACCAATCATTACAGCAGTCGTATTAGGCGGGACACTTATTACAGGTGGAAAAGGAAGTATTTTCGGTACTGTACTTGCAAGTATTTTTATAGGCCTTATGCAATATGGCCTACAAATGACAGGCTTAACAAATGAACAATCAAATGTCGTAATAGGTATTATCCTTATTCTTTCAGTTATTATGAGACATTTCAAATTACATCAATTTTTAGCGGGGAAAAGACAGAGTTGGCATAAGGGGGAAATGTCATGAAGAGAAAACTGGGGATTGTATTGATTGTATGTATTTGTTTAATAGGTTTAATCGCTTGTTCCAGTCAAACGGCAGATAAGAAAAAAGCGGATGATGTGAAATTTGCATTTATCCCGAAATTAACTGGAGTTGGCTTCTTTACATCGGGCGGTGAAGGAGCAAAGGAGATGGGAGATAAGCTAGGCGTACAAGTGAAATATGATGGGCCGTCTGAAGCGAGTGTATCAGGGCAAGTAAAGTATATAAATAATTTTATTAACCAAAATTATGATGCACTTATGGTTTCCTCTACATCAGTTGATGGTTTATCGCAATCATTGCAACGTGCTAAGAAAAAAGGAATGACTGTCTTAACGTGGGATTCTGATGTGAATCCCAAAGACCGTTCTTTTTATATAAGTCAAGGGACACCAGACCAACTTGCTAACTTATTAATTGAAATGACTTCCAAGCAAATTGGAGATAAAGGGAAAGTAGCGTTCTTTTATTCTAGTCCAACAGTAACGGATCAAAACCAATGGGTAACGAAAGCGAAAGAAATTATTAAAAAGAAATATCCGAACTGGGAAATTGTAACGACGCAGTACGGTGAAAATAATGCACAAAAATCTTTATCCGTAGGGGAGAACATATTAAAAACGTATCCAGATATTAACGCAGTTATTTGTCCAGATGCAACAGCACTCCCAGCCATGGCGCAAGCAGCTGAAAACTTAAAAATGGATAAAAAAGTAGTGGTAACTGGATTTTCTACACCGAACGTTATGCGTGATTATGTAAAACGAGGAACAGTACAACAATTCGGATTATGGGATGTCAAACAGCAAGGTGCGTTGGCAACTTATGTAGCAAATGAAATTGTTGTAAAAGGGAAGAAGTTAATAGTAGGGGATAGCTTTGAAGTAAAAGGAATTGGAATAGTGAAAGTAGAGCCAAACTCCATTCAAGGATATGACTATGAGGCAGAAGGGAACGGAATTATCGTATTACCAGACCGAGTTGTATTTACGAAAGATAATATTGATAAGTATAATTTTTAGTAGACAAAAAAACGTCCGAATATATCGGACGTTTTTTAATTTCTTCATTAATTATGAACAGTTTCTTTTTCGTTTAATCCAAGTGTACGACCAGTCGAAGTGTGAAGATCTTGGAACAATCTTGGATTTTCAGTTAGTGAAATGCCATATGAAGGAATCATTTCTTTTATTTTTTCTTCCCATTCTACCATGCGGCTTGGGAAACATTTTTCTAATACTTCAAGCATGACGTGAACAGCAGTAGAAGCACCTGGTGATGCACCTAGTAATGCGGCGATTGAGCCGTCAGCTGCACTTACTACTTCTGTACCAAATTGAAGTGTTCCTTTACCGCCAGCATCAGTATCTTTAATTACTTGTACACGTTGTCCAGCAACTACAATATCCCAATCTTCACTTTTCGCGTTCGGAATGAATTCGCGTAATTCTTCCATACGTTTTTCGTGCGATAACATAACTTGCTGAATTAAGTATTTTGTAAGTCCCATTTCTTTTACACCAGCAGCTAACATCGTTAAGACGTTATTCGGTTTTACAGAACCGATTAAGTCAAGGTTTGAGCCAGTTTTTAAGAATTTAGGTGAGAAGCCTGCGAATGGTCCAAACAGTAAAGCTTTTTTATTGTCTATATATCTCGTATCTAGATGAGGTACAGACATTGGCGGAGCGCCAACTTTAGCTTTACCGTATACTTTCGCATGATGTTGCTCTACAACTTTTTGGTTTTTACATACCATAAATAGTCCACTTACCGGGAATCCTCCGATATGCTTTGATTCAGGGATACCAGTCTTTTGAAGTAGAGGTAGACTACCGCCACCACCGCCAATAAAGACGAATTTAGCAGTATGATGCTCAATTTTACCACTATTCATATCGTGTACTTTTACTTCCCACAAACCATTTTTCGTGCGCTTAATATTTTCGACACTATGCTTGTAGTTTAGCTCGACATTTTTTGTTTTTAAGTAATCAAACAACATACGTGTTAATGCACCGAAGTTAACATCTGTTCCAGAGTCAATCTTCGTTGCCGCCATCGGTTCATTAGATGTGCGGCCTTCCATAATGAGTGGAAGCCATTTTTTTAATGTTTCAGGAGCATCAGAAAATTCCATTCCTTGAAACAGTGGATTTTTTGAAAGCGCTTCAAAACGGTTTTTTAGAAATTCAACATTTTTTTCCCCTTGTACTAAACTCATATGAGGTAGTGGCATAATAAAATCTTGTGGATTACGAATTAATTTGCTCTTTACAAGATATGCCCAAAATTGTCTTGAAAGCTGGAATTGCTCATTCACTTTTACAGCCTTACTAATATCTATAGATCCGTCAGATTTTTCGGAAGTATAGTTCAGTTCGCATAGCGCAGAATGCCCTGTACCTGCATTATTCCATTCGTTAGAGCTTTCTTCCCCGGCACTTGCGAGTTTTTCAAAAACTTTAATTTCCCATTCTGGTGCTAATTCTTTTAGTAATGAGCCTAACGTTGCACTCATAATTCCTGCACCAATTAAGATAACGTCTGTTTTTTGCTGCATGTTGCTCATGATAATCTCTCCATCCCCTATATTGGCAAAAAAGTGTAGGTGTTTTCTATGTCTAAGCCGTAAAAGAGAAACACCGCCTAGGCCCCACCTAGGTGTATACCTTTTTTGTCTCAATTATATAACCATCTCATACTCTATTATAATAATTAATAGACTAAAATATCTAGTGTTATCTGATAATTTTAAACTATTTAACGTTTTATTCGCTAAAAATCTTATTTAACAAGCTCTTTTAAGGTGATAAATAGAAAAAAATTACAGTTTGAAATTATCTCGAAAAAGCTTACGTATCCTTAAGTGACTAAATCGAGTACCTTTTTATGGGATTATTCTTTCTGTAATGGTAAGATTATTCTGAAAAATAAAAAGGAGGGACTCTAATGTGTACAAAAGAACAAATTTCAAACTTATTTCGAAACTTTTCAATAAAGGAATGTAAAGGGTCAAGTGATTTATATGAATATTTATCAATGAAAATTGCTGAAGATGAGGAAGTACTTACACTATCGTCCTCTGCTCAGGTAGGTCAACCAGTCCCAAACTTACTATTAGGTGCAGTACATTATTTATTGTTAGCAGGGAAAGAACATCATTTAAAAACGTATTATAGTAGTTTAGTTGAAAATGCCGATACAAATTTAAATAAAGCTTTTGATCATTTTAAAGATTTCTGTAAAGAGTACCGAGAAGAAATCATTACATTGTTACAAACGAAACTCGTTCAAACGAATGAAGTAAGACGGTGTGCATACTTATACCCAAGTTTCTGCTACATATTTAACAAAGTGAAGAAGCCGTTAGCGTTAATTGAAATTGGGACAAGTTCTGGGTTGCAACTGTTCTGGGACCAATATAGTTATTCGTACGGGACGGATGAAATGTACGGAAATATAAATTCAAATGTGCATGTAACTTCTGAAATAAGAGGGGAGAATGTACCGCATTTTCTAAAAGAAAGCCCATCTGTCGTAGAAAGAATCGGACTGGACTTACATGTGAATGATTTACATAATGAGGAAGATTATTTATGGTTACGTGCTTTAATTTGGCCAGAACATAAAGAAAGGCTTGAGATGTTTGATCAAGCTGCATCTTTAGTGAAAAATGAATCTGTCCAATTCATAGAAGGAGACGGTGTAGAGCTATTATCATCTATTATTGAACAAATAAGTGAAGAAGCTGTTATTTGTATTTTCCATACACACGTCGCAAATCAAATACCAGAACAAGTAAAACATAAGTTAGAAAAACAAATACAAGAAATTGGCGCAAAACGTGATGTATTCCACCTTTATAACAACATGTGGGATCGTGACCTTCATATTGATTATTATATTAACGGAAACGAATATCGTGAAACGGTTGGAGAAACAGAAGGGCATGGGAAATGGTTTAGCTGGAAGATTGGAAATGAGACGCCTATTTAGATTAATAGGGGCGCCCTCACTTGTAAAAGGTGGGGCCATAGGCTCAATCATGGACTAAATGGTTAAGGAAATAAATTTATTAGTAACATACAAAAAATGCTTCGGAGAAATCCTAAGCATTTTTTGAATTACATTTAAACCCCATAATGGATCATGTACTTCTGTTCTGCTGCGGCTTGTTCAATTTTTGAAGCTAACTCAATCAGCTCATCAGAATTTTTGAAGAGCTTTGAAGATGTAACTGTTTCATAGAATATTGCTAATGATTCAGGCGGGATAATTGTAATACCGTAATAAACTAAACCGTATTCCTGATTTTTGACTGTATGAAAGTAGGTTTTCATAATTGATAAATTTCGATTTAAGCTACTGATAATATCATCATCAACAGAAATACAATGATATTTCTCTGGTGTATAATCTTCGTAATTTTTTTGAGAAGTAAAATCGTCAATTATTCCAAAATCATGGACACATGCCATCATTATCATCCTTTCAGCATTAATAAAGTGAGTTCTATTAAAGTAAAATGGTCATTCGTTTAAGTGTAATAGAAATAGTTATGTAGTTCATAAAATATCTTCGGTTCTTCTTCGTGAAGACAGTTTATTTATCGATAAACTCATCGGGAGCCCAAGTGGCGATTTCATTCCCAGGTGCAGCGACTACAAGCCATTGCTCACATAGAACACCAGATTGCCAACATTCATAATAATCATGAAAACCATTTACAAAAATAATTTGTCCACTCTCTAATGTAATAATTAAATGAGGGCTTTCTAAGCCGAGTCGTATAGCGGTAACTTTTTGTCTTCTTATCTTAAATATTCTTTCATATTCTTCTTCCTCAGAATAAACTTCAAATTCATCTTCATTTAATGGGTATCTTTTTTGAGGTTTATTAAATAAACACCATTTGGATTCGATATTGATATATAATTGTCTGTCATAATCAACTGAGTCGTGAAAGTTTGTGAAATGAATCTTTATAGCGGCTGGAGAAATACCAAATTGTAATCCATCAACTTGTGATCCGATGAATAGATTTTCCAACACTTTTTCAGCGTAAATTTTATCCTCTTGATTCATTCTTGAAATCCTCCTTTTCTTAAAAATATACCTTATATTTTTATTGTAATAAATAAATTTTCATGTAAAATGAACCTTTTGTGAAAAACGAGCGAATATAGTGTGAAAGATTACGAGAGGGGAACGAAACTTTGGATGAAGTACAATTAAAAGAATGGCTATATAAAAGAAAGTATGTTGCCCAAAAAAGAGTTTGAGAAAGTATTACTTTGGATTGTTGAATAGATATTTAGCAAAAAAAGTAACTAATAATTATATTATGTAAACTTAGTTTATAAAACACCCATTTAAAAAATGGATGTTTTATATTTTGATATATTAGGTGGAATATATAGTTTAAAAAAGCGGAATACTTTGCGGAAAGTTAAAGACATTTTTCGGATCATATTTTGCTTTTACTTCCATTAATCGGTCAAAGTTGCAACTGAAGTATGCATCTGGCCAATTTTTAATGGATAGGTCAGGAGTATTAACATAGACACCTTTTGTAAATGGAAGCATTGCCAAACGGAAGTCTTCAACCCATCGAATACTTCCACCAGCACCTTCTGGTTGCTCCCAAGTAGCGAATATTGACATGTTTGATAGTGCTTTTCGGTAAAAGTAAGCAGTCGCCTCATTTGGCACCTCAGCAACAGCACCGCCTAATCCGTGGAAAAATACAGAGGTAGTGGAAAAGGGAGGTGGATTATTAATAAAGTGATCGATAATGGATAGTCCTTCTTCTGGTAATAGTTCATACACATATGGACCAACACTTTTAAATGGTAAAGGTGTTGCAGGTTGCTTCTCAGCTATTTTCGTTGCTGCTTCTGCCCATGGTATTTCTTCGATAGTTACTTGCATGGGTGAACCGGCTTCTAATAATGGCTGTAGTAGCGTCTGCAATTCTTGAACAGAACCGAGAAATACACCTTGCATTAATAATGATGGTTCTAATCCTGCAGACATAAAAAGAGTAGTTGTAAGGCGTTTATTAGCGCAAGGTAGCGTATATTCTTGCCAAGAGGTTAATACGGGTTTTAAATCTGATATCCCCCAGCTTATTTCTGCAAATCCTACCGTATTAATTTTATGTGTTCGAAACTTAAACGAAGTACATATTCCAAAGTTACCACCACCAGCACCGCGCGAAGCCCAATAGAGATCGGAGTTACACTTGGCGTTAGCACGTATTATACAACCATTCGCGTCTACCATTTCTAATTCAAGTAAATGATCGAGAGTTAATCCAAACGGACGAGAGAGAATACTATGTCCGCCACCTAAAGTAACACCTGCAATCCCGGGAGTAGGACAAACACCACTCGGTACAACTAATCCTTCAGCAGCAAGTGTTTCAATTAAAGAAATATTTCTCCATCCAGTCCCAATAGTTACAGTTCCATTATTGTGATCTATTTCTAATTGTTTCATTTCACTTACATCAATTACAAGACCAGCATTACTGACGGATAATGCCTCATAATTATGACGTCCAGAGCGCATGCGTATAGGAACGTTATGTAGCCTTGACCAGCGAACGGCGTTTACTACATCCTGTGTATTTTGAGCAAAAACAATGATTAACGGAAATTTGTTGAAGAATGTATTGAATTCTTCACGCGCTGAATTATAATCAGGATCATTAGGTGTAACGATACGACCAGTAAGTTCAATTTTTTGATTATTCATTTCAGTCATCTCTCCTTGACGTGAAATATTTATAATGTGGAAATACAGAACATAAAGAAGAACTGACAATACTTTATAAGTAAATGAATAAAGGAAGAGGATTATTCCAATAAAGAAAAAGGCAGTGCTACATAAGTAGCACTGCCTTTTTGTAATTATATGTATGTGCTCAAAATCTCCCCAGGTAATCCATCAATCTCACAAACTTTCTCCGATGTAAAACCTACGCTTAGTAAAATTTTGCGAGAAGGGATATTATTTGGATCAATCATTGCTTTTAGTACGTTTACATCTGTTTGCTTCGCTATTAAAGCTAGTTGTTAATTTTTGATTATGTACGTACATACAATGTGTAATTAAGTGAATGATCAACATAGTAATTACAGAAAGGGTGAATGAAGCGTATGAATCAATTTGAGCAAATGATGTACGTTGGTGTCATCATGTCTACTGTACTATCCGTAATGATTTTAGGGTCCTTATATTATAATCCTCGACTTTCATTAACTGATTATCCGAAAGATATTCAAAAAGTAGTTTTTCCAAAATCGATTCATGAAAAAAAGCAAACCATTTACTTTAATATTGTATATAATGCTATTCTTTTCGGTTGTCCTTTCGTTTCTACATATATATTACATAAGCATGAAAAATTATTGTATATGGATGCTTATTTACACACTTTTGGTATTTTAATGATTTTCAATTTAGTAGATTTACTTATAATTGATTGGCTAATTTTTTGCTGGATTACTCCAAGGTTTGTTGTGATTCCTAGTACGGAAGGAATGAAGGGATATAAAGATTATAAGTTTCATTTAAGAGGGGCTATAGTCGCTACTCAATTTTTAGCAATTGTAAGTTTATTTTTGGCGGGAATTGCAACAACTATTTAGTGTGAAGAAGGGCATGAAGCTTTTATAAAAGATAAGGAGATTTATAATATATAGAATTAGAAATAAGAATTTGTTAGTATTGAAGTGAGGAGTTTTAATAACAGTATATTAAGCCGTATTAATATACTGTTGCAAATGTTTTGATATTATGTAAAATTATACAATTTTACAGAGGCATTTGATAAAATTCAAAAAAATATAATGGAGGCTAATATGAAAAAAGTAATTGGCGCAGCAACAGCAACTATTTTTGGATTGGGGGCGTTTACCACAACTGCTACCGCAGAAACAATCGTAACAGCAGATGTACTTAACGTACGTGAAAAACCGACTACAGAATCAAAAGTGGTCGAAAAAGTAAAGAATGGGCAAGAGTTAAAAGTCATCAATACCGAAGATGGCTGGTCAAAAATTGAATTGAACGGTAAAGAAGTGTTTGTAAGTTCGGAGTTTACAAAAGATGTGTATCATGTAACGGCGAATTTGTTAAATGTACGTACCGAAGCAAACACAGATTCAGAAATTCTTGGCAGACTAAAAAAAGATGATGTAATTGAATCAACGCATCAAGTAAAAGACGGATGGTTGGAATTTGAGTATAAAGGAAAAATTGCTTATGCAAACGTTTCTTTCCTATCAAGTACAGCACCAACTGAAAAGAAAACTGAAGAGAAAACGAAGCAAGTAGCGAAAGTACAAAAATCAGTTAAAGAAAAGAAAGAAGTAAAGACGCAGAAAGTAGCAAAAGCGAAAGAAACAACGAAAGCACAAGAAATAGTAAAGCCTAAAGAAGAAGTAAAAGTTAAAGAAGAACCGAAAGCACAAGAAATAGTAAAGCCTAAAGAAGAGGCAAAAGTCAAAGAAGAAGTAAAAGTTAAAGAAGAAGTAAAAGCACAAGAAATAGTAAAGCCTAAAGAAGAGGCAAAAGTCAAAGAAGAAGTAAAAGTTAAAGAAGAAGTAAAAGCACAAGAAATAGTAAAGCCTAAAGAAGAGGCAAAAGTCAAAGAAGAAGTAAAAGTTAAAGAAGAACCGAAAGCGCAAGAAATAGTAAAGCCTAAAGAAGAGGCAAAAGTCAAAGAAGAAGTAAAAGTTAAAGAAGAACCGAAAGCACAAGAAATGGTAAAGCCTAAAGAAGAAGTAAAAGCTAAAGAAGAAGAAAAAGCGCAAGAAATAGCAAAAGCTAAAGAAGAAGAGAAAGCAAGAGAAATAGCAAGAGCTAAAGAAGAAGAGAAAGCAAAAGAAATAGCAAAAGCTAAAGAAGAAGAGAGAGCAAGAGAAATAGCAAAAGCAAAAGAAGAAGAGAGAGCAAGAGAAATAGCAAAAGCAAAAGAAGAAGAAAAAGCAAGAGAAATAGCAAAAGCAAAAGCTAAAGAAGAAGAGAGAGCAAGAGAAATAGCAAAAGCTAAAGAAGAAGAGAGAGCGAAAGAAGTATCAAAAAACAACATACAGTCTGCTAAACGTGAATTAACGGTAGTAGCGACAGCGTATACTGCTGATCCAAGTGAAAATGGTACATATGGTGGACGCGTTTTAACTGCGATGGGGCATGATTTAACGGCAAATCCGAATATGAGAATTATCGCAGTTGACCCGAAAGTAATCCCATTAGGATCTAAAGTATGGGTAGAAGGTTATGGAGAAGCTATCGCTGGTGATACTGGAAGCGCAATTAAAGGTAATCGTATTGATGTATTAATGGGGTCAAAAAGTAAAGCTATGAATTGGGGAAGAAAAACTGTTAAAGTAAAAATTTTATAGTAACTATAATGATCCAAATAGAAGTCAGTTCTCCTTATTGAGGCTGGCTTTTATTTTTTTAGTGGAAGTATAATAGGATTTTTAAATGACTTATTAATAAACCTGTAATAAAACATAAAAATTGTCTCATGTTTAGAAAAACTATTAAGAATGAGGTAAGGAAGTAGAACAGAAGGTTATTGAGAAGTAGAGAAGAATAGTATGTTGAAAACGAAGGGTTAACGTATAATGAAATATATAAATCGGATCAAATCGTTTACTAAACACTTTCACTCATAATAGTGTAATTAAGTTCAAAGGATAGGTGTATTTCATGAAAGAAGTAAGAGAATATATTGAAACAAAGAAACAAGGTGTATTGGAGTTGCAAATAAAAGAAACGGAAGAAAAGCTAGGTGCTGCTTTCCCAAATCAATATAGGGATCTTATTAAATTAGTTAATAATGCTGAAATAGGGGAATGGATACTATATCCGATTAAAGATAATAGAAATGTAACGAAAACTTTGGATGATATTGTTAGAAAAAACATTGACATGAGAGATGAGTCTATACCAGAAAATCTTATCATAATTGGTGACGATGGTTCAGGGGATAAATTGTGCTTTAAAATAAATAATGGAAAAACGGATGATAAAATATATATTTGGTATCACGCGGATGACGAAATGGAAGAAATATCTCCGAGTTTAAAAGAATTTATTATGGAAACTATTCAGGAAGACGATGTTTTTTAGTCTTAATTATTATCATTTTGTGAATCATTCTTATAAAAGGCGAGGATAGAATATGACAATAGAATTATATGGCGCACATTGTAATGAGCGGAAAGGGTATAGAGTAATTGAAGGAAGAGGTGCATATAATCATTACTTTGGCGGTCAAGATTGCAATTTGCCAGTATGTAAGTTATGCGGTGAGAAGATGCACCAAATTCTCTGTTTTGATTTAAAAGATGAGAGACTTGCTGAACTTAAAAGTAGTGAACTAAATATTTTACCATTCGTTTCATGCTTGAACTGCGCGATGGTGTGGGAACCGCAATATTTTCAGTTAAGTGATGGAGGTAAAACAGTTCAAATCATACAGCAGCAAAATACAGAAGAATGGATAATGGAAGAGGAAGATAAGTTACCAGTTTCATTACCAAAAACAACGGTAAAGCTTATAAATATGAAAAATGAAGATATACCTACAGATGAAGATAGGTACTGGGAAGCTTTCGACTTGTTCGGTTCGGAATATGTATGTAGATTGTTAGGGGCACCATTATATGATGATCTTCCAGAGGATTTGGCGTGTCCAACTTGTTCTAAAGAGATGAAGTATGCTGCTACAATTACACAAGATATCGAGGAACGTGAACTTATTTCAGTAGTTGATTTCCAGTTTGGGGAAATGAATATCTATTTTTATTTATGTAAAGATTGTTCAATTATAAAAACGGAAACACAAAGTACATAACAAGACTAACATATTATATTAGTCTTGTTTTTGTATCGCAACATCGTTAAGAATCGCATCAAATATATCTTTTTGTGTAAAATTATCTGTAAAAATAGTTTCACTAGCAACTTCAATTGTATCGTGCGGATTATACCATTTTTGAAGGGAATATTCACCAAATTCATGTCGTTTGTCCCTTGTGTTATGTCGTCTAATGGTTTCCTCGAGTGATAAATCAAAGTAATATGTATATGCATTTCCATCAAAATAACGAATTAATTCTTTCAACATATCACCGTATCTACGATTGTTTAAAATACCTTCTAAAATAACAAACTTACATTTTCCTTTTCCGTACTTCGTAATTTCAAATAGTAGATCATGAGATAAGTTCCCCATCGTGTCGTGTACTCTTAACATATCTCTACGTACGACGTCTTGAGAGACTAAAAGTGTCCCTTGTCCGAAATGTTCTTGTAGTTGCTTTGCGATCGTTGTTTTACCACTTGCGGAGTTTCCTCTAAGAATGATTAAAGTGGATGTAAGTATAGGTTTAGACATAATGTATTCCCCCAACGGTATTAATTATATAGAAAATTTTAACAAATAAAGTGAGGAAAGTGTATAATTAATATGATGAATATTTAAGGAGGGGATTAGATGGGGGATATATTAAAAAATGCACAACCTATATGGAAACGGACTTGGTTTCGTTATCTAGGGGCATTTTTTATTGTTCAGTTACTGTTTATTTTGTGTGAAATAACTGCGTGGGCACCAAACTTTAGGCCAGGCGGAGAGTTTTTTAATAGAATATTAAATTCTCAATTTTTCACTGAATGGTTCACACTCTATACAATCCCGCAATTTAACGTATTTACAGCATTTTTTGCGATTACATTACTACCATATGCATTAGTAGGTGCAATGAAAGATGTAACATCAAGAAAAAATATAAAGGAATAATAGAGGTATAATATGCTTTTTCAAAAAGAAGGTTTATTGATTAGATACGTAATGGAAAATGATGCAGCTATCATTTCTAAATGGTTAACGGACCCAGCAGTCCTGCGGTATTACGAAGGGCGAGATAATCCGCAATCTGTAGAAAAGGTGCTTGATCATTTTATGCATAATCCAAACAGTAATGAAAATAGATGTTTAATAGAATTTGATACCGTTCCGATTGGTTACATACAAATGTACCCAGTTGATTCAGAGTGGAAAGCGATATATGGCTATAAAGAATCACAAAATGTATGGGGAATGGATCAATTTATCGGTGAACCAGTCTATTGGGGAAAAGGAATTGGACAAAAACTCGTTCAGGCAGCAATTACATACATTATGGGTGAAATGGGAGCAGAAGCAATCGCAATGGATCCGAAAGTAAATAATGAACGAGCGATAAAGTGTTATGAAAAATGCGGATTTAAAAAAGTAAAGATTTTAAAGGAACATGAGCTACATGAGGGGGAACTAGAAGATTGTTGGATGATGGAATACAAACAATTATAATGAATATGCAATGGCTTATATAAACGAAGGGAGCTGTGTGAAATGAAAAAAGCATTAATCGTAATTGATGTGCAAGCCGGTATGTATACAGCTGGAATGCCAGTACATAATGGGGAAAAGTTTTTACAAACATTGCAAGAGCTTATTGGGGAATGTCGTACAAATGATATTCCAGTTATTTATGTCCAACATAACGGTCCTAAAGACCATCCGTTAGAAAAAGGTACGGATGGATGGCGAATCCATGCAACAATCGCTCCGCAAGAAGGGGATGATATTGTTGAAAAGACGACGCCAGATTCATTCCATAAGACAAACTTAAGCGAAGTGTTACAAGAGAAAGGAATTGAACACGTTATTCTTTCGGGAATGCAAACAGAGTATTGTGTAGATACGACAACGCGCAGAGCATGTAGTGAAGGATATAAAGTAACGTTAGTTAGTGATGCGCATAGTACATTTGATGCAGAAGTGTTACGTGCTGAAGATATTGTGAAACATCATAACGCAGTATTGGGAGCGTTTGCGGATGTTGTTGCATTAAAAGACTTGAAAGTGGCTGCCTCTAAATAAGAGGCAGTTTTTTTATTAGAAAAATAGCGTCAAATATTGTCGGTAAGTCGATATTTTGAAATAATCGTTTATATAATTTCACGTACCATAATGAAAAAATACAAAAAAAGGAGCACCACATAATTAAAAAGGGCGCTCCTGCATTAAAATGTTACTTCTTCTTGTCTTTATCCAATATATTTTGTTCTTCAGCAAACTCCGTACCATATGCAAAGCGGCGATTAATACGAATGTTATCATTGTTGTGCCTTGTATGAGAGTTAGAGAAGCGATGAACGATTACTTCAGATAAAGTGAAGACGATGGCAGAAAGGATACTGCCCCATGCAATTTGCATATAGTTGTCTAATAAAATATTACCGAAAATCCATACGCTTAAATATGTTAATAAGAAATCCGACATAATGGCACCAGTATTGCCAATTCGATTTAAAATAATTTTATCAACGAACATGTAGGATACGATTGTAACAAAGAGACTGAATGAAATAATTTGAACAAACGTTGCAGGGAAAAATAAAGCAAGCCCAATGCTAAATGCGATAATGCATGATATAAACTTGATAAGCACTACTGTGAAATCATTCAAAATTTACACCTCCGATTTATACATAGTTTTTCAATAAATTCTGTAGTTCATACATTGTAACGGATTTATTTACATAAAACTTTTTCATGTTCGGAATTTAGTCTAAATATTATAAAAATAACGAAAAAATGTTATAGTAAAATGAGAGTGTATGACATTTTTAGGTAAGGGGGAATCCAGGATGTGGATTACTTCAGAAGTAGAAATTCCAGATGAGTTAATTGATCACATTGAGCAAGGAAAGTTAGTGTTATTTGTTGGAGCGGGAGTTTCTATGAAAGGGAAATCAAACTTACCAAATTTTGATGATTTAGTTGATGAAATTGCAAAAACGTTATATGTCGAAAAGCGTGAAATAACAGAACCACATGATTATTATCTTGGTAAAATTGCGAAAACAAAAGATGTACATCAAGTCGCAAGAGATCTTGTTCATATAGAGAAATCAAAACCGAATCCATTACATTATGCAATTCCAAGGTTATTTCCTTTAGATACAGATATCCGCATTGTAACAACAAATTTTGATCAACATTTTACAACTGCAATTAAAGAAATAAATAGAGATATCAATGTTTATTACGCTCCAGCTTTACCGACTGGGAGAGCTTTTAAAGGTCTTGCTTATATACATGGTAATGTAGAACAGGAGAAAGAGGCTTTAATTTTAACAGACGGTGATTTTGGAAGGGCTTACTTAACGGAAGGTTGGGCGAGAAGATTTTTAGTCGATCTATTCTCAAATTACACCGTTTTATTCATTGGATATAGTCATAATGACCCAGTAATGAAATATTTAGCAACTGGTTTACCACCAAGTACAAGACGATTTGCTTTTGTCGCACAAGGAGAAAATACGTACCACTGGGAACATTTAGGGATAAGACCGATTGTGTATCCGAATAAAGTGAATAATCATCAATCTCTCGTAAAAGCGGTAAAACGCTGGGCGGAATTAATGGGTGATAATTATATTACGAAAAGAATGCGTATTCGGGATATTGTAACGGTTCCCCCGTCAGTAGAACAGGAACAATTATCATACATAAAGCAATCAATTAAAAAAATTGAAACAGTTCGTTACTTTGTGGAATTTGCTCACGATTATGAATGGGTCGAATGGTTAGAAGCAGAAGGTAAATTACAAAATTTGTTTATGCTTACGCCAAACTATAATGAAGTAGATGAATTACTTGCAGAATGGTTAGTGGAACAATTTCTTTTTAGTCATCAGAAAGAATTATTTCAATTAATTTATAAAAATTATTCTAAAATATCAACGTTATTATGGAAAACAATTTGTAACTACTTAAACGAAACGAAGAGTGAGATGGACCCATTGTTGTTTGCCAGGTGGACACTCCTTTTATTAGAAACTGCTGAAAAAGATAGTAGCTCTATAGAAAAGATTTCTAAGTTATTGCAAAAATGTTCTTTTCCTGAGCATAAAGAAATTGCCTTATTGTTACTAACTTTTATTTTAGACGGAAAGCTGAAGTTGAAACGTGTAAGAAAATGGGGAAATGATACGCAAGAATCAATAGAACTCGAGGAATCGAGTCGCTTACCAGTATCTACATTTTCTCATGTGGAGCAAATTTGGAACGAAAAGATGAGGCCATATATCGCCTATTATGCTGTTCCAATTATGATGATTGGATTAGAAAAATTGAGAATGTTGTCATTAAGACAAACGGCACTGAAAAAGAGAAATAAGGAAGATGTAGAAAAAGAGTTTCATCAAAATGATCTTGCATTTTTAATACAAATTGTAAAAGAGTGTCTAACTTATTTATGTGAAAACAATGAGAAAAAAGCGGATTATTATATTACAGAAATGATAGAAGCGAATAGTGTACTTCAAAAGCGAATTGCAATTGATGCGATGAATAAAAATATTTTTGTTCGTGTAGATGACAAAATGAAATGGTTGTTACAGGAAGGACTTCTTTTAGATTTCACTTATAAACATGAAGTTTTCCAACTTTTAAAAAGTCATTATGCAAATTGTTTGGAAAAAACAAAAGAAGAAGTCACTCGAACTGTAATAAAGCGTCTTACAGAAGAGAGAGTATTTGATGCATGTCTCGTATTAGACTTATTATTCAAGTGTGATTCAAATAGTCCATCTACGGCAAATGGGTATGAGTTAATGAAGCAAAAGCATCCTCATTTTCATTCTGAACGATACAGTGTACAAAAGAAAGAGGATACAGCGCAAAGCATTACTTGTAATGTAACAGCTGACGGATTATTGCAGCTGAAAGATGTTGAAATTATGAAGCAAGTTCGGCAATTTTCGCAAGATGGTGTTTTTGAACAACGCCATTTTTTAGAGATGTTATCAAAAGCATGTAAATTGAATACAGAGTGGAGTATTTCATTCGCATATCAATTAGTAGGAGTGCAAGAAATAAGTAATGAAGTATGGTTTGTTTGTATTAGAGAATGGCGAAATAACAGAGGATTGACAAATGATCAAATCCAAAAAATTATTCCGTTATTGCAGAAATTTGTTAGAAATACTGCTTTTCATTGGTTAATTAGTAGTTTTCTATATGAAATTAGTAATCGACTAGAAGAGTTAGAAGAGAATAGTATACGTGTTGTAAAACGCTTTGCTTTTTCAGTGTTTCCTCAAGTTATGAAGAGTGATACGGATTTTAAGCTTGGAAAACAAGATTTTTACAATGAATCAATTCAGCATCCTGTTGGAAAAATGACGGCTGTATTATTAAAGTTGTTATCATATGATCATTTATACGATCGTAATGTATATGAATATTTATTTTTATTTGAAGAACAAGTAAGAGTTAATTCAGTACGAACAAACTTTATGTTTGCTCGTTTAATAGCAGATATTACATTTCTATATCATATTGAAAAGCAATGGTGCCGAAAATATTTGTTACCATACTTAGATTTAAAAAAACAAAATGAAATTACGGAATATGCATGGGCTGGTTTATGTTACACGCAAATAAATTTACCTTTATTTACAGAAATGAAGCGTTTTATTAAGTATGCGATAGAACATTTGGAAGTATTACATCCGCATACGAGGGAAGCTTTCTTGAAGTGGCTTAGCTTTGTATTTATTAAATGTGTACTATATTGGGAGCAAAAAACAGATTGGTTATACCCTTTACTCGTATTAGAAAATGAAGAAAATAAAATTAAATTTATGCAGTTTTTATGCTATTACGTCAAAACATTAAGTGTAAAAGAACAACAAAAATTTTGGACAGCTTGGCTCAGTGTATTTTTGCGAGAACGACCAAAAATGGGTGAGATAACAGCGAGAGAATATGTAATGCTTTTACGTATTATTTTATACATGGATGAAATATTAGAAAAAGGATTATGTATTATGTCTCGTGCATTTTCAAGTGTAAATGGTAAATGTACAGGTGAGGAAATGAAGCAGTTATTGATTGAAATGCTTCATAAGAAAGAAAGTATGAAAGCGCATAAAGAAATGTTTGCAAATGTGTTTTTTATTTTACTACAAACATGTCAAGAAGCCGTTTTATTTGAAAAAGAAATCATAAAAATAAAAGAATTATTAGTTCAGTATGGAGTAGAGGAATATGTTTTACATTTACTAGAAAATGAAATAATTCGCATAGGAATTGTAATGGGTGATTTACAAGAAGAATTATAGGACGAAAGTGGAATTTTAAAAAATATATAAAAAGTTGTTGACAGTGTTTTGAAAAGCGTTCTATAATACGAATCATACTTATTCAATTTCAAAAACATTTGAATAAACAAAGTGCAATGAAGAGATCACAGTAGTGGTTAGTCTTACTGTAACAGAGAGCTGGTGGTTGGTGTGAACCAGTACAGGGATAATCATGAATTACAGTCTTGGAGCATCTTTTTCGTAATAAAGATAGTTTGTCTTTATGAGGAAAAAGCGGTCAATTGATCGTTAACAGTGAAGAGAGGTAGACAGAAAGTTAGTCTACAACTAGGGTGGTACCGCGATAAATATCGTCCCTACTGATTTATTCAGTAGGGACTTTTTGTATTTTAGTGGTCCAACTTGAAAATAAAATAGTCATGCATTGAAAGGAAAAGCAGTAGTTGTTGTTTCCCTGTAACAGAGAGCTGGTGGTTGGTGCGAACCAGTACAAAAACAAGAGCGAATTACAGTCCTGGAGCATCTTTTTCGTAGTAAAGATAGTATTGTCTTTATGAAGGGAAAGACGGTCAGATGATCGTTAACAATGAAGAGAGGTAGACGAAAGAAGTCTACAACTAGGGTGGTACCGCGATAAATATCGTCCCTACTGATTGGATCAGTAGGGCTTTTTTGTACAAAAAAGTGGCTTTTTAACTAGTAGTTCATGTCTTTGTACGAATTATTAGTTTAAAATAAGAAGAGGTATCGATTCCACTATAAATTTGTATAATTAGCCAGTTCAGAAAATAGAGAATCTTTTATTCTCTTACTATACTTTTAAAACATTAGAGGAGGATTTCCAAATGGCAAATCATGAATTAGATCAATTACGTAAACAGGTAGATGAAATTAACTTACAACTATTACACCTTTTAAACAAACGTGGTGAAATCGTTCAAAAAATTGGAGAGCAAAAGCAAGTACAAGGTACGAAACGCTTTGATCCAGTACGTGAGCGTGAAGTACTTGATATGATTGCAGAGCATAACGAAGGACCATTCGAAACATCAACAGTTCAACATATTTTCAAAACGATTTTCAAAGCAAGCTTAGAGTTACAAGAAGATGATAACCGTAAAGCGTTACTAGTATCACGTAAAAAGAAACAAGAAAATACAATCGTTGATGTAAAAGGTGAATTGATTGGAAACGGAACACAAACGTTCATCATGGGACCTTGTGCAGTAGAAAGCTTAGAGCAAGTTCGTCAAGTAGGGCAAGCGATGAAAGACCAAGGCTTAAAATTAATGCGCGGTGGTGCATTCAAACCGAGAACATCTCCATACGATTTCCAAGGTTTAGGAGTAGAAGGACTACAAATTTTACGCCAAGTAGCAGACGAGTTCGACTTAGCAATTATTAGTGAAATTTTAAATCCGAACGATGTTGAAATGGCATTAGACTACGTTGATGTAATTCAAGTTGGCGCACGTAACATGCAAAACTTCGATTTATTACGAGCTGTAGGTAAAGTTAACAAACCAGTATTATTAAAACGTGGATTAGCAGCAACAATTGATGAGTTCATTAACGCAGCGGAATACATCATTGCGCAAGGTAACGATCAAATTATTCTTTGTGAGCGCGGTATCCGCACATACGAAAGAGCAACACGTAACACATTAGACATTTCTGCAGTACCAATTTTAAAGAAAGAAACACATTTACCAGTTATCGTTGATGTAACACATTCAACTGGACGCAGAGATTTATTATTACCAACAGCGAAAGCGGCACTTGCAATTGGCGCAGATGCAGTAATGGCTGAAGTTCATCCAGATCCAGCAGTTGCATTGTCAGATTCTGCACAACAAATGGACATTCCAGAATTCCATAGATTCATGGATGAGTTAAAAGGTTTCAAAAATAAATTATCTTAATTCCATATCATATATGCGTTGAAGAGGAAACAGTAGTGCTTATCTCACTGTTAAAGAGAGCTGATGGCTGGTGTGAATCAGTACAAAGGTAAGCATGAATTACAGCCTTGGAGCATCTTTCTCGACAACTTATGGAGGGGAAGACGGTCAAACGATCGTTAAAGAAGAAGAGAGGTAGACGACAGTTGTCTACAACTAGGGTGGTACCGCGATAAACATCGTCCCTACTGAGCGCTCAGTAGGGACTTTTTTGTACAAAAAAATAGTAAAGGGGCAAGAGAAATGAGATACATTACAGCTGGAGAATCACATGGACCGCAGTTAACAGTTATTTTAGAAGGTGTACCAGCAGGTTTGACACTTACGGCGGAACATATTAATAAAGAATTATTAAGAAGACAAAAAGGTCATGGACGCGGAAGACGCATGCAAATTGAAACAGATACAGTTGAAATTGTAAGTGGTGTTCGTCACGGGATGACACTTGGATCACCGATTACGTTAATCGTAAAAAATGATGATTTCAAACATTGGACGAAAGTAATGGGTGCTGAGCCAATTTCTGAAAAAGAAAGTAAAGACATGAAACGTACAATTACAAAACCACGTCCAGGACATGCGGATTTAAATGGAGCAATTAAATATGGTCATCGTGATATAAGAAACGTATTAGAGCGCTCATCTGCAAGAGAAACGACAGTTCGTGTAGCTGCTGGTGCAGTTGCAAAACAAATTTTAAGCGAATTAGGCGTAAAAATTGCAGGACATGTTCTTGAAATTGGTGGAGTAAAAGCAAAACATATTTCAAACTTACCGATTGAAGAAATTCAAACGATAACTGAAAACTCACCAGTTCGATGTTTAGATAAAGAAGTAGAGCAAGAAATGATGGATGCGATTGACAACGCAAAAAGTACCGGAGATTCAATCGGTGGTATTGTGGAAGTTATTGCAGAAGGTATGCCTATTGGCGTTGGTAGTTACGTTCATTACGATCGTAAATTAGATGCAAAACTTGCTGGTGCAATTATGAGTATAAATGCATTTAAAGGTGCTGAAATTGGCGTAGGTTTTGAAGCGGCAAGACAACCAGGAAGTAAAGTGCATGATGAAATTCTGTGGGATGAAGAAAAAGGATACACGAGAAAAACGAATAATGCCGGCGGTTTAGAAGGCGGTATGACAACAGGTATGCCAATTGTCGTAAGAGGCGTTATGAAGCCAATTCCTACATTATACAAACCGTTAGCAAGCGTTGATATTGATACGAAGGAAGCATTCCAAGCTAGTATTGAAAGATCTGATAGTTGCGCAGTACCAGCAGCGGGTGTAGTAGCTGAATCTGTTGTAGCATGGGAACTTGCAGATGCACTAGTCGAACAATTCGGAAAAGATCGTATGGAATTATTAAAACAAAACATTATGCAACACAATAACTACGCAAAAGAATTTTAATAAAAAGGTGGGTTTAACGTGCAAGTAAAAGATCAACTATCATCATTACAACCATATAAACCAGGTAAATCACCAGAACAAATGAAAGAAGTGTACGGAGATCATTCGTTTGTGAAATTAGCATCGAATGAAAATCCATTCGGTTGTTCACCGAGAGTTTTAGAAGAGTTGCAAAAATCTTGGTTGGAACATGCTTTATATCCTGACGGAGGTGCTACGACGCTCCGTCAAACAATCGCGGATAAGTTGCATGTGCAAATGGAACAAGTACTTTGTGGTAGTGGTTTAGATGAAATCATTCAAATAATAAGCCGCGCCGTATTACGAGCGGGAGATAACATTGTAACAGCAGGTGCAACATTCCCGCAATACCGTCATCATGCGATTATTGAAGGCTGTGAAGTGAAAGAAATTCCTTTAAATAACGGTGTATACGATTTAGACGAAATTTTGTCAGCGGTAAATAATAATACGAAAATCGTATGGATTTGTAATCCGAATAACCCGACGGGCACATATGTGAATGAGCAAAAATTAACTCAATTTATTGAAGGCATTAGTGAAAATACGTTAATTGTCATTGATGAAGCGTACTATGAATACGTAACAGCAAAAGATTTCCCTGAGACATTATCGCTTTTAGAAAAACATAAAAACATTCTTGTACTTAGAACGTTTTCTAAAGCATACGGATTAGCTTCTTTCCGCGTTGGATATGCGATCGGACAGGAAGAGCTAATTGAGAAATTAAATGTCGTACGTTTACCATTTAACGTATCTTCATTAGCGCAAAAAGCAGCTACGATTGCTTTTGGTGATAACGAGTTTATTGAAGAAATAGTTCACGTGAATACAGAGGGATTACAACAATACGCAAGCTTTTGTAAGGAAAATGAAATTCCATTTTATCCATCACAAACAAATTTCATCTTCTTGCCAGTTGAGAATGCAGGAGAGATTTATGAAGCTTGTGCACATGCAGGGTTTATTATTCGTCCATTCCCAAATGGTGTCCGTATTACAGTTGGAACAAGGGAGCAAAATGAAGGAGTGATTTCAGTGTTAAAACAACACTTTGAAAACAAAAAAAGTAAGTCTCGAGATGAGGCAAATGCGTAAAAAGGTAGTATTAATTGGAACAGGTTTAATAGGAGGCTCTCTCGCATTAGCGATTAAGAAAGAGCACGATGTAACGATAACAGGTTACGATATATTTAAAGAGCAAGTAGAGCGTGCAAAAGAATTACACGTAGTAGATGAAGTAGCAGTTGATTTACAACATGCATGTGAAGAGGCCCATTTAATTGTTTTTGCTTCTCCAGTTGAAGAAACGAAGAAGCTATTACACAAACTTGCGTCATTCCGTTTACGAGAAGATGTTATAGTGACTGATGTTGGTAGTACAAAAGGGTCTATTATGAACGAAGCGGAAGCTTTATTTTCAAAGGAAGTTTCTTTCATTGGGGGACATCCGATGGCGGGTTCTCATAAAACGGGAGTTGAAAGCGCAAAGGCGCATTTATTTGAAAATGCATTTTACATTTTAACACCGATGAATCATGTACCAAATGAACAAGTGGAAGACCTTAAAGTATGGTTAAAAGGAACAGGATCTCATTTTCTTGTTTTAAATACAGAAGAACATGATTATGTAACAGGGATTGTTAGTCATTTCCCGCATCTTATCGCAGCAGGTTTAGTAAAGCAAGTTGAGAAACATGCAGGAGATAATCCGCTCATTCATCAACTCGCTGCTGGAGGTTTCAAAGACATTACACGTATCGCATCTAGTAGTCCGAAAATGTGGAGTGATATTGTAAAGCAAAATCGAGAGCATTTAATGGTATTATTAAAAGAGTGGATCTCTGAAATGGAAGGTTTATATAAGACAGTTTCTACCGGAGATGCAGGCGAGATTCAAAACTATTTTGCAGATGCGAAGGAATACCGTGATTCTTTACCAGTAAGAAAGAGTGGTGCAATTCCTGCTTATCACGACTTATACGTTGATGTATTAGATAAGGTGGGGGCATTGGCTCATATTACGAGTATTTTAGCGCGCGAGGAAATTAGTATTACGAACTTGCAAATATTAGAAGCGCGTGAAGGACTGCTTGGGGTATTACGTATTAGTTTCCAAAGGGAAGAAGATCGTATGAAAGCGAAGCTAGCGCTTGGAGAAGAAGAATACCAAACTTATGAAACAATTTAAATGAGAAGGTGAAAAACGTGAAAGAAAGAACAATACAACCTGTTAATAACGGATTGAATGGCAATATTACAATCCCAGGTGATAAATCCATTTCACACCGTGCTGTTATGTTCGGTTCGATTGCAGAAGGGAAAACAACAATTAAAGGTTTCTTGCCCGGTGCAGACTGTTTAAGTACTATTTCATGTTTTAAAGAAATGGGAGTAGAAATTACGCAAAACGGTGATGAAGTTACTGTAGTTGGTAAAGGATTAGAAGGTTTACAAGAACCGAAAGTTGTATTAGATGTTGGTAATTCTGGTACAACAATTCGATTAATGTCAGGTATATTAGCTAACACACCATTTTTCTCTTGCGTACAAGGTGATGAGTCTATCGCAAAAAGACCGATGAAGCGTGTAACAAACCCATTAAAACAAATGGGTGCAAACATTGACGGCAGAGAAGAAGGAACATTTACACCGCTAACAATACGTGGCGGAGATTTAAAAGCAATTGAATATATTTCTCCTGTTGCAAGTGCACAAGTAAAGTCAGCTATTTTACTTGCAGGTCTTCGTGCAGAAGGTGTAACAGCTGTTACAGAACCACATATTTCACGCGACCATACGGAAAGAATGCTTGAAGCATTTGGTGTTAAAGTAACTCGCGAAGGGAAAACAGTGAAGCTGTCAGGTGGACAAAAATTAACAGCAACAGACATTCAAGTGCCAGGTGACGTATCATCAGCAGCATTTTTCTTAGTAGCAGGTGCAATCATCCCAAATAGTAAACTAGTATTACAAAATGTAGGAATGAATCCAACTCGTACAGGTATTATTGATGTTTTAGAGAAAATGGGTGCTACGTTCACTGTAGATATAATTAACGAAGGGGCATCAGAACCAGCTGCAAATATTACAATTGAAACATCTTCATTAAAAGGAATTGAAATTGGCGGAGATATTATCCCTAGATTAATCGATGAGATTCCTGTAATCGCATTAGCGGCAACGCAAGCGGAAGGAATTACAGTAATTAAAGATGCACACGAATTAAAAGTAAAAGAAACAAATCGTATTGATACAGTCGTTGCTGAGTTAACGAAACTAGGAGCTCGCATAGAAGCAACTGATGACGGCATGATCATTTACGGAAAATCAGCTCTAAAAGGCAATACAGTAAATAGTTATGGTGATCATCGCATCGGAATGATGCTTGCGATTGCTGGCTGTCTGGCAGAAGGAAAAACAATTATTGAAGATGCAGAAGCAGTAGGTGTATCATATCCTACATTCTTTGATGAACTTCAAAAGTTAGCTAAATAATAAGGATGGAAAGCAGATACGTGATGTATCTGCTTTTTTTGTTAAAACGTCTTTCTAATTTCACTTACCGAACTATAATAGAAAGAATTGTGATACAATTCAAACAGGGAATGGAGGAGAATTATATGAATGTCATACAATTAAAAGAAGATAAGTTCAGAGAAGCATTACGTTTATCAGAATACGCTTTTCAATATAAAGTAGATGAGGAACGATTACAGCAGCAACTTACAAAGATGAAGGAAAGTCATGAAATATACGGCATTATGGAAGGGGAAGACTTAGCAGCAAAACTACATCTTATTCCGTTTCATATTTACATAGGTAAAGAAAAATTTAAAATGGGTGGCGTTGCAGGGGTAGCGACGTATCCTGAGTATAGAAGAAGTGGGTATGTAAAAGAGCTACTTCAAGATTCACTTCAAACGATGAAAAAAGATGGCTATACAGTCTCTATGTTACATCCATTTGCGGTTTCATTTTACCGTAAATACGGCTGGGAACTTTGTGCGAATTTAGTCACATGTCATATAACTAAGAGCGATTTAGTGATGGAAAAACAAGTAAATGGCACTGTGAAACGTTTTAATAAAGAAAATCATCCAGAAGAGGTCGAAAAGCTCTATGAAGTATTTGCAGAACGTTTTTCAGGTATGCTAGTTCGAGAGAAGAACTGGTGGTTACAAGCGGTTTATGATGATTTAACATTAGCGATTTACTATGATGAAAATAAAAGGGCAGCAGGTTACATGTTATACAAAATAGAAAACTATAAAATGACAGTAGAAGAATTTGTACCACTACATAATGAAGCACGAAATGGTCTGTGGAACTTTATTTGCCAGCATGATTCTATGATTAAAGAACTTGAAATGACAGTAAGTGAAAACGAACCGTTGTTATATTCATTGCAAGAGCCACGCGTGAAGACAGAAATAAAACCATATTTTATGGGAAGAATTGTAGATGTAGAGCAATTCTTAAAACAATATGAGTTGAATTGGAACAATGTACAGCAAGAAGTGATCCTACACATTACAGACGCATTTGCTCCGTGGAATAACGTAACAGTGAGACTTGCAAATCATGAAATAACAATTGTAGAAGAAACAACGGAAAAAGGAATAAAACTGGATATAAATGCACTATCGGCAATAATGTTTGGTTATAAACGCCCGTTAGAACTAAATGAACTTGAATTAATTAGTGGAAGTGACGAGGCAATACGGTCAATTGAGAATCTAGTACCAGTGCGTAAGCCATTTATTTATGATTTCTTTTAATTTGTATGTATGAAGGTGGGCTATCCTAAGTGAAATTTCGGGATAGCTTCCTCTTATATTGTGAATTTTTGTCGGTAAGTCAATATATCATGAGAATCGCTGATATAATTTTAAGTTGCGCCAATATATCCAGAAAGTCACTCATATAATTTCATTCACAAATAGAGGATAAAAAATCACAGTTATACTTTGTCACGCACTTGACTTTTAATTCATGTAATTTATAATTAAAAACGGAATGAATTTTCATTCCTGGAAATTGAGGTGGAAAAATGGCTAAAAACAAACAAGAGGATATTTTTGATGCTGCAATACAACTTTTTGCAGAACGAGGTTATGATGGTACAACAATTCCGATGATTGCTGAAAAAGCAAAAGTAGGCGCAGGTACGATCTACCGTTATTTTGAAAATAAAGAAGCGCTTGTTAATTCTTTATTTACGAAAAGTGTTTTACAACTATCGGAATTAATAAAAAATGATTTCCCGGTCGGTGCAAATATTCGTGAACAGTTTAGCCATACATACAACCGTTTATTTGAATTTGCGAGACAAAATGCAGATGCTTTTCTTTTTACAAATTCTCACTGTGATAGTTATTTTCTAGATGAACATAGCAATGAAATATTCGAGGACTTCATGGGTTTCTTCATGAACTTGATTGAAGATGGAATCGAAAAAGGTTTGCTTCGTCCATTACCACCAATTGCTTTAATTATTATTGTATATCAACCAATTGAAAAATTAATTAAAGTAATGGAAACAGGGCAGTTAGAATATACAGATGAATTAGTAAAGGAATTGGAAGAAAGTTGTTGGAATGCTATTAGAATCATTTGATTCTATAGCATTATAAGGACAGGAATGAACATTCATTCCGAGAGAGGTATGAAAAAGAATAACAGGAGATGATAAATCTTTACAACTAAAGGAATGAATATTCATTCCGTATTACCTAGTTTAATAAAGTTAATGAATAATTTAATAGAATGATAGGAATGAACGTTCATTCCGGAAGGGTTTTCAAAAGAATAGGAATGAATATTCATTCCGTGTGTAAATTTCATAATGGGAGATGATTTAAATGAGCAAGTTAAAAAGTTGGAGAAGTTTATCTTTTCTATTATGGATAGTTATTACTATTACAATGGTTGTAACGATGCCTAATATGGATAAATTAGTGAAGGAAAAAGGGAAAATTACAATCCCTAATACAGAACAAAGCAGCATTGCTGACAAGATGATTAAAGAGATGGATAAAGAAGGGGTTGAAAAGTATGAAATTATAGCCGTTTTTAATAGTGGTAATAAGGCAGCTTTAACAGATGAACAAAAGAAGGAAATAACAAAAACGATCAACGCCCTGCAAAATGAAAAAGAGCAATTAGGAATTAAGGAAGTTGTTTCGCATTTAGATAATAAAGACTTGGAGAAACAATTAGTTTCTAAAGATAATACGACTATTTTAACGCAAATATCGATAGATAAAAAACATGGTGAAATATCAAGGGTTTCAAATAATCTGCATGAAAAGGTGCAAACGAAAGGAGTAAAAACGTATTTAACAGGAAGTGACTTAATAGCGGGTGATTTTCTTAAATCCTCTCAAGAGGGAGTGAAAAAGACAGAAGTTATTTCAATCATTTTCATTCTTGTAGTATTAATCCTCGTATTTCGTTCACCAGTTGTTCCGATTGTTTCTCTTCTTACAGTCGGTGTGTCGTATTTAGTTTCAATGGGGATTATTGCTCAGCTTGTAGATCAATTTAATTTCCCATTTTCAAACTTTACACAAGTGTTCGTAGTCGTCGTCCTCTTTGGAGTAGGAACAGATTATAACATTTTATTATATACGAGGTTTAAAGAAGAATTAAGTAAACAAGAAAATGCATTTTGGGCCACGAAAGAAACATTTAAATCGGCAGGTAAAACCGTATTATATAGCGGTATAGCGGTGCTAATTGGTTTTGCATCACTTGCGTTAGCGAATTTTAAATTATATCAATCTACTTCAGCGGTAGCAATTGGTGTTTTAGTATTACTACTCGTATTAACGACTTTAAATCCATTTTTTATGGTGCTTTTAGGAAAAGGAATGTTTTATCCAGTTAAAACATTTAAAGGTCATGAGGATAGTCGCTTATGGGGATTCTTTGCGAAAAACTCAGTAGCAAGGCCATTTATCGCTTTAATCATCGTATTTTTAATATCGATTCCTTTCATATTAAAATACTCTAATACACTAAATTACAATGATTTATTTGAAGTAGATAATAAGTATGAATCAAAGATGGGTATTAACGTAATAGAGGATCATTTTCCGCCTGGTTTCTCTTCACCGAGTACATTAGTCATTCAATCTGATAAAAAGCTGGATGAAGGAACTTCTCTACAAATTTTAGACGAATTAACTGATAAAATTTTGAAAGTTAAAGGTGTATCAGAAGTATATGCACCAACACGTCCAACTGGTGAGAAGATAAAAGAATTATATTTAAATAAGCAAGCGGGAGAATTGAATACAGGATTAGGAGATGCCGATGGTGGCATAAAGGAAATTAATGATGGATTAACGGATGCGAAAAATAAAATGGGAAGTAATGATTCAAATAGTCTTGCGAATGTTCAAAAATTAATTGATGGAACGAACGAGGCGAAAAACGGGGTATCAGCATTAGGAACAGCTTTACATCAATTATCAAATGGCATAAACGACGGTGCACAAGGGGCACAGCAAATTGAGAGTGGCTTAGCTTCAGTAAACGAAAATATAAATGTTCTATCTAATGCAACGTCGCAGCTGCATGCTGGTTATGCACAGTTAGAAAAAGGTTTAAGCTCTTACGATCAATACTTCGGAAGTATTTCTCAAGCAATTGATGGTGCGAAAAAGGGATATGAACAAATTGAAATGTTAATGACCAATTTCGTTCAAACGAAACCAGAACTAGCGAATGATTCAAACATACAACAAACGATAGGGATTGCTAAAGAAGCTCAAAAAAAATTAAATATACTTTCAAAAGAATTAAATCAATTAGCAACGCAGCATAAAGCAGCGATGAGTTCATTTAAAGAAGCGAATCAATCGTTACTGAAAGTGGATAACGGCTTAAAAGAAATGAACAATGGAATTAATAAGTTACAAAAGGGAGCAGCGGATCTTAAAAATGGATTAAATGAAGGTTCTGCAGGTTCAAAACAAATTGCGAATAAATCAGCTGAGTTACAATCTGGATTAACGAAAATAAACGATGGGCAAGGGCAACTTTTAACGGGCCTTAAAGACCTGCAGGAAAAGATGGGGCAATTACAATCTGGTTTATCTAAAAGTACAGAAGGGCTTGGAAAAGTAAGCAATGGCCTGCATGACGCGCAGAAATATTTAGGGGAGCTCAATGAATCGAAAAGCTCTGAGAAGTTTTATATTCCAAAAGAAGTGTTAGAGGGAGACGATTTCCAAAAAGCATTGAACACGTACATGTCACAAGATAGAAAGATTGCTAAAATGACCATCATTTTAGATGTAAATCCGTATTCAAAAGAAGCAATGCCGATTATTCAAGAAATCAATAAAACAATCGAGGGCACTGTAAAGGGAACGGAATTAAAGGATGCGAAAACAGCGATTGGCGGAACTACAGCTAGAAACGTTGATTTAAAAGAAGTAACGGGGCAAGATTTCTTACGTACAGCTACGATTATGTTAATTGGAATTGCGATTGTATTACTTGTAATTACACGTTCATTATTAAATACAATATTTATTATTGGCTCATTACTATTAGCGTACTTTGCATCGCTTGGTATAAGCGAACAAATTAGTGCACATGTATTACATGTAGAGTCATTAAGCTGGAATGTTCCATTCTTTAGCTTCATTATGATTGTCGCTTTAGGAGTGGATTATAGTATTTTCGTAATGATGCGCTATAACGAGGTAGAAGGGGATTCGGTAACGAAAATTATAACTGCATCTCGTCATATAGGAGGAGTTGTATTATCAGCGGCGCTAATTTTAGTAGGGACATTTGCAGCATTAATCCCTTCAGGTGTATTAACACTTATACAAGTAGCATCAGTTGTTGGCGTTGCACTATTACTATTAGCTTTAATCGTGATGCCGATATTGTTACCTGCTTTAATGGGATTAACGAGTAAATTGAAGAGTTATAAAGAAAAGATAATAAATACGAAATAAGTGAAGACTGTAGGGGGTGATTTCTCTACAGTTTTTCTATATATAAAATTTCGAATGAAAAATGAATCCAATGTATTACAGAATGAGAAGTGAATGGTTATATGAGAAAGAGGTCGATGATATACATACAATAGCTAGGGGAATGGATAAAAACTATCCGATTTCATTATAGAAAGGTAATCAACCGTTGCTATTCATCCAGCTTCTACTATATAATAGCTATAGTCTACAATAATTGAGTCGTAATATGCGATTTTTTAAGACAATCGGTGAGAAAACGCTGAAATAAGCGGTATTAGTAGGAGGACACAAATGATTACAGTAAGTAACGTTAGTTTGCGTTTCGCGGATCGCAAATTATTTGAAGATGTTAACATAAAATTCACGCCAGGTAACTGCTACGGTTTAATCGGAGCAAACGGTGCTGGTAAATCAACATTTCTAAAGATTTTATCTGGAGAAATTGAACCATCAACAGGTGACATACATATTACGCCAGGTGAGCGTCTAGCAGTATTAAAACAGAACCACTTCGAATATGAAGAGTTCCCAGTATTAGAAACAGTAATTATGGGTCACACGCAACTTTACAAAGTAATGCAAGAGAAAAATGCTATTTACATGAAAGAAGACTTTAGTGATGAAGATGGTATGCGTGCTGCAGAACTTGAAGGTGAGTTCGCTGAGCTTAACGGTTGGGAAGCTGAGTCAGAAGCTGCAATCCTTCTAAAAGGTCTTGGTATTGGTGAAGATCTTCATGACAAAAAATTATCAGAATTGACTGGTGCAGAGAAAGTAAAAGTATTACTTGCTCAAGCATTATTCGGTAAACCTGACATTCTATTACTAGATGAGCCTACCAACCACTTGGACTTAAAAGCGATTCAATGGTTAGAAAACTTCTTAATGAACTTTGAAAATACAGTAATCGTTGTATCCCATGACCGTCACTTCTTAAATAAAGTATGTACGCACATGGCTGATCTTGATTTCGGAAAAATTCAACTTTATGTTGGTAACTATGACTTCTGGTATGAGTCAAGCCAATTAGCTTTAAAATTAACACAAGATGCTAATAAGAAAAAAGAAGAGAAAGTAAAAGAGTTACAAAACTTCATTGCACGCTTTAGCTCAAACGCATCTAAAGCGAAACAAGCAACTTCTCGTAAAAAATTATTAGATAAAATTACATTAGATGATATTAGACCATCATCACGTCGTTACCCATTCGTTGGCTTCACACCTGAGCGTGAAATAGGAAATGACTTATTAACTGTTGAAGGCCTTTCTAAAACAATTGATGGCGAAAAAGTGTTAGATAATGTGTACTTCACTTTAAATAAAGGTGATAAAGTTGCATTTATCGGTCGTAACGATATCGCGATGACAACATTATTTAAAATCCTTATGGGTGAAATGGAGCCAGATAGCGGTTCATTCAAATGGGGTGTTACAACATCTCAATCTTACTTCCCAAGAGATAACTCTAAGTACTTTGAGAACAGTGACTATAACTTAGTTGATTGGTTACGCCAATTCTCTCCACAAGATGAGTCAGAAAGCTTCTTACGTGGTTTCTTAGGCCGTATGTTATTCTCAGGTGAAGAAGTTAAGAAGAACGTTTCTGTATTATCTGGAGGCGAAAAAGTTCGTTGTATGTTATCTAAAATGATGTTAAGTGGTGCGAACGTAATCACACTTGACGATCCAACGAACCACTTAGACCTTGAGTCTATCACTGCATTAAACAACGGTTTAATTGCTTTCAAAGGTACAATGTTATTCACATCTCATGACCATCAGTTCGTACAAACAATTGCAAACCGCATTATCGAAGTAACACCAAACGGTGTAATCGATAAAGAGGCAACTTACGATGAGTACTTAGAAAATGAAGAACTTCAAAAACAAGTAGATGCAATGTACAAAGGTCAATAATATATCATGAAAAAACTCGCTCTTTTTAGAGCGAGTTTTTTTGTCGAGAAAACATAACACTACTGGTAGGGTAAATGAATAATTATTCAAATATAATATTAGTGAACATGAGGATTTTTCATGTATGGAAGAGATGTAATGACTTTAAGATTTAGTTGAAGCAGGGGAATGTAAGGTGAGCAATATAATTAAATAACATTATTTTGTCATGTGAAATATGTACCAAAATTGGAGATAGAATAGTTTGCGAATGAGTTTATAAAGGTATATAGTATGGGATGTCATAATTAGTGGATGAATCTTGGGAGAAAACAGGAAATGTTACAAATTTATTTTGTTAAATAGAAACCAAGGTCAAAATGTTTAAAAAGAAATAGTTGAATAAATACTAGCTTCAAATTATAATTACTAATATTCTTCATATAGTTAAATAAAGATAATCTATTTGAAGAAGAAAATTTGAATAGAGAGACAGACTTATAAAAAATAAGCCTTGGATGATTAAAAGAGGTGGAGAAATGAAACAGTTCTTATTAAAGAGCAAAAGTGTGTTAAGCAATCATTTTGGATTCTTTCTGTTTGCCGTTATTTTATTTTGGCTCAAAACATATGCCGCGTATGTAACGGAATTTAATTTAGGAATTTCAAACACAATCCAAAAATTCTTGCTGTTTTTTAACCCGCTTAGTTCAGCAGTTCTATTTTTAGGACTTGCATTATTTGCAAAAGGGAAACGATCTTATATTTGGCTAATTGTCATCAACTTGTTATTGTCGATTCTTTTATACGCAAACGTAGTATACTATCGCTTTTTCAGTGACTTTATTACGTTCCCGACATTAACACAAACGAATAACTTTGGAGATTTAGGTGGTAGTATTCTTGCGTTGCTACATCTTTATGATCCACTATACTTTTTAGACACGATTATATTAATTGTGTTAGTCGCAACAAAATTTGCAAATCCAAAACCAATTCGTGTTGCGAAGCATAAATTATCTCTAGTATTTGTAGCAGGTATTTTATTATTCAGTGTTAACTTAGGTCTTGCAGAGTCTGACCGTCCTGAATTATTAACAAGAACGTTTGACCGTAATTATATTGTGAAATATTTAGGGGCATACAACTACACAATTTATGATGGAATTCAAAGTGCGAAAGCATCGACAGAACGAGCATTAGCTGATGGCGATAATATGACAGAAGTACGAAATTATTTAACATCAACTTATGCAAGTCCAAATCCTGAGTATTTCGGTAAAGGAAAGGGAATGAACGTAATTTATATTCATTTAGAGTCATTCCAAAACTTCTTAATCGATTACAAATTAAATGGTCAAGAAGTTACACCGTTCTTAAACTCATTTACAAAAGATGCGAATACACTATACTTTGATAACTTCTTCCATCAAACAGGACAAGGGAAAACATCTGATGCGGAGTTTATGTTAGAGAATTCAATGTTTGGTTTACCGCAAGGTTCTGTCTTTACAACGAAATCTCATAATACGTATCAATCAGCACCAGCTATTTTAGGACAACAAGGATACACATCAGCAGTATTCCACGGTAACTACAAAACATTCTGGAACCGTGACGATATTTATAAATCATTTGGTTTTAATAAATTCTTTGATGCGTCATACTACGATATGAATGAAAAAGATGTAGTAAACTACGGATTAAAAGATAAACCGTTCTTTAATGAATCTATTCCGTTATTACAAACATTGAAACAACCGTTCTATACGAAGTTTATTACGTTATCGAACCATTTCCCTTATCCAATCGATAAGGCAGAAGCAACGATTGAACCAGCAACAACAGGTGATTCATCAGTAGATACGTACTTCCAAACAGCACGCTATTTAGATGAATCTGTAAAAGGCTTCATCGATTACTTGAAACAATCTGGTTTATATGATAACTCAATTATCGTTATGTACGGAGACCATTACGGTATTTCAGATAATCATAATGCAGCAATGTCAAAAGTAATGGGTAAAGAAATGAACTCATTTGAAAATGCACAGTTACAACGTGTGCCTTTAATCGTTCGTGTACCAGGAGTGAAAGGTGGCGTACAACATCAATATGGCGGTGAAATTGACGTTCTTCCTACGTTATTACACTTACTAGGTACAGATACGAAAAACTATGTTCAATTCGGTTCAGATTTATTATCACCAGAGCATAAACAAGTCGTTGCGTTCCGTAACGGTAACTACGTAAGCCCAACTGTTACTGCACTAAACGGCAAATACTATGATACAACAACTGGAAAACCTGTAGAATTTACAGATGAAATAAAGAAAAATGAACAAATGGTTCAAAACTCACTAAAATACTCTGACCAAGTCGTAAATGGTGACTTATTACGATTCTACACACCGGAAGGATTCACTCCAGTAGATCGTTCGAAGTATAACTATAACAATCGTGATAAAAACAAAACGAAGGTAAAAACGACTCCGGAAGGGGAAGCTAAATAATAAAAGGCGCTATTCATATGAATAGCGCTTTTTATTTGTAAATATACCATCATTATTAGACAGAACTAGCTGTTGCTTTTTGTTTTGCTTTTCCGAAGAAAACTACACCGACGATGATAATAATGATAAATGCCCATTTAATGAAAGGGTTACTTTCGAAAAATCCAGCAAACCATTTCTCATCTACAATCATTTTTGCAGCAGTATAAGCTAAAACCGCTGCTCCAATCGTAATGATGACAGGAAAACGATCCACCCATTTTAAAATCAATGTACTGCCCCATACGACTACAGGAATAGAAACTAATAGACCAATGATTACTAAAGAAAAGTTACCATGGGCAGCTCCTGCAACTGCGAGTACATTATCAATGCCCATTAACGCATCAGCGATAATAATGGTTTTAATAGCAGACCAAAATCCTTCTTCGGCTTTAATATCATGATTTTTACCCTCAGCAATCAACTTGTAAGCGATCCATATAAGAAGTATACCGCCAATTAGGAGTAAACCAGGTATTTTTAATAACCAAACGACAACTAAGGTAGCGAGGGCTCTAATAGCGATTGCCCCGACAGTACCCCATATAATAACTTTTTTTTGTTGGTCTTTCGGTAATCTTCTTGCTGCTAATCCAATTACGATGGCATTATCTCCGGCTAACACTAAATCGATTACAATGATGGCAAGCAAGGCAGACAAATATTCAGATGAGAGAAACTCCATATACATATCACTCCTTATGGTTAATATGTGCTAAGCTATATTAAAAATTCTAAAGATCTTTTTGTCATTGCTGTAAATGAATAATGAGGGGAACTTTAGAATTAAAGGAAAATAAAGTATTCCATCGGGGGAATGTATGCTGAAGTAATTTTTAAAGCACAATCATTGCACTACAGAGAAAACAAAATTTGGACTTATATTTGGAGGTAATAAAAGATATTATATTAATAGAAAACGATTACAAAATCTAATTTTGCAAAGTTAGTATCTATACTTGCAAGTCAATTAGTGAACAAGTATAGAAAGGGTGTACACCATATATGATATTAGGTAATCGAAGTGTAAATATTTTGCAACAAATTATTCAAGCAGAAGGTTATGTGTCTATAAATCAATTAATTGATGTAATTCGAGTTTCTAAGCGAACAATTTATTATGATATTAAGAAGATTGAAGATTGGTTAGAAGAGGAAGGGCTACATTCAATTGAATATATCCGGCCTCTAGGTTATTGCTTAAATAATGAAACGAAACAGATAATAGTAAAAAAATTAAATGAATTTACGAGTGATCAATATGAATATTCTCCACAAGAAAGAAAAATATGGTTAATTTTATGCTTACTCATAAAGGAAAACAGAATTTTATTAGAAGACTTAATTGACCTTTTACAAGTAAGTCGTAATACTGTGCTTACAGATTTAAAAAAGCTAAAAGTAGAACTAAATAAGTATGATTTATTATTACAATTTGGGCGTAAACAAGGCTATCAAATTGCTGGAGATGAACAGGATAAACGAAATTTGTTAATTTCCAGTCTCTCTCACATTATTTCCAAAAACGGCTGGGAGTATTTAATATCACAAGTAAAATGCATTATAACTGACATGAGGAATGAAAAAGATACTCTGGAACGAGAAACACTTTACAACATAAAAAATATTCTTTCAAACTGTGAAGAGTTTTTAGGTATCCAATATACAGATGAGGTGCTTGAAAATTTAAGCGTTTACATGTATTTGTTCCATAGACGTATTTTAAAAGGACAGTACATTGAAATGGAAGAAGCAGAAAAAAATGTTCTTCGAGATTCAAAGCAATTTGAAGCAGCAAAGTATATCGCGAAGCAGTTTGAGCGAAAGTTTGCTGTTAAATTCCCAAGTGATGAAATTTATTATATTACGACGCATTTGTTAGGGGCAAAAGTAAATTACCAGGAAAATATGTATGAAAAAAATAATAAGGATGAAATACATTTGGTTGTTGACAGGATGATTAAAGAATTTCAGGACTATGCTTGCGTTATATTTGAAGATTTTAACGGGCTGTCTTCAGACCTATATTTGCATATGAAACCCGCATTTTATCGGGTGAAGTATGGAATAGATATTGAAAATCCATTACTGAATACGATTCAGCAAAATTATAAAGAGGTATATTGTCTTACAAAAAAAGTGATTCATCATTTTGAAGAATATGTGAGAAAATCTGTTTCAGATGATGAGATTGCATATATTACTATGCATTTTGGAGCGTGGATGAGGAAAGAAGGAATCGTTCCCAATCCGCGGAAAACTGCGCTACTTGTATGTCCGAATGGCATTGGAACATCACGTATGTTGCAATACCAATTAGAAAAATTATTTTCAAATGTGGATATATTAAATGCAATTTCAAAGCGAGAATATGAATCAAATACATTTGATGTAGATTGTATTATTACAACTACTGAAATTGAGAAGAGAGGGGTACCTGTTTTTAAGGTGAATCCAATTCTAACTGATTCTGAAAAAGCATCTCTTTTAAGAAACGTAAATGGAGTATTCTATGGTGAGAATCAAAAGGATTCTGTTGATGTAGTCATGGGAATTATTCGAAAATATTCCGATGTAGTAGATAAGCAATCTTTAAAAAGAGAATTGACTGAATTTATGAGTGGTCCGGTGTATTTTGAGAAGGAGGAGAAATATAAACCAATGTTAAACGAACTTTTAACTAAAGAGTTTATTCAACTTCAAAATCGAGTTGATAATTGGAAAGATGCGATAAAGGTAGCAGCTGAACCGTTATTACAAAATCAATATATCATTGAAGAATATATTGATGAAATGATTGTAAATGTAGAAAAATTAGGTCCCTATATTGTTATTGCACCTAAAATTGCAATACCACATGCTCGTCCAGAAGCAGGAGTTAAGCAGCTAGGAATGAGTTTACTACAGTTAAAAGAAAGTGTTTCATTTTCAGAAAAACAAGAGCATGCTGCTAATTTGATTATTGTGCTAGCGGCTATAGATAATGAAACACATTTAAAAGCATTAGCACAATTAAGTGAGATGCTATCTGAACAAAACAATGTGGAAATGTTAATACATTCAGATTCAAAAGATAAATTATTAGAAATGATAGCTAAATATTCTAATTAAAGGGGAAATTAAAATGAAAAAAGTATTAGTTGTATGTGGAAATGGTTTAGGAAGTAGTTTTATTGTGGAAATGAATGTGAAGAAAATTTTAAATGAACTAGGATTACAAGCAGAAGTATCTCATACAGATTTAGCTTCTAGTAAATCTGAGCAAGCTGATTTATATTTAGGTGCAAAAGATATTATTTGTAATCTTGAAGATGGCACACGCACAGTTGCTGGTTTAACAAATATTTTAGATCAAAATGAAATTAAAGAAGCATTACAAAAACACCTGATGTAGTACAGTGAAAGGGGAGTAATGCTATGTTTGATATAATAATGAAGGATATTTTGGGACAGCCTGCAATATTAGTTGGATTATTTGCTATGTGTGGTTTACTACTGCAAAAGAAAAACTTTGCAGACACAGTTTCAGGAACCTTAAAAACAATTATGGGCTTTGTCGTTTTAGGAGGCGGAGCTACTATATTAGTAGGAGCTTTAGACGTTTTTGGTAAAATATTTGATAAAGCATTCCATATTAAAGGTATAATTCCAAATAATGAAGCTGTTGTTGCAATAGCTCAGCAAACATTAGGAAAAGAAACGGCATTAATCATGGTATTTGGTATGATTACAAATTTAATAATCGCACGATTTACGAAATTTAAATATGTATTTTTAACTGGTCATCATACATTGTTCATGGCATGTTTAATTTCAGCGGTATTTTCAACTACAGGGATGCAAGGCGCTTCACTAGTCATTATTGGGTCAGTTATTTTAGGGGCACTCATGGTGATTTTTCCAGCATTACTACAACCGTATGTTAGAAAGATTACAGGGATGGATGATATTGCAATTGGCCATTTCGGTTCTGTTGGATATTTAGCGGCAGGGTTTGTTGGAAGTAAATTTGGAAATAAAGAAAAATCAACAGAACAAATTCAAGTTCCGAAATCACTTGGTTTCTTGCGTGATACATCAGTATCTATGTCATTAACGATGGCTGTATTGTTCTTTATTGTCGCGCCATTTGCTGGTAAGGGGTTTATCGAAACTGAATTAAGTAACGGACAAAATTATCTCGTTTATTCTTTCATGCAGGCCATTACGTTTGCAGCAGGTGTATATATTATTCTAGCAGGTGTACGTATGTTAATTGCAGAAATTGTACCTGCATTTAAAGGGATTGCGGATAAACTTGTACCAAATGCAAAACCGGCATTAGATTGTCCAACAATCTTTCCGTTTGCACCAAATGCAGTTATTATTGGCTTTTTAACAAGTTTTATTGCTGGACTCCTTTCCATGTTTCTGCTTCCATTTATCGGTTTAAGTGTAATAGTACCAGGATTAATTCCTCACTTCTTCACAGGAGCAACAGCAGCTGTATTTGGAAATGCAACAGGAGGTAGAAGGGGAGCGATACTTGGCGCTTTTGTAAATGGGTTACTAATTTCATTCCTACCAGCGATATTATTACCTATATTAGGTGGTTTAGGATTTGAGAATACAACATTCGGGGATTCTGATTTCGCAGTGGTCGGTATTTTGATTAGTGAAATTGTGAAGTTAGTTGGCTATATTTTTTAATATATGGAATAAAAAAAGACTTGATAACCTACTAAAGGGAATCAAGTCTTTTCATTACATACGATTATCATGCCAGAAGTTTAATGGGAAATGTTCGTTCTCATTATATGCTTCTAATTCATATCCTTTTTCTTTCAGTCCTTTAATAATTCCAGGTACTGCTTTTACTGATTGTGGATGAATATCATGCATAAGGATAACTTCTGTTGGATTTGTAGCACCATGTAACACGTTCTCTACAATTTTAGCAGATGCAGCATCAACTTGCATTTTGTTGTATTTCCAGTCTAAAGAATCAATTGTCCAATCCCAAACTTTTAAGCCATTTTCTACAACTTTGTTGCGAAGAGCTTCGTTTAATCCTGGCATAGAGCCGTAAGATGGACGAGTTAATATTGGTGATTTACCTAAAACACCAGCGATTAAGCCTTGGTCTTCCTTCATTTCATCTACGTAATGACCTTCTGTGTAAAGTTTCTTGTAGTTATGAGTCATACTGTGCATCCCAACGTAGTGGCCTTCAGCATCTTCGCGTTTTACAAGATCAGGGAAAGCTTTTACGTTTGAACCAATTAGGAAGAATGTTGCTTTTGCATTTTCTTTCTTTAACATATCTAAAAGCTCAGCTGTGTATTTTCCAGGACCATCATCAAATGTTAAATAAGCGACTTTTCTAACTTGCCCGTTATAATGTTTAGGAGCTTCTTTCGGAGCAAGAGATGTTTGAATCTCACTTACAAGTTGAACAGATTTTGCTTCATCCTCTGTACTAGCTAGAGCAGTATGTACTGATCCCAAAGCCGCTTCGTATGTGAATAATACCCCCGCACAAACTAACATAGCCCTTTTTACTAAAGTTGTCATTCGAATTCCATTGTGCATAATTTTCCTTCTCTCTATAAAAGTTCTACTCTACTATATTAGCAATTATAGGTAGGGAAATGCAAAAAAACTTTTTTACAAGTGTAAAAAAGTTTACTCAAAAGTATGCAAGATTTTATATCAATTGCAGTTTTGAAAAATAGGATGAATTTAAACTTTATTATTTAAACTTTATTATTTAAACTTTCAATCATCAAATTTAAATCTTCTAATAAGGATGCATGCGCTTTTTTAGGAGAACCTGTATCAAAGGGAGGCTGAGGGTCGTATTCTAACATGAGTTGAACTGCTTTGCTTTTTTCATCTCCAAATTCCCAAGCTATTAACTGAAGGGCCATATCAATACCTGCAGATACACCAGCAGCTGTTATAATTTTTTCATGGCGCACGAATCTCTCTTCAGTTGGAATAGCTCCGAGAGAACGAAGTAAGTTAAAACAGCTCCAATGACTAGTAGCATTAACACCATTTAGTAGACCAGTAGCACCTAAGATTAAGGAGCCCGTACATACAGTTGTAGTCCACTTTGTCGTTTTATGTATTTGGAGAATCCAATTAAGAGTTTCTTCATCCTTCATAAGTTGTGTAAAGTTTGGTGGACGACATCCGGGAATAATAAGAATATCTGCTGAAGTAATTTCATTAAAATTGTAATCAGCATGTAAATAGCCCATTTTCGAATCTAATTTTATTAATCCCTTCGTTTTAGCAACAAATTTTATGTTGTTGTTGCTTTCTGCAGCAAATACTTCGTATGGACCAATAGCATCTAATGCAGTAATTCCATCATAGAGCATAATAACGATTTCCATTAAAACCTCTCCTTTATTTGTTACGAATTGAATCTAGTAACGATAAGGAAGATAAAATTATTGAATATTCTTTTATCGTTTCTTTAAATATACTATACCTCTAATGTGTATCGCTTAGTGCAACTATGTCAAAGGTGTGACGAAATCTATGAATAGGTTCATTTATTTTGAAAAGATGTATTCACTTATTTAATGGGTAAAAGTTTAATTTACTTGGAATTTCTATTAAAAACGATATGCAACTTTCACAGAAAGAAGAAATGAAAAATATAGTACTTAGGCTAAAGTCTTAAAACGAAAGGAGACTAATCATACTTTCGTATCATTTCATTTTCATTCCAATTATTGATTCGAATATTTTTGCTTTTTATTAAAATATTGGTAAAGAAACAATTACATGAAAAAAGGAGTGGGAATATGGATAATTATATTTGCACTACATGTGGAGTACAGTATCCCGAAAATGAAGAAGCACCTTCTCGCTGTAAAATTTGTAATGAGGAAAGACAATATGTTAATCCAATTGGGCAGTCATGGACAACATTAGAAACGATGCAAAATAGCAATTTATACAAAAACGAAATAATAAAAGAAGAAAGCGGTTTGTATAGCATTACTACTAAACCTAAATTTGCGATTGGACAAACAGCATTTTTAATACAAAGTAAAACTCTAAATGTTATGTGGGATTGCATTAGTTATTTAGATGATAAAACGATACAACGTATATATGATTTAGGTGGTATTCAAGCAATAGCACTTTCTCATCCACATTATTACTCTACACAAGTTAAATGGGCGGAAACATTCAATGTACCTATTTATATTCATGAAGATGATAAAGAGTGGGTAGTTCGTCCGAGTAAGCAAATTAAATTTTGGTCTGGGGAGCATCTGATATTATCGGAAGAACTTACATTGCATCGCTTAGGAGGCCATTTTAAGGGCGGAACTGTTATACATTGGAAAGACGGTAATGAAGGGAAAGGCATTTTGTTATCAGGTGATATTATACAAGTAGTTTCGGATCGAAAATGGGTAAGTTTTATGTATAGTTATCCCAATCTCATTCCATTACCAGCGAATAAAGTTAGAGATATGGCAGAGAAGGTAAAAGATATCCAATTTTGTCGACTATATAATGCATTTCATGGTGTGGTGGAAGATGCGAATAAAGCTGTACAAAGATCTGCTGATCGGTATATAAAGGCCCTGCAAGGAGAACTATTTCATACGTAATAGCTTGTAATTCATCTCTACATTTATATAACTAATTTTACACTAAAGTCCTATTGTTTATTAACTAATAGGTCTTTCAACTTAGGAAGTTCACACTAATGAGGGATGTTAAAGGGAATATATGTAACCTATACTAATTACTATAAAGCTTTGGAAAATGAAAAGGAGGAGATTTGCATGAAGAATTGGGTTCAATTTAGAATTGCAAGACCAACAGATAAATTTGAAGAAGTGATAAATTTTTATGAAACAGGATTAGGTTTAAAACGTATAGGGGAATTTCACAATCATGAAGGATATGATGGGGTTATGTTTGGCTTACCAGATGAAGAGTATCATTTGGAGTTTACTACACATGTTAATGGAAGTCCATGTCCGGCACCGACAAAAGATAATTTACTAGTTTTTTATATGCCTAATAAAGATGAAATTGAAAAGATAGTGAATCGATTAAGTAATATGGGCTATCATGAGGTGGAACCAGAAAACCCGTATTGGATAGAGAAAGGAACCACAATAGAGGATCCAGATGGTTGGAGAATTGTGCTTATGAATGCATCTGAATAAAGAAACTATTTTCATATGAAATAGAGTGTAACAAAATGATTTAGACATAAATCCCTACAGTGTTTGTAGGGATTTTTATATAAGAAGATCTTATTGAGAGAGTTATTAAAATGTAGAAAGTATTTTGGCTGAGAACAAATGTAATAAACATAATTTATGAAGGAGGTATAAAAGTATGATAGTAAACCATTTTGAAGAGTTTTCTAAACATGTTGGAAATACACCTCTCATGAAATTAAAATGCGAAGAAACGAAGGACCTTTCTATCTATGCTAAATGTGAATGGCACAATCCTACAGGATCGATTAAGGATAGGGCAGCACTTGGAATGATTAATAAATATTTACAAGAAGCGGACAAAAAACAAAATATTTTAGAGTATAGTGGTGGAAGCTTAGCGAGGTCAATTGGGTGTATTTGTAATTATTTAGGGATTCAATGCACGTTAGTTTTAAGTTCTGGAACCGGTAAATCTCTATTAAATGAACTTGATCGTTATGGTGCTAACGTAATCTTAGTTGATAAATGTAAAGGGTTCTACGCAGTAATTGAGAAAACAGTAGAGATTAGTAAACAAAATCCAGAATTATACTTTTTATTCCAACATTATAATAATGCAAATCTAGTAAGTCATATAGAAGGTACAGGGCGAGAAATTATTGCACAAATGATTGGAAAACCAATACATGCATGGGTAGCATCTGCTGGTACTGGTGGAACTCTAATGGGAGTCTATACAGCAATAAAGAATTATACAAAAAATGTTGAACTACATTTAGTAATGCCTGCTGAATTGCCTTATGGTTCGGAACAACCACCAAATGATTTAAAGAAATATGCTGGATCAGGTGGGTTCGGCTTAGGAAGGAAACAACATTTCATAGAACAGGAAGAAAATTTGATAGAAAAACAATGGACTTATTCATATGAAGATACCCTGTATGAAATGGCACGTTTTTACAAAGATACTGGTATAAAAATAGGAACTTCTGCGGCAGCGAATTTATTAGCAGCTAAACAAATTGGGAAAGAAAAAGGTGCGAATTTTAATGTAGTTACAGTTTTTCCGGACGCAGGATCAATAGAAGAGTGGTCAGATGTAAAAAATTTAGTTGAAAATAGGGAATAGACCAAATGATAGAGAGGACCATTAAAAGTTCTATTGTAGTTTATATCTTATTCTACGCAAAATTGATACCATTAAAAAACTGTATGTTTAACATGTACAGTTTTTTAATGGTGTAGCTGTGCAATGTTTAGAAATTTCACATACCGTATTTTAAAAATAAATATAGGAAAACCGAAAAGTAATGTAGAATATATCGTACATACATATATACAGTCAACATAAAAGATAAAGAGGTGGGTATATGTTACTTGAGGAAGTAATGCAGCAACTAGAGGAATATGGAACAGAACAAAATCGTAAAACGTATAAAAACCACGGAGCGAAAGAGCCACTATTCGGAGTTAGTTTTGCAAATTTAAAATTGTTAAAAAAGAAAATAAAAAAAGATCACGATTTAGCAGTTGAATTGTGGGAAACGAAAAATATGGACGCAATGATATTAGCAACTTATATTTTAGACCCGAAGAATATAACAGCAGAACAGCTTAATAGTTGGGTTCAGGATGTTGATTATTACTGTTTAATGGATGTTTTTATGACATCTATATGTACTTCGCCAATTGCAATAGAAAGAATGGAAGAGTGGACAAAGTCTAATGATGAATGGATTGGAAGAGCTGGCTGGTCTTTATTAGCAAATATATCGATTAAAAATAAAACGTTACATGATGATTTCTTCTCTCCATACTTAGAAGAGATTAAAGAAAATATACATAATGAAAAAAATAGAAAAAAAGAAGCGATGAATAGTGCTTTAATCGCAATAGGAATTCGTAATGAAGACTTAGAGCGACAAGCGATTGAAATTGCACGTGAAATTGGAAAAGTAGAGGTTGATCACGGTGCAACATCATGTAAAACACCAGATGCAGAAAGCTATATAAAAAAAGCGAGAGAAAGAGCTCAAAAAAAGAAAGTGAAATAAGAAAAGAGGAACGGCTATGAAACCAATTGAAGCAGCACAAAGCATAATTACATCACAATTTCCGAATTGTGATGTAGCTTTACTCGGTGGAAGCGTTGCACGAGGAGAAGCGACGAAAACATCTGACCTTGATATTGTAATAGTTGACCAAAGTTTAACTTCTTGTTATAGAGAATCTTTCTATAGTAATGGATGGCCTGTTGAGGTGTTTGTTCATAATTTTACAACATATAAAACCTTTTTCAAAATGGATTGTGATCGAGGGAGACCGTCGTTACCACAATTAGTTTCAGAAGGGGTTGCATTAAAAGGGGAAAAGGAAATTGTTGAGAAATTAAAAAAAGAAGCGAATGATTTACTACATAAAGGACCAGCTAAATGGACCGAAGAAACGATTAAGCAGAAGCGATATTTTATTACGGATACTTTAGATGACTTTATTGGTGCAACAAAAAGAGAAGAAGAATTGTTTATCGCTAATTTATTAGCGGATTTAGTACATGAATATGTATTAAGAGTAAATGGTAGGTGGCTTGGGAGTTCAAAATGGTTTATTAGAGTGCTAAGAAGATATGATGAGCAATATGCAAACAAATTTGTAGCGGCTTTTGATCATTTTTATAAAACGGGAGAGAAAAATGAATGTACCATATGTTCAATTAAGAGAATTGACACTAGATGATGTAGAAGATCGCTATCAATGGTCGTTAGATAGCGATGTAACAAAGCATTTAGTCGTACCAGACCAATATCCTCCGTTCACTCGTGGAGATACGAGAATCTGGATTGAAGCTTGTATAAGCCGAAAAAATGGTTATGAACAAAGGGCGATCGTTACTGAGAAAGGTATACATATTGGATGGGTAGACCTTAAAAATTTTGATAAAACAAATAAAAATGCAGAACTAGGAATTGCGATTGGAAATAAAGACTATTGGGGTAAAGGATTTGGAATGGCAGCTCTAAACAGCATGTTACAAATAGGTTTTTCCCAGTTTGAATTGGAGAAAATTTGGTTACGTGTAGATGAAGATAATACACAAGCTAAAAAGAGTTATGAAAATGCCGGATTTGTATGCGAAGGGTTAATGAGAAATGATCGATTGAGACAGGGAAAGTTCATTCATCGCTATCGTTACAGTATATTAAAAGAAGAGTATGAATCAAAAAATAATAACCTATAAAAATATTATGTCAATTAAAAAGGGGAAGATAAAATGATTCGATTACTTACAAAAGCGGATGCAAAACAATATTGGGAGTTACGTTTACAAGCACTACAAGTAAATCCAGAAGCATTTGTAACGACTTATGAAGAAGCAGTACGTCAAGAAAACCCTCTTGAACGCGTTGCTAGTAATCTTTCATCCAACAGTAGTTTTACATTTGGTGCTTTTAATAATGAAAATCGTTTAGTTGGGGTTGTTACTTTATTAACAGAAGAAAAGGACGCATATAAGCATAAAGGGCATATCGTTGCAATGTATGTAGATACTGAAAATCGAAGAAGTGGTCTTGCACGTGATTTAATACGTAAAGCAATTGAAAGGGCAAAAGAGATGAAGTTAGAGCAATTGAATTTAGGGGTTGTGTCAACGAACGAACCAGCCAAACGATTATATGAATCAATGGGATTTAAAACGTACGGAATTGAAAAAAGGGCTATAAAAATGAATGGTGTGTATAGTGATGATGAACATATGGTGTTGTTCTTTTAAGAGAGGAAGTTTTGTATGAAAGATCTCCATTTAGAAAGAAATCTGGACCCTCAAGTAGCGATTTTGTATGCGACGGTTGCTGATACGTTTAATAGATTGCAAAGGTTAGTAGAAGGTACTGAAGAGAACGAACTATCCTATAAAGGGTCTGAAAATAATGAAAATAGTATTGGGCAGTTACTTCAGCATTTAGCAGTTGTCGATTTACATTGGGTGTATCGTTTCAAGGGAGAAGATGTTCCAACAGCATTTGAAAATAAATATGGTCCTATGTTGAATGAAGTAGGAGAAATACCGAGTTTAAGAAAATACACGTTGCAAGAGTTAATGCAAGATTATGAAGCAGTGCAAAAATTGTTTTATGAAGAATGTATGAAACTAACAGAAACTGATTTAACGCGGGAAGTTTTGTATGAAAAAGGGGAAAATGCGACTATAAGATGGGGAATTTGGCATATAGCAGATCATAATCGGTATCATCAAGCACATATAAGTCGATTGAGGAAATTATATAGAGAATATAAACTACATATTCTTTAATTTTTGAATGAACAAACGCCCCTAAATAATAATTAAAGGAGGCGTTTATTTTTATTTGTTTGCTTTTCTTCCCAAGCTATCATTAAATTTTTATGATAATCTTTTGGTTTTTCAATAGAAAACCAGTAAATTGAATGTGCAATAGTTGGTAGCCATCTTTTATGGCGGATTCGTATATTTTCATGGTGAGTATAATGGGTCGAGATTAAGGTAGATTTTGACCCTTGAAAATTTTGGTATGTAATATCCTTGATTTCATACCAATACACTTTATTCCCATGCAAATCTACTACAATTCCTTCATCATCCCAATAGGAACCTATATCGTTTGCACGTGTTTTCCATAAGGTTAGGGCATACTTTAGTAGCCATAAGGAGAAAAATATTGAAATAATTCCTAGTAAATCAAATTCTTCCATTAAAGATAAAACACTTATTAGAAGGAAAACAACTCCGAAAGAAAGTACAAATAAAATAGATTGTATAGAGGCTCTGTATATTTTCAGTGTTATTACATCCATAGAAGTAACTTATTTTTAAAATTATTTCTGTTTAATGTTTTTATATTAAGTATAATAAATGAATGTATTATTATCTTTTTCATTGCAAGTGAATGGAAAGTGAAATGTAAGTTTGAATGTAGATTTTTCATCGCGTATACTAAAATATATGTTATAAAGATTAAAAATTAAATACAAGGGGTTTTACAATGAAAGCAATTGTTATAGGGATACTGGCATCATTTTTCTTTGCCTTTACCTTTGTTTTAAACCGGGCAATGGACTTAGAAGGTGGAAGCTGGATTTGGAGTGCATCATTACGGTATTATTTTATGGTTCCAATGCTATTACTTATTGTTATGTATAGAGGGAACTTAAAGCAACTCTTTCAATATATGAAAAACAATCCGAAAGAATGGTTAGTATGGAGTATCGTTGGATTTGGTCTCTTTTATGCACCGCTTAGTTTTGCTGGAGCGTTCGGACCAGGTTGGCTCGTTGCATCAACATGGCAAATTACAATCGTTGCAGGGATTTTGTTAACACCATTTTTTGCGGTGGATCCACTACATAAAAAACTTCCGATGAAGGAATTAGTTATGTCGGGCATTATTTTATTCGGTGTTGTTCTCATGCAAGTAGAACATGCTTCTTCATTAGGTATTCGTGAAACCGTTTTATGTGTAGTTCCTGTACTTATTGCAGCATTTGCGTATCCTCTTGGAAATCGAAAAATGATGCAAGTTTGTAAAGGGGAATTAGATGTATTTCAGCGAGTACTCGGTATGACATTAGCAAGTTTACCATTTTGGTTTTTATTATCTGGTTACGAAGTATCAACTGGCGGATTACCGTCAAGTAACCAAGTTTTTCAATGTTTTATTGTAGCAGTTAGTTCTGGGTTAATCGCGACAATATTATTTTTCTTTGCAACAGATCTTGTGAAAGATGATCCACAAAAACTAGCAACAGTGGAAGCGACGCAGTCTGGTGAAGTTTTATTTGCGCTAGTAGGAGAGCTGATCTGGTTATCTGCACCAATTCCGTCATCATTATCTTGGATTGGTATGAGTCTCGTTATTATTGGAATGGTACTTCATAGTTATGTGGCTGTCGTTGTAAAAAAAGAAGAAAAAATAACGGCGTAATGAGATTAGCTCTTTTTATTAAGAGCTAGTCTTTTTTCATAGAAAGGGATGAAAATATGAATTTACAGCGTGTTGAACAAATTGAAAAAGATTCAATATTAAATGTGCTACAATATGCCGTCGGTCCAAATGAAATAAGCTTAAAGAAGGCAGTATTATTTTACCAAATGAATAAAGGGACTTTGTACAAATATGAAGAAAAAGCTTGTATAGGTATTGAAGTAATCGGAGCAACTAAAGCACGAGTATGCCATATAGCAGTGGATTCAGATTATCGTCAAAAAGGAATTGCACTGCAAATGATTAAAGAAGTGGTAAGGATATATCAATTGACTTATATAGAAGCAGAGACAGATGATGGGGCGGTAGAATTTTATAAAAGAATTGGTTTTCAAGTTAAAAGTTTAGGAGAAAAATATACGGGAATCGAAAGATTTCATTGTTATTTGGAAAAATAGTATAAAAATATGCATATGGAGTATAGCTTGAAAAAATAAGATTTACATTTTTCTTCATTTGAAAAAACTCTCGCTCATCATTATCTACGATTTTAATAGAGTTTTGAGGCTTCAGTACACCCATATACATATTTTTGTAGTAATGAATATGATTAAGTTAAAAATTAAGAAAAATATGATAATATATTTATATAAAAGTTTAAATTTACGTGGCTAGTGAGGGAACCAATATGAAAATGAATGAAATAGTAGCAAGCACACAATTTCCAAATACAATCGAAACAATAACAAAAGATTTAAAAGCATTAGGAATCGAAAAAGGAATGACAATTATCGTTCATTCATCACTAAGTTCTATCGGATGGACATCTGGTGGTGCGGTTGCTGTAGTAGAAGCATTAATGAAAGTTGTTACGGAAGAAGGAACGATAATAATGCCAACGCAATCTTCGGATTTGTCTGATCCAAAACATTGGTCAAGACCACCTGTACCGGAAGACTGGTGGCAAATTATCCGAGATAACGTCCCTGCATTTGATTCACGTATAACCCCAACAAGGGGAATGGGTGAAATAGTTGAATGTTTTCGTACATATCCGAATGTAGTACGTAGTAATCATCCGTTAGGAAGTTTTGCTGCATGGGGAAAACATGCAGTAGAAATAACAATGAACCATTCATTATCAATGAGCTTTGGAGAAGAATCTCCATTAAGAAAAATATACGATTTAGACGGGTACGTATTATTGATTGGTGTTGGATATGATTCAAATACGTCTGTTCATTTATCCGAGGTGCGTACTGGTGCATGTGAGTTAATACAAGTAGGAGCACCTATTATAGAAAACGGTGAAAGAGTGTGGAAAGAGTTTGTTGAAATGGATTACGAATCTGAGAAGTTTGTAGAAATTGGTGTGGAGTTTGAGCGAAAAGGAACTGTAAAAAACGGGAAGATAGGGAATGCAACGTGTCGTCTAATGAAACAGCGTGATATAGTTGACTTTGGAACAGAATGGTTTCGTAAGAAAAATTAGTAAGGGATGGTTACAATGAAGGGGAAAAAGGTATTAATTACGAGCGGTGGTTGTCTAGAAAAATGGGATCAAGTACGCGGGCATACGAATATGGCTAAAGGTACAATCGGAAGGATAATCGCAGAAGAACTTATAGCTAAAGGGGCACATGTTATATATTTGCACGGTTATTTTGCGGAGAAACCGAGCGATGTACATAGAGGGTTAGAATTACATCCATTTGAAGGAATTGTTGATTTACAAGATAAAATGAAAAGTATCGTCACACATGAAAAGGTTGATGCGGTTATTATGGCAGCGGCTGGATCAGATTGGATTGTGGAGAAAATTTGTGATCAAGATGGTAATGTTCTTAATATGGACGGAAAAATTTCAAGTGATATAGCACCGATTATTCACTTTCAAAAGGCTCCAAAAGTATTAAAACAAATAAAAGAATGGGACCCAGAAACAGTACTTGTTGGTTTTAAACTTGAAAGTGATTTAAATGAAGAAGAACTGTTTGCAAGAGCGAAAAATAGAATGAAAGAAGCAAGGGCGAATGTAATGATTGCGAATTCACCACATTCTTTATATTCGCGTGGAGCTGTACATTATGTAATTGGACAGGATGGTAAAGGGAAGTTGTGTAATGGAAAAGATGAAACGGCGAAAGAAATTGTCAAAAGCTTAGAAGTATTATGTAATCGTGTCACTGCTTTTTAAAATTAAGTTTTTAGATAAGAATGAATCCTCATAGTAATAAGTAAGCGAAACTTTAATTGGTGGGAATTTTACTTTTACACGAATGTGAAGCGTATATCAATCAAGAGCTATACACAGAATAATTGGTGAGGAGTGGATTCTATGGAACATTTATTAAAGCAAGCTATTAAACTTAGAAACGAAAAGAAATATGCGCAGTCTAAAGAGATGCTTATAGGATTAACAAACTTTACAAAGGATGCAGAAGTACTGTATCAGTGTGCGTGGATACATGATGTAATGGGGCTAGAAACAGAAGCAGTTCCGTATTATGAGCAGGCAATCGCAAATGGACTTGATGGCGAATCCCTTTGCGGTGCTTATATTGGTCTAGGAAGTACATATCGTTGTTTAGGGGAATATGAAAAGGCAATTACAGTATTAGAAGCTGGGGTGAAAAAATTCCCAGAGAACGATCCGATGAAAGTATTTTTATCATTAGCAAAATATAACGTAAACGATCACGAGTCAGCGATGAAATTATTACTTGAAACTGTCGTGAAAGTAGAGGAAGTAAAAGAATTTGAACGTGCCATTTCATTTTATAAAGACCACTTAAATGAGGTTTTTAAATAAAGGAGTGAACGTATGAATGTTACACTATCGCGAAGGCGAAAAAGTATTTGGATTGGACTCGTCTCTTTAATTATGCTATCAAACTATTTATTGTATGCTCTTCCAATAGTACCAGCTGCGCCGAAAGAAGTTGTACTTGGGTCATTATTAGATTGCATGTTTGTCATTCCAATCATCACGTATTTCTTCATTATTCGAAAAAGGTACTCGTTAACGTATATAGTTCCTGTTGTAATAGCTGGTTATATTTTTGCAAGATTTATTATTCCAAGTGACTATTTACAAGATTTTTCATACGTTTCTTATATTATAATTGCAGGAGAAATTGCTTTTGTATGTTTAGAGTTATTCCTTCTATATAAAATTGTTAGAAAGCTTCCTACCATAATAAAAAAATATAAAGAATATAAAAGTGAGTACTCTTCATTTTCTTATGCAATTGATGCTGCGTTTGACGCTACTATGAAAAGAAATAAATTAATAGATATCATTGTAACGGAGTGTAAGTTAATCTATTATGCATTTTTATCGTGGAGTGAAAAAGTACCAGAAGGTGAATACGTATACTCATATCACAAAAAGACTGGTGCAATAGGTGTATATATCATGATCATCCATGCGACCTTAATAGAAAGTATTGGTTTTCATTATTTGCTACACCAGTGGAATCCAGTAATAGCATGGATTTTACTTATTTTAAATGTATACGCGATGATTTATTTTATAGCTGAAATACAAGCGATGCGTAAAAATCCACTTAACGTAACAGAAGAACAAGTAATCATTCAAATTGGATTAGGAAAGAAAATTGTTATACCATTTACACAAATTGATAATATTGCGTTCTACAAGGGTGATGAATTGCTAACGGCAAAAGAAGGGAAACAGGTATTGGATGCAACTGTTATGGAGTTCATAAAAGAACCTGCTACTTTTGAAATAACATTAAAAGAGCCAGTGAAAGCACAGTTGTTATATGGATTTTCTAAAACAGTAAGTCGTGTGCACTTAAATGTTGATGAAGAACGAAAATTTTATGATGCGGTTAAGGAAAAGTTAAAACATGAGTAATAGTGCTGTTAGTTACATAAAAACAAATAAGCTTCCGTTAGAAGTGAAAAAATATGAAACATGGATAGTGAAAAACTCTTTCTAAATAAGAAGGAGTTTTTCTTGTGTACTTGTATAAATCATTATATAAAAAACTATATACTTCTTTATCGTTAGATAAGTGGATATAATTGAGGATAGAACTAGTATAAGGGGAAACAAAATAATGAATAAGTTACTTACATCGAAAAGTGAAATTTTAGAAAGAAAAATCCGGTATAACTCAACAATAGTAGATCACAATTGTTTATTACTTGAAAAGCAATCACAAAGTATCGTTTTATTTCACGAGGTGCAGTATTCATTTACAATGACTGCAAAAGATACTAAGTTAACAATCCCAAAAGGAAGTTATACAATCGCATATTATTGGAAAGATCGTCCGTACAATTTATACGTATGGAGAGATATAAAAGGGAAGTATTTAGGTTCCTATTTTAATATCGTAAAAAATACACAAATAAAAGACGAAGTGGTTTCCTTCGAAGATTTAATCATCGATATTATGGTACTTCCTAATGGAGAATACTTCATATTAGATGAGGATGAATTACCAGAATCATTAGGGAATTTCGAAGGTGGTTATGTGAAGAAAGCTCTTTATGGACTGAAAGAAATCATTCAAAAAGAGCTTCCACAAATAGTTTTGGAGACAGCCAGGGTGCAGAAGAACTAAAATTTAATTACATAAATATTTTGAATGGAAATGAGTAGTCTCAAGTTATATGGTCTAACTTTTTTGATAAATCTAAGGTTAGTAGCATATTTCTTGAGATTACTTTTTTTTGGTAGAAATTTTGTTGCTTAGTTATTAAATGGATTTAAAATTTATGAAATAATATTGACTGAATCAAGTTCAGTCGTTTATGATTGAATCAGATTCAGTCGCAGGAAAAATAAAGTAGGAGATGACCTATGAAAAGAATATCAAAAGAACCAGATGTAAGACGCCAAGAGTTAATGGATATTGGTTTTGAACTATATATGAAAAATGGTATGAAAGGATTTGGCATAAAAGATGTTGTGAATCATGCAGGTGTAGCAACGGGTTTATTTTATTATTACTTCAAGTCTAAAGAGAATTTTGTTGATGAAGTTTTAAATGACTTTATTGTGAAAAATATGGAGTTAATTGAAGAAATACTTATTTCAAATGAACGGTCTGTCATACAAAAGATGAAAGATTCACTAGATATATTTTGGACATTTATTGAAAAGTTAGCACCCTATAAAAATGTGAGTTCGTTTCAGACGGAACAACATTTTCAACTGGAAAAGAAATTATTCGCACGTATGCAACCGTTAATTAGACAAGTAATTGAAGAGGGAGTAAACATAGGGGTTTTTTATACTGATAACTCATTATTAGCTTCTGGGTTTATTCTATACGGTCTTAGCAGTATTGCTCATTCAGAAGTAAAGTTGAATCTAGATACAAAACAAGAAATGGTTAATTTAGTATTAACTACACTACGATACAATCAAAAGGAAGGAGAAAGTTTATGAAAATTATTATCGATGGAAATAATATCTCACAAGAGCAACTTATAAAATGGAAAAGAGAACGGGTAAAAAAAGTATTATATATATTAGGACATAAAGAGCCTGAAATAAATGATACAGACGTCATGATAAAACAGCTAACGGAAATAAAGTTGCGATATACATACAATGAAATGTACGAAAAGTTGAAATCAAAACTTAGATTAAGTGCAATAGGTATGCGTATCTGTACTCTTTTATCTGGCGATAGACGAAAATTTTCAAAAACTAGTATTTATTTAGACGGGATTACAGCAGAAGAAGCCATACATGGAATTGATAGTTTGATGCTTGAACAATCACGTGAAAATAACAAAGTGAATTTATCTGCTTGTCCTGATCACTATGTACTAAGGCCCTTTGGGGAAAATGAATTAGAGGTTATCGAAACTACTGGTAATTCTCCGTTTCCAGTTCAATTTTTCATTGTTTTTGGTGACGAAACTGGATTGAAAACACCAAGAGATAAATCTTATCAATACCAATCAACAGGTGTTGCACGTATGAAAGATGGTACTACTATTGGTGGAGTTCGACATCAATTTAAAGATACTGATACAGGGATAGAAGTAAGTCTAGTTGTTGAGTTCCCAGCCCTTTGTCCTAATAGTCTAATTAAATCCCATCAAATGCATTTAGCGTGTGAGTTTTCTTATTGGTTACAGTGGATTAAAGATCAGAAAAAATAGTAAGTAAACGATATCGTTTAAATAAACAAAAGTAAAATGTTCAAACAAATCATATGTATGTTTTAATAAAACCTAGTTGACTTATCGGAAATATTTGTATAATATGTACTTAATTCCATAACGTATTGCTGATTGGAGAAACCAAAGGCATTTTATCAACAGATAAAATGCCTTTGGTTTTTTTATTGCACAAATACTGAATCTGTTCATTTATATGAATCATTTTAAGGAGGGAAAGAAATGACTGTTTCAATTGATGGGGTATCAAAATATTTTTTGAAACAAACTGGTACGGTTCAAGTGCTAGAGAATATTAATTTTCAATTAGAGAAAGGGGATTTTGTTACAGTAATTGGTCCGAGTGGGTGCGGAAAAAGTACATTACTAAAAATTGTTGCAGGTCTAGATAATGATTTTGAAGGTGAAGTTATTATTGACGGGGAGCCTATCTTAAAAACGAGCAAGAAACAAGGTTTTATTTTTCAAGAGCATAGGCTTTTTCCATGGTTAACAGTTGAAGAAAATATAGCGGCAGATTTGTCGTTAAAAGATAAGTATGTGAAAGATAAGGTGAGAGAATGGGTTGAAATCGTTCGGTTAGATGGCTTTGAAAAATCGTATCCGAAAGAAATTTCAGGCGGGATGTCACAACGTGTTGCGATAGCGAGAGCGTTATTAAGAGATCCGAATGTATTATTACTTGATGAACCTTTTGGAGCGCTGGATGCTTTTACTCGAAGTCATTTACAAGAAGTATTGCTGAATATTTGGGAGCAGAAGAAAACAACAATGATATTCGTTACACATGATATAGACGAAGCGATATATCTTTCAAACCGAATTATCATTATGAGTGCAAAACCAGGGAAAATACATAAAGTGATTGAAAATAATTTGCCTTATCCGCGAAATAAAACTTCTCAATCGTTCCAACAACTTCGAACGAAAGTATTACAGCAGTTTGAATATGGAGGGTTGATTCAAACAAGTATATAGGAAAAGGGTGATTTTATATGTATAAAAAATTTAAAATTCTTTCTTTTGCTTTAGCTATATCAGTATTTTTATTAGGATGTGAAAAAAGTACAGTAAGTAGTAAGAAAGAAGATGTAACAATACAAATTGGTATACAGCAAGGATTAAGCCCACTATTACTAGCAAAGAAAAAGGGATGGTTTGAAGAGGAGTTTAAAAAAGAAGGAGTTAAAGTGAAATGGACAGAGTTCCAAAGTGGACCTCCTTATTTTGAAGCAATCGCATCAAACCGGTTAGACTTTGGTGAAGTAGGGAATTCTCCAGTCATTTCAGCGCAAGCAGCAGGTATTGGATTTACCGAAATCGCCAATACAAGTTATGCGAGAAAAGGAACTGGAATTCTCGTTCAAAAAGATAGCAAGATTGCGAGTGTAAAAGATTTAAAAGGTAAAAAAATTGCAGTAGCAAAAGGAAGTAGTGCCTTTAATTTATTATATCGAGCGCTTGATAAAGAAGGTATTGATGCAAAAGATGTAAATGTCATTCAATTACAACCAGATGAAGCGCAGCCTGCATTCGAATCAGGATCAGTAGATGCATGGGCGATTTGGGACCCTTTCATATCATTACATACGTTAAATAAAGGTGCGAAGGTGATTGCAGACGGTGAAACATTAAATGTCTCTTCACCAGAATTTTTAATTACGAGGACAAAATTTGCGAAAGAACATCCAGAATTAGTTGAGAAATTCCTCAAAGTTTATGAGAAAGCACGTGTATGGCAAGAGGCTAACTTAGATGAAGCAATAAAAGTGTACACTTCTGTAAAAAAGATAGATGCAGAGATTGTAAAAGAAGTGTTTAATCACGACAAACCAATTTTAGTTCCGGTAACGAAGGAAATAATAGCAGAACAACAAAAGACAGCGGATTTTCAATATAAGATCGGTTCTATAAAGAAAGAAATTAAGACGGAAAAAGTTGTAGATAATTCTTTCGTAGAAAAAGCATTGAAAGCGAAGTGAAAAGAGGTTTTGTAAAGTGGAAAATACGAAAGCTGTTATGAAACCAGCGAGTATAACGATTAAGAAAAATGGCATAAAGAAGGTACGAAAGTTAAATGTAAAAGTTTTAGTAAGGGCGATTACTATACCGGTTATTATATTAATAATTTGGCAGTTGGCTGGCGTATTCGGTCTTGTTTCTAAAACAGTTTTACCAACACCATTAGATATTTTTCTAGCGTTCCAAGAGCTTATTAAAACAGGAGAGTTATTCGGCCATTTAAGTATTAGTGTATTCAGGGCTGCGGCTGGTTTCTTTATTGGTGGGGGCTTAGGAATCATTTTAGGAACAATTGTTGGATTTTCAACGAGAAGTGAGCAATATTTAGACCCATCTGTGCAAATGTTAAGAACTGTACCTCATTTAGCTGTTGCGCCGCTTTTCGTATTATGGTTCGGTTTTGGTGAAACATCGAAAGTGTTATTAATTGCAGATGGTGCATTTTTTCCTTTATACGTAAACGCATTTTTAGGTATTAGAGGTGTGGATTCAAAGTTATTTGATGTTGCGAGAGTGTTAGAGTTTAGCAAAAGAAAACTAATTACGAAACTAATTTTACCATCTGCATTGCCTAACCTTTTACTAGGAGCAAGGTTATCGTTAGGTGTTGCATGGGTGAGTTTAGTAGTAGCAGAACTTATGGGATCTACAGAAGGTATTGGTTATATGATTATGGATGCAAGGCAATTTTCAAATACAGATATCGTATTTGTCGGCATAATTATCTTTGCATTTGTTGGGAAGTTTTCTGACTCTCTAGTACGTTTACTAGAAGTGAAGTTTTTAAGATGGCGAGATAATTTTAAAGGTGAGACTGGGAATTAACATATAAATTATTAGGGGTAATTTATATAGAATTTGTTAGTATACGTTTCAAAATAAATAAGGGGTGTGTAAAGGTATGGAATTATTATGGTTTATTCCGGCTTATGGAGATGGTCGATATTTAGGAACGACAAAACGAGGAAGAGCAGCTGAATATGGTTATTATAAGCAAGTTGCTGCGGCAGCTGATTATTTAGGATATATGGGTGTTTTACTTCCAACTGGTCAAGGATGTGAAGACCCTTGGGTGTTAGCTTCAGCTCTTGCTGCTGAAACAGAAAAACTAAAATTTTTAGTAGCAGTGAGACCAGGACTAATGTCACCTACAGTTGCAGCGAGGATGGCATCTACATTTGATAGAATTTCAGATGGGAGACTACTTATTAATGTAGTAGCTGGAGGAGATCCAGTTGAACTACAAGGAGATGGATTATATCTTGAGCATGATGAAAGATATGAAGCAGCGGATGAATTTTTAAAGGTTTGGAAATCGACATTGCAAGGTGAAACGATCTCTTTAGAAGGAAAACATATTCAAGTTACAGATAGTAAAGTTGTATTCCCGCCAGTTCAAACACCATATCCTCCTATATATTTCGGAGGATCATCAGCTGCTGGAAAAGAAGTAGCAGCTGAACATAGTGATGTATATTTAACGTGGGGAGAGCCACCAGAGCAAGTGAAAGAGAAAATAGAAGAAGTAAGAAAACTTGCAGAAGAGAAGGGGCGTACAGTACGATTTGGCATTAGATTACACGTAATTGTAAGAGAAACAGAAGAAGAAGCGTGGGAAGAGGCAGAACGTTTAATTCAATATGTGGATAATGAAACAATTGAGCTTGCTCAAAAGACATTTGCAAGATATGATTCGGTTGGTCAAAAGAGGATGACACATTTAAATAAAGGTACGAGAGAGTCGTTAGAGATAAGCCCTAATTTATGGGCTGGAATCGGACTTGTAAGAGGTGGGGCAGGTACTGCACTTGTAGGCAATCCACATGCAGTAGCAGAAAGGATAAAAGAATATGAATCGTTAGGAATTGATACGTTTGTTTTATCAGGATATCCGCATTTAGAAGAAGCGTATGAGGTCGCAGAATTGTTATTCCCATTATTGAAAGACGAGAAGAAAGAAGAAAATAAAATTGTTGGTGAAATGATTGCTGATGCATATGCATTAAAAAAATAGTGAGAAATAAAGTTGCACATATTTATTGCTTTATTTTGTTTACTGCCTGTTAATACGGGATAAAAAACCCGCAAGTTATTCGCTTGCGGGTTTTCATCGTAAATTATTAGAAAATATGGTAAAATTAAAGGGTAACTTAAGGTGCGGTTGGTTGTTCAATTATCACTTCTCCGAGTAGGAGGGGGGTGATAATACGTGAGTGAAATAGCGTTGCTACTGCAAGGTGGACTGTTTCTCGTTGCATTGTTAACGTTCGTCGTCGTTTTAATAGACAAGCTCAAAAAATAACAACCCACCTATGCTTATAGAATGTGGGTTGTTTTGTTTGTAAGAAACAAATAGGATAAATGAACAATCCAATCTGCTAAGTTACGTGGACTAGTGTGTAGCCGCACACTAGTCTTTTTTATTTATATACAATTTATAATTGGTTTATGTGATTGTATTGTTCTTTTCATACTCATTATAACACAGTGTCTTTTCATCAAGAAAGGAGACCGTATGTTCTGGTTCCTGTTATATAGTAGGTGCTTTTTCTTTAAACAGCCCATCCATATACTGTTTTAAACTTTGGACATAAAATTTCTGCGTATTCACATTATTTACACCGACAATCGGCGATGGAAGGTCAAATCTTTTTTCTGATAAATGAACGACAACATCAAAGATGTCAAACAAACGAATGAAGCAAAACAGGCCGTCTTTATCGCTAAGTAAAATAAAGTAATGATTTTCACTACTTGTATTTAGCGTATTCCATAAAGAACTTTTGCTTAAATCACGTACAATGCTTTTTTCTTTTAGTTCCACGAAATCTGCATTTGAGAGAATGGTAGAAATATCAATTGCATCTTGATCTTCAAAGTAGCCATCAACTGCTTGTACAGCGAATGTATAAGCCATTTTTAATACACTCATTTTATATTTACGGTTATCTAATAGTAATTCACGTTGAATAGAACTCGCTACTTTCGTTACACGTTCCTCTTTCCAAATTTCATTATGTAAGGAAATATCGTGCTTTTTACATAGTTTCATAATTAATGCATTAGAATAAAGAATCTCGTCGCTTACTTCGACAACATCAGTCTCAGCAGCCGCAAGTTCCTCACCGTGCTCATTCGTATAGAGTGGGGAATCAATTTGTCTTTTCATTTGTTCAATCTTAAATTGACTCAATTTATGCCTAATTAAAGGACGATCAATATTTGTTGTCATTTGTTCATGACAAGTATCACAAATTGAGTTTGTGAAATAATACCCACATAATATTTCTGGAATGACATATTGTTCACTAAGTTCTTTCGTATCTTTTCTGCAAATGATGCATTGTGTCATTTTTATCACCTTTACCTGCAAATTTGTATGTAATCTCATTGTAGTGTATTTATCGGTATTTTGGAATATTGTAAACGAAAATATTATGTGAAATTCATGCTTATTTTGGTACAATGAAGAGAAGTGCTAGTTTAAAGGAGGCCGTTTTTTTGAAATCAAAAGTGCACTTTTGGACATTAGAAGTGCTAATGGTTGTAGGAATCATATTTATTTGCACAAAAATATCATTTTTATTTCAACCGATTGGTATCTTCATATCAACATTGTTTTTCCCAATCTTAATCGCGCTTTTTTTATACTTCATATTTAATCCTGTATTAATCTTTTTGGAGAATAAAAAAGTACCTAGAAATTTAGCGATATTACTGTTATATCTTTTTATCATAACATTAACTGCGGTTGGCGTTGGAGTAGTTGTTCCTACGATTTCACAACAGCTAATGGACTTAGTAAAAAATATGCCAAGCTACATAAAAGAGGGGAAAGTATACATACAAGAATTATCACATCATAGGTTGTTTGAATGGTTATCTACACAAAACTACGTTTCCATTGAAACAATTGAAAAAAATGCGATTGAATACTTAAAAGATATACCAAATACAATTACGTCGAGTGCAACGGCTTTATTTGGTATTATCACGAACGTTGCATTAGTTGTATTTACTGTACCGTTCATTTTATTTTACATGTTTAAAGATGGACATGCCTTTCCGGGAAAAGCGGTAAGTTTATTACCTGAGTCTTACCGTGAAGAGGGGCTTCGTATCATTAAGGAAACGAACGAAACATTATCTGCATATATTCAAGGGCAAGCACTCGTTTGTATATTTGTAGGTGCGTTTACTTTTATCGGTTATTTAATTATCGATTTACCGTACGCTTTCGTTTTAGGAATTATTGCAGCATTTACAAACATCATTCCTAACTTAGGGCCATTTATTGGGGCAGCACCAGCTGTTATTGTAGGACTGTTCGTTTCTCCGATGCAAGCCTTATACGTAATTATTATCGTAACAATTGTACAACAGTTTGAAAGTAATATTATTTCACCGCGTATTATGAGCTCGAAATTAAACATTCACCCATTAACAATTATTATCCTAATTTTAGGGGTAGGTAACTTTGCTGGAATCATCGGAATGATTTTAGCAGTACCAGTTTATGCAGTAACAAAAACTGTTGTTTTGAACTTAGTGAGATTGTTTAAGACAAAGAGAAGTAATCGGAAATAGTGAAACCTGAGAAAGATACACCGCTTTTTAAGTGGTGTATCTTTTGTTTATAAATAAATAATTAAAAGCGGGTTGATTTGATTTTATTATATATTTTTTATACATCAAATTCAGTGATAAACTTGTGTGATATAAGCTCTATAAAACTATGTGGAATCCCTCTGAACTATCCAAATCATTTCCTTACAGCGTGCTATCAACATCATAATCGACTCCTTTCAATTCTATATAGTTAAACGATTAAAGGTGAGTGTAGTATTTGCTTCTACGATCTCGAATTTCATCAATAACTTGTTTATATTGTCTTTCTTGTTTTAATTCATTTTGAGATATTGTTTCTTTTTGAATTGTAATCGTTAAAAAGAAAAGGTGAAACTTCATATGTGAATTCCTCCTTTCGAATTGGAATTACAGATGACTACAGTAATGACTTTGTCTTTCTTTTACATGATCTATAGCCTGATTAATTTGTCGTTCATGAAACATTTCAGACTCAGAAAATTTATTTTTTTGAATGGTAATGGTTAAAAAGAATACTTTAAATTTCATTAGATAATTGCCCCTTTATAAGTGATTTAGAAAAAACGAGTGTAATAAGAATTTACAGATGACTACAGTAATGACTTTGTCTTTCTTTTACATGATCCATAGCCTGATTAATTTGTCGCTCATGAAACATTTCAGACTCGGAAAATGTATTTTTTTGAATGGTAATGGTTAAAAAGAATACTTTAAATTTCATTGGATAATGACCCCTTTATAAGTGATTTAGAAAAGACGAGTGTAATAAGAAGATTGGCGCTCTTTTACTTCGTCCATAATGTTTTGAATGTGTTGCTCACGTAAAATCTCTTTCTGTGAAAGTTTACGTTTTTGAATAGTGATAGTTAAAAAGAATGCTTTAAATTTCATTAGATTTATGACCCCTTTATAAGTGATTTAGAAAAGACGAGTGTAATAAGAAGATTGGCGCTCTTTTACTTCGTCCATAATGCTTTGGATGTGTTGCTCACGTAAAATCTCTTTTTGTGAAAGCTTACGTTTTTGAATGGTGATTGTTAAAAAGAATGCTTTAAATTTCATGAATATATGACCCCTTTAAAATATATTTTTAATACATTTGAGTGTAGTATGAACTTTTAATGTCAGTTATTTTATCAGTCAGTTGTTTTAACTGTTGTTTACGATTGATTTCAGTTTCAGATAAAGTATTTTTTTGAAGCACAGTCGTAAAAAAGAAAATATGAAAAGTCATAAATGAATTCCTCCTTTCGAAAAGGAATTACAGGTGATCACAGTAAAGTGCTTGGCGCTCCTTAACATCATTCATAGCTTTTTCAATTTGCTCATTATGAAGAATGACCCCTTTGGAAATTGTATTTCTTTGAATCGTAATACTTAAAAACAATACGCTAATAGTCATTGAATGTTGCTCCTTTCTTAGAAAAATAATGTAAGAGACTAAAAAATCGCGCAAAAAAACCACAGGAAGATACAGTTCTCCTATGGCTGGGCGTGAAAAAGCCACAGGAAAGTATACGACCTCCTGTGGCGAATTTATGAATTAAATGAAATAAATTACGATTTTCAATTCTCCATTAGGGTGGTCGAATTCATATTTAATTGTCCAGAAAACACAGGTGCAGTTAACGCTAAAGTTAATGCATGTAATTGTAATTTCATCATTTCCTTCGACCTCCTTTTAGAATTTTTTTCTTACGTTAGTAAGTATATACAATTAATGGATAATTGTAAACATAAAAAATGAAAATTTTTAATTTTGATTAAAATGCGTATATTTAAAAAGGGATTTGAAAGTAAATATTGTAATTAACGAAATATCGATAAAAATGGGGGATGCTAAATGAAATATATGCATCATAACATGATCGTTATGCTAACAATTTTTTTATTCATTGCGGCTTGTTCTAACGGAGAAAGAATAAAAGATATATATGATGTTAGGTCAGATGATTTTAAGAAATATACTGGGACATACGTTGGTAATAATTCAGATGTGGTTGCAATTGTTAATCATTTACCCGGTGGTGGAACAGTTCAAAGTATAAGTTTAGAAAATGAAAATATAAAAGTGAACTATGGCACAAAAGAAAGTGGGGCTCTTACAGAAGAAATGATTGAGACGTATTGGTTTGATGAGAAGGATACGATGAAGAAGAATTTTTTCTTTAATGCTATATATTTAGTGATTTTAGTGCCAAATGCAAAAGCTTATGAGTTTCAAATAGAAAATAAAAACTTTAAGATAACGAGGGAAGAAATGTTATCAATTTTGCATAGGATATTCGATGATTTTCCAAAAGAAAAAGATATATGGGATAAAAATAAAGTTATAAAGTTCTTTAACAGCAATGAAGAAAAAATTAAAATGCTTGTGGAAGATAAAGATTTTCGGAAATCTTTATTTGCTAAATATCCAGTGAACCAGTTGAAATAGTGGGGCAAAGCATATATACAGGTCTGGGAAGAAAAACGCATATTGATCTTCAAAGTCTATTACATTTGGTTGAGCATACAAGTTATCATTTAGGGCAAATAGTAGATCGTACAAAGTCAATAAAGGGACAACAATTTAACTTTTGTCAAAATGGTATAAATGAAAAGAATTTGAGAACAAGAGTTGAAACTTCGAATTTTTAGAAAGAGAGACATTTTAAGAGATATCCCTTATTTTATTGTTATTTCAATTGGATTAACAATTCTTTATATCATAACTAGTAGTATATTTATTCGTAAAGTATCATTTGAACGAACAGTTTAAAATAGTGATAGATTATTCTTTTAGGGAGAAGGAAAATATATGGGAGACACGTCCTCACTAATAACCGTCTTTTTATGCATTGCACTACTAATATTTTGGCGTCGTTATCGCTCCATGCATAAGCCAATAAAGGGATCGGGAAAACGTATTTTATGGCCATTACTATTTTTAACACCAGGTATTGTATGGTTTTTAGGTCCCGTACATCCAGCTATATTGCAAGTAATTATAGCGGTATTCATTGGTGTACTTTTTGCTGTGCCGCTTATAGTATTAACAAATTATGAACGAAGAGATGATGGGAATATTTATACGAAAAAAAGTGCAGCTTTTTTAATTACTTTTATTGCAATTGTCGTTTTGAGATACGGTTCAAGAAAATATATTGTTGACTTAGATCAGCAAACAATAGGTTTATTATTTTATGTTGTTGCAGTATCGTATATTTTTCCTTGGAGAATTGCCTGTTATATAAAGTTTAGAAAAGTTTGGCGGGAAAATAATAATCATGCTATATGAAAACTTCTCATTTGAGAAGTTTTTTTATTTTTACAGGTAAGCAAAACAAGTTGTTGAAGGGCAGGCTGTCATAGAATATGATACATATTATAATGAGGAAAAGTTGAGGGGATAAAAATGCGTACAATTTTACTTTTTCTAAACAACATGTTCATTAGCGAAATCGAGGACATTAGGCAAAAACATGATCCTTTATTTGGATTAATTCCACCGCATATTACAATTGTATTCCCATTTGAAAGTTCGATTTCAAATGATGAGCTGAAATTACATATTATAAATGTATCAAAACCGATACAGAATATAGAAATTGAATTTAAGAATCAAATTACAAGTGAAAGAGAATATTTGTTTTTACGAGTTGAAAAGGGGAAAGAACAAATAGAGGAACTACATAATATTCTATATACAGGACCTTTATTACAATTTTTGAAAGAAGACATTCCGTACATCCCGCATGTAACAGTCGGAAGAAAAGAGAGTGCCGAATTAGCTGCTGAAGTAGTGAAGGAGATTGCTAGTTTTCATGGGAAGTTAAATTGTGTGATTGATAGAATAAGCGTGGAGCGAATTGGAGAGAACGGGGAATCAATTATTGAATTTGAAGTGCCATTTCTAAAAAGCTGACAAAAGTCAGCTTTTTATTTCGTAGCATGAAGTAATGCACCAATTGCACCGCTATTACCACCATCTTGTAAAAAGATTGGTGTTTTATTTTGATATTCGGTGTAGCTACTAATAATATGTTGAAGTTGTACGTTATTACATAAAGTCGAACCAATATAAATAATATGTTTAATGTTTTTTGTTTCAGCGAATTGAAGGCTTAATGCAGTAACGACTTCACCGACAAGTCCTTGTACAGTAGCTAGTATATCGGAGCTACTATTATTTGATTCTGTAATGGCTGTTTTTCCGAAGTTACTAGCAGTTAAGTTATTATCGATAGGGGAAAGAATACCACCATAAATATCTCCAACCGTAATATCTAGTTCTTTTCTAGATCCTACTTTTGTTAGAGGGATTACATCTTCAAAATGATCTATATTTGTTAACAATTTTGAAAGTCCCATAATAGTCCCACCGCCAACTCCGGTTCCACCAGCGCGAATATATTGTTCATTATAAACGTAATGGATAGAAGTACCTGTACCGATATTGGTTAAAATAAAATTGCGTATAGCATGTTTTTCTTCTTTTAATATGTATTGGACACCTGCAAGAGTAGCTTCAAATTCGTTTAGCTCTATTATTTTATATGAACCTGTAAGCAGTTGCTGTAATAGTTTCGATTTACCACCCGTAATACATATTTGTTTTATGCCATTGTTGCTTTTAATCCAATCTATTATTTTATGTTGTTCATGCGAATAAAATTTTTCAAAAGTTAATAGCCTTTTTTCGTTAAAATAAGCTATTTTCGTTAATGTGCCTCCAGCATCGATACCGATAGTACGTTCCATTTTCCTGCTCCTAACTACGTAATATGTTTTCCTATTTATTTTTAATTGGTTGAGAATAGATATTCCCAACTGATATAAGGAACAATTTAATCTGCTTGATATATTAATAGTTTTTCTATAGTTACAATAGGCTGGTCGTTTACAGTTGCAATACCTTTACCAAGAACAAAACCTCGGCGATTGCGCGTTAGTTCATAATGTAAATCAAGTTTATCACCGGGATATGCTTTTCCTTGGAATTCAACTCCATCTAAAGAGGAGAGGAATCCTAGTCCTTCAGAATCACTTGTATGTACAAATGCACTAAGCTGAGCAAGTGCTTCTACAATTAACATATGAGGCATATGTTTTTGACTATCATTTATAAACCATTCGTTATTTGTAATGAGTTTATATCCTGTAACGGATTCACCTTGTTTTACATTTGTTACTTTATCAGTCATTAAAAATGGATAACGATGGGGAAGAGTGTCTTTAATATGCATATGAAAGTACCTCCAATTAATAATACCCCTGCTAAATTTAAGCAGGGGAGTGGGAACTAATTTTTAACTAATTCATTTACTTTTTCAAGAGTGAAAATGCCGCTATTTCTAATGTTTTCAACAACTTGTTGCAACACTTCTTTATCTTGAACGAGTGCAATACGTACGAAGCCTTCTCCGTGAGGTCCAAATGCATGACCAGGTGTAACAACGACATTCGCACGATCCATTAATGCATAAGCGAAGTCTAGAGAAGTCCATCCTTGTGGAATTTCAGCCCAGACAAACATACTACCAGCTGGCTTATCGACATTCCAGCCAAATGTTCGGAATCCATCAACTAAAGTATCTCTCCGTTCTTGATAAATATCGCGGTTTTTCTCACAAAATACAGCGCCATTTCTTAGTGCTGCAGATGCCGCTTTTTGAATTGGTAAAAATACACCGTAATCGGTATTAGATTTAAATTGAGTAAGTGCACGAACAATTTCTTCGTTTCCAATCATATATCCAATACGGCTACCTGCTAAACTATAACTTTTTGACAAAGAATTGATTTCTACACCAACTTCTTTAGCACCATGTACAGAGAGGAAGCTAATGGGCTTATTACCATCGAAATAAAATTCAGCATAAGCAAAATCATGGACAACGATAATATTATGCTTTTTCGCGAATGCGATTACTTCTTTAAAGAAATCTTCATGAGCCATTGCTGGAACGGGATTCCCTGGGAAGTTTAAAATCATCATCTTCGCTTGATCGGCAATTTCTTCAGGGATGACTCCTAAGTCTGGTAAGAAATCATTCTCTTTCTTTAAAGGCATGTAGTAAGATGTTGCACCAGCCATTTGAATACCTGTTTCATAAGCTGTATATCCTGGATCAGGAACTAATATAATATCACCTGGATTTGCATAAACCATAGGTAAATGAACGAGCCCGTCTTGTGAACCCATTAATAATAAAACTTCTTTATCCGCATTTAATAAAACGTTATGAGTGTTGTTGTAATATTCAGTTACAGCTTCGTGAAATTCTTGAATACCTGATAATGTATACCCGTAGCTCTCTTTCTCACTCGCTGTATGTACCATTGTTTCTCTTACAAAATCAGCGGGCGGCATATCAGGATTTCCGATGCTCAAATCAATCATGTTATGACCTGCTGCAATTTTTTCTTTTTTATAGGCTCCTAATTCACTAAATATAGAAGATTGGAATGCTTTCATTCTAGTTGCTAACGTGTAAGTCATCAAAACCCCTCCTAAAACAGTGCTTTCATTCTGCGTTTTTAATTATTCTGAAAACACATGTTTATATTTTATCATTTTTTTATGAAAATTAAAACGATTGACAAATTTAGAGGAAGGATTAGCCTATTTTGAAAAGTATCGATGTAAATAGCGTAGACGTGTTAATTGAAATGTCTATTATAGGATTCATTTTATATAACTTAAGTTATTTTATAGTTTTTATTAAGTATTTGTGGAAGATTTCTAAAGTGAAATAACGCAGAAAATATTTTCTGCGTTTCCTCTGAAATGTAATCATTTCTTTTTATATGTGCATAATTTTTCAACTGTCAAAAAGTATACATTTAATGTACCGTCGGCAACTTTTAAAGTTTGCTCTGATGTAAATGAATTACCATAATCAATGTGATATACATTAGAATTTTTGACAAATGAGCCTTTATATAAATCGTCTTTATTCTTTGTGGTTTGCATTTCTACTAAATTTTGCACAATTTCCTCTTTATTTTCTTTTTTGACAACTGTTTCAAATTTATAATATACAGGGCATTCACCATTTTTATTGTCAACGACTTCCCAAGAACCGTATATATCGTTATTGCTGCATCCACTCAGTAGGATGATTAGTATAGGAATTGTAAGTAGAACCTTTTTCATTTTGTGCTCCTTTCTTTTAAATTTGAATAAACGTGCGAATACGATAGGGATATTATAATAAATAAAGTTTAAATTTTTTTAAAGAATTATTTAATTTCATATAAAAATTTAGGAGAAATTAAATAAGCATGAATCTAGTGTAAAGTCAGATTCATGCTAGTACCATAGCCTATGTTATGTCTTTTTTGAGGATAAATAAAGAGGAAAGCAGAAGCACTATTCCATTTAATATATATACGCTTGCGATCATAAAGGCTAACGTACCTGCGCCAAATCCTGCTTTATCGAATATAGAAGCAAATGTTGCGATAGTCAAAAAGATAATGGGAGTCAGTAGTAAAAATATGAAACCTGCCACGATTCTTTTTTTTAAACTATGTCGAGATAAGGAAATGGCTAAAAAGTTTAGGATGCTAAACAGCGCAATTGCAAAGAGCAGGACAATAAATACTTGGATGCCATCAGACATTTTACCACTCCTTTTATAAAGAGTACTCTTTATAATCTATTCGAAATAAAAGAGGGATACTCCTTTAGATAATTTCAATAAACGTAATAAATAGGCGTATTATAAAACAAAGAAGTATGGATTCAATATTATATCCATACTTCTTTGTTTATTTTATAAATTCGCAGATTGCGAATGTTGTTTTTCATAATGTTTCTGCTTAGAAAGGGAAATAGAAATAATCAATAATGAAACGACCCCGAAGATGAGAACCATATATTGTAACCCAATTGTATCTAAGAAGAACCCTGTGCCAAGTAAGACGATTTGGAACATAACCCTCTCAAACATATTACGGAATGAGAAGAGGCGACCGTGATAACTTTTTTCAACTTTCGTTTGGAAAATCGTCGACATAATAGGGAAGAAGCAGCCAACACTAAACCCAAACAAACCAAATGATGTAAGAGCCATCCATTTTATATCGCTAAAGAACAATGATAGGTGTGCAAAAGCAGTACAAACTGCGAAGAAATATAGTAATTTTTCAGGTTTGAAATGATCAGATAGACGTTTAATTACGAAGGCACCTAACATAAATGCGACTCCTTCAATTGTATATATGAACCCTTTAATCGTAGGATCATGTTGCATTTCGCTAATGTTAATAACCATTAAATTAAACCCAGCTATAAATAAAAGAGGGATAATACTTAATATAAGTGCTGTAAAAGCAATAGGAATTCCTTTTAAAATACGAAATACTTCCATAAAGCTATTATCTTTTGCAGCTTGTTTACTTGGTGTTGTTGATTTCTTATCTTCGAATTGCAGGAAGAAAGTCGAGAGGAATAATAAGGCGTATGCTGCCATTGAGAAGGCATACATGTACTGTAAACTCATCACAACTAAAAGAATTCCACCTAGTGAAGTACCTGCAATACGAGCGATTGTACCAACATTCATATGTACACCGTTCATTTGTAATAACTCATGCTCACTTACGATGAGTGGAATCACAGATTGTAATGCAGGGAAATAAAATGCTGCTGAAATTTGAAGAGCAACCATAAATGCAATCATAAATGCGATACTTTCAAATTGAATAGCGAAAAACATAAAGATAACACTTAAAACTCGACCAAACCCAGCGTAAAGAAGAACTTTTTTCTTCTCATACTGATCGATGACACGGCCAGCCATAGGTCCAACTAGAACACCGGCTAATAGTCCGATAAATAATATAACTGATTTCATGAAATCAGAAGGGACATATTTTTGCATAAATTCAAGGTTGCCAAGAATACCAAGCCATAAGCCTAGACCTGCAATAAACTCCCCAATTAAAACAATCCAAACGTTTTTATTACGCCACATAACATAAAACCTCTCCGTCTTTTAAAATGAAAAACTCGTATATAAAACCTCCTTATTTATGTATTATTTTCATACGAACTTTTTTAGAGTCAGAGTCTATATTACGTGTTTCATAATTGGATTTCAATCTTTTTGATTTGCCGAAAATTTGATTCGTTAATTGATGAAATAAGCAATTGAAATGTAAAAGACATATGGTTAAAAATAGCGAAAATAAAAAAGCAAGAACGTATAACTACGTCTTGCTTTTACAAAGTACAAAATTAAAAATTAATTTCACTTAGCAACATCTACGCTCTTGTCCAATAGCTAAAGCGCTAAAAGATAGTGGGCCAACAACTTCTGCGCTTGCACCACTAGTAAGGTTTTCTACAGTTAATGAATATTCGTGTGTTCCACTGCTAACGTTTTGATCTATAGCTTGAAATGTTTGTACGTAGAATTGTTCAGAATCTGTAGATTCAATACCTACTTGTGCATTAAAAATTTCAATATTATCACGAAAAATTCGGAATAAAACTTGTGAAGTCCCAGTTATACCTTCTACACCAATTGTAGCGATTAATTCTACTCGATTATTACGTGAATCTCTACTTGAAATTCTCAATTTCAAATTTGCTAAAATTGCTTTATTTGGAGAAGCTGGGATTGCAAAAGTTGTTTCACCAGTTTTACTTATAGGTTGAGTAGCTTGGTAATCAATGATATGAGTCATATTCTTCACCTCCTCATATACTAGAATATGAAAATAGTGAAGAATTAGCTTGGACAAATACTAGATTATTTAATAGAGTCAACAACAATTATTGAAAGAAGAAATTCACATAAAAGCATCAAGAATATATCACAATAAGATGATATTTTTCTTAATGCTTTTTGTAATTAAGCAGAATATTCTTCTTTACGTACTTCAAAAAATTCATTACGTCGTAAGTAATTATAGATTTTCTCTGAAACCTTTTCTTCTTCAGACACTAAGAAACGATGATCAAAAGCGTAGAACGATTGACCTTTAATTAATTTTACGTAATACATATTAAACGCCTCCTGACACTTGATTATTACTTGCTTCATATTATGATGGCCTATATGTCTGCTAAAAATACTTGGAGTTTCAAAAGGGGGTACGTAAAGTGATGAAAGAGCTTACAATTCTGTAAGGTTTATGTCACCTTTTTCGATAGTTTACATTCACCAATTTCTTCTATACTACAAATAAGTTACATAAAATAAGGGGGTAAAAAGATGGATGAAGTAATTGGAGAAGTTGTAGCAGGTATTTGTGAATTTGTAGTGGAAGTAACAGCAGATGCTATAGGAAGTTTAGTTTCCGGAAATGATGAGGAAAAAGAAACATTATAATAATTTGTAAAAGTATAAAGTTGATCAAATTATAAAGGCTGATTTCTAAAGGGAAGTCAGCTTTTTTATTTTTTACATTATATTAATCTGATTTGAATATTCATTTGTTATTATAATGAAGAAACCTATATAAGGAGGTGAATAAACAAATATGTCGAATTCGGGGGCTGATTTATCTGTTTCTCGTTTGATTGTGGCAAATGTAGAGGAAAAGGAATATCATTTTATTGTTCGTGAACATCCGATTGTAGGGAAATTTATATCGCTATTTGAAAATGGAAAAGAATATGGTTTACTAGATAAACAAATCGCTAATAAAGATAAATTTATTACATCGGAGCTTACTAAATTAGATTATTTTAACATAGATGTTTTATATCATACACCTGGATGGATATGGATTGGTATGGATCAATTTGGATTACATGCTCGTGAGGCTACTTATAACGAAGTAGATGTTATTATGAAGTTGAAAGAGGATTTATATTATATAGACGTATATGAAGAAATAAAAATGTAATAAATATTTAATCAGGTTAGGGGAGAAGTTCCCGTAGCCTTTTTTATTTAATAGTAAAAGTAAAATTTATATTATGTTGATGATAGGACAGCACGATAAGAAGTGAGATGAAAAGAGGATTTGAAAATACATGAAGAGAATTGTAATAATTATATGAATCGTATATGTAAATTACAATAGAAAGAAGATGATAAAATGAGTAAAGAGGAGCTTGTGAAAAAACAGTTTGGCAGTAATGCAGATAAGTATGTGAATAGTAAAATACATGCTAAAGGACAGGACTTACAGCATGTAGTTCAACAAGTTGAATCTCGCCATAATAATCGTCTTCTTGATGTTGCTACTGGTGGAGGACATGTTGCGAATATGTTAGCACCTATGTTTGAAGAAGTAGTTGCACTTGATTTAACAGAACAAATGTTAGAAAAAGCAAAAAGTTTTATAAAGCAGAATGGTCATGAAAATGTGTCTTTTGTAGCAGGAAACGCAGAGGATTTACCATTTGCAGATCATTTTTTTGATACAATTACATGCCGGATTGCAGCCCATCATTTTACGAATCCGGCTCAATTTATTTATGAAGTAAATCGTACGTTGGAGGATAATGGATTATTCATCTTAATAGATAATGTTTCGCCAGAAAATAATGAATATGATACATTTTATAATTTTATAGAAAAGAAGCGGGACCCAAGTCATGAACGAGCTCTAAAAAAGACAGAATGGCTTACTTTATTAGAAAAAAACGGTTTGCAAATGCAGTCATGTCTTACTTTTGATAAGAAGTTTGATTTTGACTGGTGGTGTAATATGATGGATGTCCCTGTACAAAAGCGTGAAAAATTAACAGAATGTATGATGAAAGCACCAAACGAAATGAAGGAATATTTTAATATTCAACTTAAAAATAATAAAGTAGATTCGTTCTATACTGAAATGGCTATGTTTATATGTAAAAAAAGTACAACATTAAAAAGATAAATGTGTTGCAGTCTTTCTGAAGTACGATATACTTAGTACAGAGAAACTGTGAATTGAGGAATAGTTATTATGATTCGTGTACGCATTGAAGGTACTGAGGAAGAAATGCTTGAATTTATGGGGAAAATGCCAGACATTCCTGGATTTGAAAAGACACATATGAGAGAGCCAAGAAAAGGAAATAACCCGAAATACGATTCAAGTAAAAATGTACTAGCATATTTGTCTTATAAAAAGATTGAAGTCGCCAATAAATAGGCGGCTTTTTTAGTTTGCGCTGTTTCACCGCCTTGTCTTTTTCACATAATAATAATAGTAGATTATTCTGAAGAGGGGTGAGAATAGTTAATAAGAAAATCATCTTTTTTGGAGACTTTGGTATTGATGACGCCGTAGCGTTAATTTATGCAAATAAAACATGTAAATTAGATATTCTAGGTATTGTTGCAGAGTACGGGAATGTATCACGAGATATCGTTACGGAAAATGTTTATTTTTTAGAAAGGTACTATGCTACACAAGTGAAAATTATTGAAGGTGCGAGTAGGCCGATGACAGCTGAAGAACCTTTGTTTTTCCCTGAAATCCATGGGGATCACGGTTTAGGTCCTATTATTCCACCTGAAATGAGAATTTGTAAACGAGAAAATTTTTGTGAATTAATCAAATTAATCGAACCTTGTCCAGAAGATATTATAATTGTGGCGACAGGAAGACTAACGACGCTTGCTACGTTATTTTTATTGTATCCAAATATAATGGATCGTATTTGTTCGTATTATATAATGGGCGGTGCTTTCCTATTTCCAGGTAATGTTACACCAGTATCTGAAGCGAATTTTTATGGTGATCCAATTGCAGCAAATATTGTTATGAAATATGCGAAAAACGCTACTATATACCCGTTAAATGTAACACAGGGTGCGCTTATTACGCCTGAAATGGCCAATATAATAGATAAACAAGGAACTGGACAGGCGAAACTCATTAAACCAATGATTGATTTTTATTATGAGAATTTTTATAAAAAAGAATATCCAGGTATTGGTGGAAGTCCCATACACGATTTACTACCGTTTGTCTCGTTTATAAACGATAGTATTTTCGAATATAAAAAATCGGCAGTGTGGATTAGTACGACAAATGATGTTACTAGGGGCCAAAGTGTAGCTGACTTTAGAAAAATAGCTGAACCAACAAGGTTTGATGATCGGCCGATTCAGAGAATTGCTGTTGGTTTTAACTATCCTGCTTTTAAAGAAGAGTTTATGCGAACAATATTGAAGCCAGATTGTCCTTAATGTGTGTAATAACAAGTCGGATAAATCGTTAGTTCGAAAAATAGTTTATCGGTGTGTATTATTCTCAAAAATCTTATAGTTGAGCAGCATGAATAACTTATGAAAAATGTCACATAACTAATGGTAAGCAATTGTTTCTAATTATATTTTGATTGGTTAAATATAAAGGAGGTTATTATATGATTTGGTCTTTAATTGTTGGTGGTTTATTAGGATGGTTTGCAAGCTTAATTACTGGAAGGGATGTACCAGGTGGTGTAATTGGTAATATTATTGCTGGTATTATCGGTTCTTGGATTGGTACGAAATTACTTGGTAGTTTCGGTCCTGTAATAGGCGGATTTGCAATCATTCCTGCTTTAATTGGTGCGGTTATTTTGATCTTCATTGTGAGTTTTTTACTACGAGCAATGCGGAAATGAATGTAGCAGGACTGTTTACATTTGTAAGCAGTCCTTTTTATATGTTATGCTAGTATTATACAATCAGGAGGTGTCAGCATTGAAATCATTTACAGTAAATTTCCATCAAGAAGATAATGCAAAAGCGACAACAGTACATAAATTAAGTGAAGAGGACTTCAATAAAGCAACTGAAAAAGGTACTCGTCATTTATTTGATTTAGACACAAACGTTGGCTTCTTCGTATTCTTTGATGCAGAAGATGCAGAAGGAAATGATCAATACTTAATGTTACAATATGAAGGAGATCATGAAGAACCAACTGCGTGTTATGGATTTGATTTAAAACTATACTATCAATTTTTAGCACTATACTTAAATGATCTGGAATACCAAGGTGAAACAGATGAGGAAGAGGAAGAATATGGTCCAATTCATCATTTAGCTCACTTACTTTATCATATTGTTGAAGACGGTAAGTCAATCGAAGTGTAATATACATATTTAAAGCTGTCCTTTTGGGGCAGCTTTTTTATATGACATTGAAATGGTGTACTTTGAGCTAAATAAAGTGAAGCTTTAATCAGTGGGGGGTTCATCCCCGCTGATTATTAGCCCTACCAATCGGGCTTTTACGGGCAGCCCTTACCCCCATCTAACTTCTTTGCTTCGACGTGGGGATCTTACTGCCCGGCAAATAGCGGGATAAATTAATAATAGAAATTTATTTATTAAGTAGGATTATTTATTACTTTCATGTTAGTATCGTAAAACACCTGTTATAATGATTGTAATTAAATTCATGGAGGCTAATTCTATGCTTGTAGATGTAAAAGCTTTTATTAAAGCTGCAGGTTTAACATGTATTTCATCATTAAGTGGAGATAATACATTTGCTTATAATTTTGAAACTGTAAAAAGCACTATCGCTACATTTTTTAAGAAACTAAGATTTACCGTTTAATTTCATTTCAACCAGTAGGAAAAGAGCAATCACTTCCTACTGGTTTTTTTCTGTTTCAAGGAGCTGTTGTGACGGCATATTTTCAGCTATAGATAGAGGATATTATCATTGAGAAGAGAAGGTTTAAATAAGGAGATGAATACAGTGATTAACAATATAATTCCAAGTTTTTTAAAATTATGGGAAAGTGACGATTTAGAATTAGAACTCCTTAATCGATACTTTACTTCGCATTCAGAGATATTTGAAGAATACTTTAAGTATCATTGTCCTAAAACGAAAGAACGTCTTTCTAATGCCATTAAACAATATCCCGCAAAAATAGAAGATATTCGTATTATTGCAGAATCATTACCAATCATTATTCAAGAGGTAACAAATGAATATCGTAATAAATATAACTTTGATGTAAATATGAAATTCCATTTATTCGTTGGAGGATTTGGTTCAAATGCATTTGTAGAAAGGGAAATCATTGGAGACATATTTTTTGCGGCAGAAAAATTATCTCCAGATTTGAATCATCTTCGTGTTATTGCTGCTCACGAAATAGGTCATATATATCATAATGTTATGCTACAAAATACTGGAATGGATTGGACTAGGGCTGAATGGATCGATGCGTCGGTAAGTTTGTATCGTGAAGGTGTTGCAACTTATTTATCAAAAAAAATCGTTAAAGATTTAAATGAGTCTGTTTACTACTCATATAATAGTGACGGTGATCCATGGCTACAATATTATAAAGAAAATGAAGAGAAAATAAAGAAACGTTTTTTAAAAGATTATGTTGAAGGATGGACAGATGAAAAAGAGAAAGAATGGTTCCGTTTATCAGGAGGTAGTTACTTCGGATATAACAGACTTGGTTACTTTTTAGGAACAGCTTTTGTAACATATTTTGTACAAGCCTTTGGAGAGAATGAAGCACTGACTTTTTGGAACAAACATAATTTGAAAAGTAGTGTAATGGGTTGGTTATCGAAATGAATAAGATGCAATAGGGGGGAAATGATGAAAGGGTATTTGAAAATAGTCATGTTGTTTTTGGCTTTAGCATGTATGTTTGCGCTAGCAGCATGTAATGGGACAGACGAAAAAAAGGAAACAAATCCAACCTTGGAAAATAATAAAAATGAACAAAGCAATTCTTCAGAAGAACAGAAAAATCCTGAAGCAAAACCAAGTAATGAAAAAACAAGAAAACCATCACCTGAGCCAGATTCGAAAGATAGAACACTTAATCAAAAATCAATTAACCACGTTAAAGATTTGTTTGAACTAGCAAAAGAAGGAAAAGTACCTAATATACCATTTGGAGCCCATACAGGGGATATTGAAGAAATTGAAAAAGCGTGGGGGAAAGCAAATAAAATCGAATATGCAGGGAATGGAATGTATGCAACTTTTACAAATAAAAATGTTGTTTTCGGATTTAATAAAGGGTCACAAGTTTTTGATGTACGCTCATATCATGCAGAACTAAAATCGATTACATTACAAGAAATTGAAAAAGCGTTAGGAAAACCATCTTCAGTTAAAGGGAATGGTGAAGACAAAATATATGTATACAAAGTAAATAACCAGTATGAGTTAAAATTTGTCATTCCAAAATCGACTGGTAAGGTAGATCATATTTCCGTGTTTTCACCAGAGGATAGTATTAATAAAATGGCAGGATAAGAAATTAAGTGATTTCAAAAACACCTCACTTTCTTTAAGTGAGGTGTTTTTAGTTGTAAACAAGGAACGTTTCCTTTCATATGTGAAATACTTCACTTTTATTTTTTAGCATGCATCCAATAAGAAATGTTGATCTACTGAAAAAGTAGTAACTTATAAATTGTGTGTAGGATGGTTCACGATTTTTTTACGTTCCAAATGTTGAACGAACAGTGCTTGAACGATGCCCCCAACTAATAAGAAGCAAGCGCAAATATAAAAAAGCATACTACCACTTAGTTTACTTAATAAAACTGCACCAATAACTGGTCCACACGTTCGAGATATATCCCAATGTATACCGTAAATTGAAAAATATAAACCACGTTTATCATGAGGTGCAATTTCTGAAACGAATCGTAATAAATGGTTTAGAGCAATACTTTCTCCAATGACTAAAAAGAGTAAGGTGAAGAATAACGACAATATCGTCGTTGAATAACTAAAGCCAACTGCAGCTATTGTAAAGCAGGTATAAGAAATAAGGATGATTTTCGCCATAGAAAATCGTTCAGACCATTTTACGAGGAAGATTTGTAGAATGATTTCCAAAATGGCTTTGCATGTTGAAATAAATGCGAGTATGAATACGAGATTAGGAAATACATGTTCTGCAAAAATACGATAATTCGTCTCAGTTTGTGCATAAAAAAAGCTAATAGGAAGTGTAGAAAACATAAGACCGAATATGGCGTAATGTTTAAAAACAAATTGCTTTGGTGAACTTGCCTCAATTGTTTGTTTCGTCTTACTTATAGTCGGAACGGTTTCTGGGAGCTGGGTCCAAACAACAACGGCATATATCGTAAGGGTTACACTTTGCACGATAAATAAATATTCTGGGTGAGTATTATAAAAACTTGCACCGATTAAAGGGCCGATTACGGATCCAATTGCTCCCATCGTTTGTAGAAGAGCAAAAATTTCTGCTTGCTGCTCTTTTTTTGTTAAATCAGCAATTTGTGCACGTTGAGCCGGAATATATAAGGAACGGCCAATGCCATTAATGACATATAACAGTGCAAATATAAAAATGGATTGAGCGAAAACGAAACTACCGATTGCAACACTTTGTAGCAATAAGCCGAGTAACATAATCTTTTTTCGGCCATATTTATCAGTAATTCCTCCAGCAATAAGTGTAAATAAAATGTCTGAAAGTGGCTGTAATCCGAAAATCAGCATAGTTATTATTACATTGCCGTTTAACATTTTATTAACGTAAATAATCATAATGATAGCTAACATAGATTCAGTCGTTCGGGTTAATAATTCACCACACAGTCTAATAAAAATAGGTTTATTGTAACGAAGTAAGAGATAATTCAATATTAATTCCTCCTTTCTATATTGAAATGATAAGATGAAAGAAGAATTGGAAAAAGGGTAGAAACAATAGGGAGTATTTTTCACCTTTTAGGGGGATTATGATGTTTATTTTAGATCAATATATTGAACTATGGATTGCTTATGGAAAAGGGAAAAAAGAGGGAGAACGATTGGAAGTAACAGTGCAAAATATATCTGAAACATTATTTTGTACAGAGCGTAATAGTAAATTAATTATAAAAAAATTAGATGAGTTAAATTGGATCAAGTGGTTTCCAGGTCGCGGCAGGGGAAATCGTTCTAAGTTAATATTTCAAAAGCACCCGATGTCTTTAATTTTAGATAGAGGAAAAGAAATAACGAAAAAAGGGGATGTGAAAAGCGGAAGCATATTTGTGGAACGCTATAGCTCACATTTTCCGTCAGTAAAGGGAGAATATCACCGCTGGGTAGATTCAATATTTGGTCATAAGATTGAAATGACATCTGAAGGGAGAAGAGATGTACTCCGGTTGCAAGTACAAATGAATTTAGATATCACATTAGATCCTGTATACGCTACAATGCGTTCAGAATGTCATATGGTAAAACATATATTCGACACACTCGTGTATGTAGACGGTAATACAAACATTATAGAGCCAAGACTTGCATTTCACTGGGAATATAATGACGCTGAAAAAATATGGACGTTTTATTTACGAAAAGGAGTTCACTTTCATAATGGAAAACAACTTACTGCACATGATGTTATATACTCATTGAATCGATTTATGAAGCTGGAAAATAATGCACACGCTTGGATGTTACAACACGTTGAAAGTATCCGTTCAGTGGATGACTACGTTGTCGAAATTCAATTACATACGGAAAATAAAATGTTTTTACATATGATAAGTGCAGAACAGTGTTCTATCGTGAATGAAGATGAAGCAGGAGAGCTAATTGGAACAGGGTCTTTTCAATTATATAAAAGTAATGAAAATCTGTTCATTTTAGAAGGTCATCCTTTATATTTTCGTGAAAGACCTTTTTTAGATCGTGTTGAGTTGTGGAATGTAGAACAAGGTGTAAGTACATACGATGTTTTAGTAAAGGCGCAGTATAAAGATAAAGAAAAACATAATAAAGAATTGTCTCGGCTTGAGTCGAACGTGACATATCTAACATGTAATCTTACGAAAGAAGGACCAATGCAAGATGAGTTATTTCGGAAAGCGTTATATAAAATCATTCATGGTTATACAATCGTTCAAGAACTCGGCGGAGAACGTGGAGAAGTGGCAAAGAAACTAATATTAGCAGGTGAAAGCATTGTAGAGATTGAGGAAGATGTAGAAAGTTTAATTAAAAGGAGTACTTATCATAATGAAGTGCTACAGCTCTACACATTTACAGGACGAGATCATGTTGAAGATGCACAATGGATACAAAAAGAGTGTGCGAAGTACGGGATTCGTGTAGAAAATAATTTTCTTGATATAGAAGAGCTATTGGAAGTAAGTACGATACAAAAGGCTGATATGATGCATGATAGTGCCACAATAAGCGAACGAATAGAAGATAGTCTATTATATATGTTTCTTACAAAAAATAGTTTTATTCATGGACAAAGCAACATGGACTTTTATGAAAAGTTGTCTATTTATTTTAAACAAGAAGAATTAGAGAAAAGAGTTACATTGTTACGCGATATTGAGGATACTTTGTTACGTCAAATTCATATTATTCCTTTGTATCGTAATAAACAAGAGGTAAGTACACATGAAAAAGTCCAAAATATAATGATTAATTCACAAGGTTGGATTGATTTTTATAATATTTGGTTTAAATCTTGATATATAAGGGCTTTTGCGCATTTTCATAAGATGTGTAAGAGCCTTTTTTGTATGTAGGAATAGGTTTGTTTTACACATTGTTACGCTACTTGTGATAAAAGTCTATTTACAGCGTAACAGTGTTATGTTACATTGATATCAGGAAGGAGTGTTATATAGTTGAGTACAGATTTGATTTCAAAAAAAGATTTATTAGAACTAACTGGCATTTCATACGGACAGTTATATAGGTGGAAAAGAAAAAATTTAATACCGGAAGATTGGTTTGTACGAAAGTCAACATTCACGGGTCAAGAGACATTTTTTCCGAAAGAAAAGATATTAGAGCGTATTGATAAAATCCAAACGATGAAAGAGGATTTATCACTTGATGAACTAGCGAATATGTTTTCACCGAGTGTGAGAGAAATTCTTTTAACAAAGGAAGACATTTTACGTAAGGGGATTGCATCAGAACCAGTTTTACAATTTTTCATAGAACAAACGAATAAAACAGCAGAGTTTCAATTTGTAGATATTCTTTATGTGTACATGTTAGAAGAATTATTACAATCGGGAGATATTAGTTTAGAAGAAGGAAAAATGGTCTTGCAAGTTTTACGTGAAAATTATGAAGCAATTAAACATAAAACTTGTGATTTAATCATTGTACGAAAGTTAGGGATTTCTACATGTTTATTAGTTTCAAACGTGGAAGATTTAATTTTTGAAAAAGGCACTAAAATCGTTTTACGCGAAGCGATTATGAAATATACCGAAGCATTAAAAACGAAATTGTTGTAGTGGAGGAGAAAGTATGCGTACAGATAATTTGATTATAAATGGTTACGGTTCATCGAATGGTGGCGAGTTTCATAAAGTGCAATTAAACGGAAAAGGTACTGTGAATGGAAATGTTGAATGTGACCAATTTGAATGTAACGGTTACGGTGCCGTTACTGGAAATTTGAAAAGTAGCAATGCAAGAATTAGTGGATCAGGTAAAATCGACGGTACAGTTCATGCTGAAACGATGCGAATTGATGGAAAAGCAACAATTACGCAAGATGTGAAGGCAAACAGTTTGAAAATTGCAGGAAAAGGTACGGTAGGTGGAAATGTCACTGGTGAAGAATTTAAAGTCAATGGTCAAGCGACAATTGATGGTAATTGTGAAGTGGATACGTTTTCTTCAGAAGGACAATTTACAATTGGTGGATTACTAAGCGCTGATGAAATAAATATTAATATTCACGGTACATGTCGAGCGAAAGAAATTGGTGGTCAAACGATTAAAGTAAAACATAGACTAAGTACTTTTAGTAGGCTGTTTAAATCAGTATTTGGTATGCAATTAGAGGCTGAACTATTAGAAGGTGACAATATCGATATTGATTATGCTCACATAAGAACGGTAAGAGGAAATAATGTTACGGTAGGACCGAACTGTGAGATTGAACTGATCGAATATACGGGTGTTCTTACTGTTGATAAAAGCGCAAATGTAAAAGAAATGAAGCAGATTTAATGGAAGGGAGAAAATGATATGGAACATCAACATAGTCTTACTGTTAATGGTTCTGGTAGTTCAGCAGGCGGAGATTATAATAAAGTGAAGATTCGCGGTGAAGGAACGATTTCTAATGACATGAGCTGTAATGAATTTAAAACGTACGGCACGAGTGAAGTGTGCGGTAATATGAAAGTGAAAAGTTATGTCGTGTATGGAGATAGTGAAGTACAAGGAAATGTAGATGCGGAATATGTAAAAGTATACGGAAATACACAAATGCATAGTGATGCTCATATTGAAAAAATAAAAGTAAGAGGTATGATAGAAGTTAAGGGGAAATTAACTGGTGATTTCGTAGATGTGAAAGGCGCTTTAAATGTAAAAGGAGATATTGAAGTTGAAGAACTGTCACTAACTGGTGGCCTTGAAAGTGATGGATTACTTAATGCTGAAAATATTGAAATTTCACTTCGTTATGAAGGTAGCAAAGTAAGAGAAATTGGCGGTAAGAAGATTACCGTTCGTAAAAAAGCGAGATTTATTCCATTTACAAATCATGCTGGAAGCCTCCAAACGTCTATCATTGAAGGAGATGAGATTTATTTAGAGCATACGATTGCTGAAGTAGTAAGAGGAAATAATGTTACAATTGGTCCCGGATGTGAAATTAGTGTTGTAGAATATCATACTAGTTTTAATCAAAAAGGTAATGCAGTCGTAAAGGAACATAAACAAATATAAGTAGTACGAGGGAGAGCAAGTTTATGGTTGAAAAGAATAATAAGCTCGGCTTTGTTGTAGCGGGCTTATTGCTAGGTATTTTAATGGCATCAATGGATAATACCATTGTCGTAACAGCGATGGGAACAATCGTTGGTGATTTAGGAGGCCTTGAAAACTTTGTATGGGTCGTTTCTGCCTATATGGTCGCAGAAATGGCAGGTATGCCGATATTCGGAAAACTATCAGATATGTATGGTAGAAAGAGGTTCTTTATTTTCGGTTTAATCGTCTTTATGATTGGTTCGGCGCTTTGTGGTACTGCTGAAAATATTACACAGTTAGGGATTTATCGTGCCATTCAAGGTATTGGCGGCGGGGCATTAGTGCCGATCGCGTTTACTATCGTTTTTGATATTTTCCCTCCTGAAAAGCGCGGGAAAATGGGTGGTTTATTCGGAGCAGTATTTGGTTTATCAAGTATTTTTGGTCCGTTGCTTGGTGCGTATATTACAGATTACATAAGCTGGCACTGGGTATTTTATATTAACTTACCGCTTGGCGTTTTAGCACTTATTTTTATTACATTCTTTTATAAAGAGTCACGAGTTCATAGAAAGCAAAAAATTGATTGGTTTGGCGCAATTACTTTAGTTGGTGCAGTAGTTTCTTTAATGTTTGCGCTTGAACTTGGCGGACAAAAGTATGATTGGGATTCTAACTTTATTTTAAGTTTATTTGGTGGATTCGTTATTTTAATTATTGCATTCATTTTTATTGAACGTAAAGTAGAAGAACCGATCATTTCATTTGAGATGTTTAAACAACGTTTGTTCGGAATGAGTACAATTATTGCTTTATGTTACGGAGCTGCATTTATGTCAGCAACTGTATACATTCCATTATTCATTCAAGGTGTATACGGTGGCACTGCAACAAACTCAGGATTATTACTTTTACCAATGATGTTAGGCTCAGTCGTAACAGCGCAGTTAGGTGGTTTTTTAACGACAAAGCTTAGCTACCGAAACATTATGATCATTTCTGTGGTTATTATGCTAATTGGACTATTTTTATTAAGCACATTAACGCCAGAAACAAGTCGTGCATTATTAACAGTGTATATGATCATTATCGGATTTGGAGTCGGTTTCTCATTCTCTGTACTAAGTATGGCAGCTATTCACAACTTCGGTATGGAACAGCGCGGATCTGCGACTTCGACGAGTAATTTCATTCGTTCATTAGGTATGACACTTGGTATTACAATCTTCGGAATGATTCAAAGAACAGGTTTCCAAGATCAATTAGAAGAAGCATTTAAAGGTATGAGCGGGGGAATGAATACAAACACATTAAGGGATTCAAGAGCCATTTTATCAGAATCGGCAAGATCTCAAATCCCTCCGCAAATATTAGATAAGATTATTGATGCTCTTTCTAGTTCAATTGTTCAAACATTCATGTGGGCATTGGTACCAGCTGGATTAGCATTCATATTCATTTTCTTTATGGGAAATGAGCGCATGGTAATTAAGAAACAACAAAAGAATAAAAAGAGCGAAACATCAAAAGCGTAATGAAAAAGCTCCTTTCCAATTGGAAAGGAGCTTTTTCGTATGTATGGTGTTAGATTAGCCTTCGATAATTTCGTATTCTTCGTCTGCAAGTAATAAAATTTGTGTTTTCTTACCTTTGTTTTGAACTTCGATTACATCGTATGCACCTAAGTCTCTTACTTTGCTTTGAGAAGCGTTAACCATAACTTCCATAGAATCGATTAAGATATCTTCTTCAATGTATGATTCAGGCAATGCCATATCTTCAGTTTCTAATACACATGCATATAGATTTTGTAAGTTTTCAGCAGTTGGGTTTTGTTCCTCAACATCAATGATGTTTTTTACTGCTTCCATATTTTCTTCTTTTACTTGGTATACTTTAATTTTAGCCATTGTTTTAATCTCCTTTATAACGTAATCGTAGAGGCTACACTTCATTATAACGTTTTTTTCATGAAAGATGAAATTGTTATATGTATTTATAGTAAAAATTATGTGTTATTACTCATTATTGGTGTAATTCCCTTACTAATATTATGAATAGGTAACGATATTCCTACGTTAAAGTTATATTGTCCAAGCTTTTTTGTTTTCCTTTCATATATATGTATTAGTTATTCTATATAGAGAAGGGATGGAGTGTAAGTGGATTGTGAGCCGAAACGTGATTGTGGATGTTGCCAAAATAGTATATGTGAATTTTTACAAAGTCTAGAACCGTATACTAAAGTTGAAAGTATTGTAATAGCAGGAAACGAAATCGTTGTATCCTATTTTCTTTCGTTTAATGTGATGAAAGGGATTGTATCATTTGTACAAGAAGACAATGAGGTTATTTTTGTAGATTGCTCAAAAATTGATGCAATCCGAATAGGAAAAGTTTGTAGTTGCAAATCGAAAGTTAAATATATTGAAGAGGACTTTAGCTTGCTAGGAAATGTTTGCCCGCAATGTTTAACAGAGGGGAGTACAATCTTTTTCGATTTTAACAATCCTGAATTAAATGTGTCTTTCCAAGCAACAACAATTAATCCACCTAGATGTACTGAATTTACAGATGAACTTGGGAATGTAGTAAAGCAAATTACTATAGTAGGTGAAGCGAGAGTTTCTAGAGATTTTGTTCAAGTACCTGAACTGGTAGGTTTTCGATTACTTTTATCACATCCAGCTGGAGACCCTTTAAACTACGGATTATTATTTATTAATTTTCCTGATACGATTTTTATTTTTATATTGGCATCAAGCGGATACCTTTCCATTTCGAACTGTTTAAAAATAGAGGGCGGAACTGGTGATGCCAAAATAGAAGAGATGAAAAAAATGATAGAGGATGACGTTAACACGTACAAATCAGTTGTTAAATTGACTAAAGTATATAAGAACGGTGAGACGGAATCTTTTATTTATAAAAATGAGTTATAATACATGTATTTAAATGCACCCTCAAACTATTGTTGAGGGTTGTTACATAATTAATTATGTTGATCATTTTATAGTTAGTAGATGTTATAATCATTTTATGTTTACTGATATTTTATAAATATTCGAAGTTTTAATTTAATAGTCAATTGCTTTTATGATGAACAGGTGGGTATGTATATGAATACGAATTATGGAGCGCTCATGAAAATGTTAAGAGTAGTTGATTCTAAAGAAGGCGGGAATGTAAATGATATATGAAGCGAATATACATACAAGAAAAAAACTAGTTTCTATGTTTAATGATTTCAATAACGTTGTTTTACTTTCTTATTTACAAGGGCATATGGGTACTGCTTGGGTAAATGATCTTGAAAATCCAACAGTAGCACAAGTTACGGTAGGAATTTTCACATTTTACGCTGGAGACCCAAACGTGCAAGAAACAGAAGAGTTATTACGTAATATTCCAGAAAGAATTTTAGTTATCGTAAATAGTGAAGAGTGGAAACAACGCCTAGAAACATTCCATGAAAGAAAAATAGATAAGTTTTTACGTTATAAATTCAAACGAAATCTAGAAGTTTTTAATCGTTCAAAATTACAATCTTTTATATCAACACTTCCAAAAGGATATGAGTTAAAAAGAATAGATAAGCATATCGCAAATAGCCCTACATTACATAAGATCTCCGAAGATTTTACAAGTCAATTTCAGTCGGTAGAAGATTATATAAACCGTGGTATAGGTTATAGCATTTTATATAACGGAGAAGTTGTATGCGGTGCATCCTCGTATAGTATTTATAATGATGGCATTGAAATTGAAGTTGCGACTGATCATAATCATAGAAGAAAAGGTTTGGCAACTGTAGTTAGTGCAGCTCTTATATTGGATTGCTTAGAAAATGGAAAGTATCCAAACTGGGACGCAGCGAATACTACATCTGCTAACCTAGCAGAAAAGTTAGGATATGTTTTTGATAAAGCGTATGATACTTATTTTGTGGATAATAGATGAGTGAAGGAATTACATACTAAAAAATAAATGCGCCCTAGTACGTAAGTCTAGGGCGCATTTATTAGTTGGTAAATATCTTCATAACAATCTTATCACATTTTATCTTTTGAATGTTTGGAATTAAAGATATTTATGTGACTTTTTGAAAAAATAAAAGAGCAGCTAGCAAAAGCTTACTGCTCCTCTCCAAGGGAGAATGGAGAAATACAATCATGTTACCTATAGTATTGACGGAACATTAAGTTTTAATCAGTCATTTATAAAAAGAGAGATAAAATATCTTTGATTAATCCTTTGGCTCCGATTAGTAGTACTGATAGAAAAACGATTGAGAATATATTTTTTTATTACATTTACAATTTGAAGAGTAGAACGTGTTTATCGTAATTCTCCAAACACCAATTATATTTTTTTAGAATAATTGGATGGACTGCTTCTTTCGTAGTATCGACTTCAGTATATCCATATTTCTTATAAAAGTTTTCTAATTCCTCAAAAGGAAGACAATATACATTTTGTATTTGTGATTTTTTCGCAGTTTCTACTAAAAATGAAACAAGCTCACCAGCTAATTGAAGCCCTCTAAATTGAGGTAGAATAAAAATCCCGCCCATTTCTAAAGTATCTTCATCTATTTGGACTAATCGGCCAACACCTGCATACTCGTTGTTATATGTAATAATTGCAACTTTATCTCTCTTTAAATCACTTCTTACAAATCCTATTGAGTTATATTGACTATTAATCCATTTTAAATCGTTAGATGTAGCTAGTTGAATACTCATATACATCCTCCTTCGGAATACTAGCGCTCTCTTCATTATATAGAACATAAGATACTATATCAAAGGAACCTTGAGATAGCACATTTGTTTAAGTTATTAGTTAAAAGTGTGGGGTTGCTGGCATTGAAATGATGGCTTCACCAAACATAGGATAATAATGTTGTGAATTTAGTGTTACATAGTCAAAATAAAAATTAGTTCATGCGTTCGGTAACGCACGATTTTTTTAGTGTAGAGAAGATCATAGGGGTATTTTAATTAGTATCTACTGTATTAATTGAAGTTATTAAGGAAATGTGGTAATCCCTAGCCTTAGTGATACAAATCATATTAAGGTTTAGTAAAAAAACTCTTCCTGAAAAAGAGGGGGATTAAAGATAAGAGCACTTCGAAAAGTGCCCTTCAGTAACGACTATTTATTCTAAAAAGAAAGGATGCAATATATTATATGAAGTTAAGTGTATTTAAGTATGGGTCTTTTATATAAATGTGAAATAAAAGAGAGCTGTCTTCTTATTAGAAGGCAGCTTTTTGTTATTACAAAAAAGAATTAGAAGTAAAATGTAAATTCAAGTTACTTGTCCAAACATTTTTTTTAAAAATACATAAAATGCTAGTAGTTAGCCAATATTTTTATATTGCTAATTTTTTAGACTAAAAGGGGTGATTTTATGTGTGATTGTGAAGTTTGTAGAAGAAAGAAAAAACGTGATCCATTAAATCGGGGTTCTGAACCAAAAAAACAGGTTTCTGAGCCAATAAATCAGGATTCTGAATCAGGAAATTTTTATTCATTTAGTAAAAATGCAAATTTTTTAGAAGAAGCTATACAAACAGATGAAATCGATCAAGTTTCTGAGGAATATATTGAAATAGTAGATTCAGCAGATGTACAAGTTACTACTACAAATACAAAAGCTGCACTATCTATCCAAGCCGCGTTACAAGCAGCTATTGTGGTTGTAGTAAGTATTTCTATAGCAGATAGTGAAAAGGCAGATAAAATAACACAAGAATTGTTTCAAAAATCATCTATTAAACAAATTAATAGACAAAAAACATTTATTAAAAATTCCAGAAACGTAACCGTAACAACTACTGATACAGATATTGCAGTGAATATTCAAATTCTCCTTCAAATTTTATTAGCGTTACTAGTTAAACTAAACATTTTATAAAGTGTCTATCCCATTTATATTTAGCTATAAGGGTTCACTCTAAGTAAATATTTTTTTGTTGTAATATGTGGTACAAGCTTGGACTTCTCATTATGACTGAATTAATATTCAAGATTGCTGGGAAATTAAGTGTGGAAAATTACACAATAACAAAGGTGAACTTATTATTTAACAGTGAATAAAACTTATATATGTGAAGTAAAGGAGGGCTGTCTTCGTATTAGAAGACAGCTTTTTGATTTTATTAGTAAAAAAGTGAAAATAGAAGATTAAGTTACTTGTCCAAGCAATTTTTATTTAAATGCATATAATGCTGGTAGTTATTTGAAATTTTTATAGAAAACTGATAGGAGTGAACATTGTAAATGGATGATTTAAATAAATTTTCTTCCTTTAAGTTTGATAAGGATCAAAAGAATATAATTATAGACCTTTTACTCTCAGATATTTTTAATAGGCATGGGATAAATGAAGAAAAATTAAAAAATTTATCACCAGAAAAAAAGCAGCAAATTAAAAGTATTGTTTCTGAAATACAATCACAAGTTAATAATTATTTAGATTGAAAGGGGGTGAACGTATGGACAAAAAATGTCATTCAGATGAAAATAAAAAGTGGAGTGCATTAGATTCCTCAAATCCTCATCCGTCTTTTAAAAATACTAGCGTTTCAGAAGTAGCTGCGCAAGAAAGTAAAACTTACCAAATTTCTGAAGAATCTATTACAATTGTAGATTCAGCAGATGTAGAAGTTACGACTACAGATACAAAAGCCGCTTTATCTATTCAAGCAGCATTACAAGCAGCTATCGTGGTTATAATAAGTATTTCTATAGCAGATAGTGAAAAAGCTGACCGTGTAGCACAAGAATTGTTTCAAAAATCATCTATTAAACAAATTAATAAACAAGAAACTGTTATTAGAAACTCTAGAAATGTTACAGTTACGACAACAGATACAGATATAGCAGTAAATGTTCAAATTCTTCTCCAAATTTTATTAGCTTTACTAGTAAAATTAAATATTTTATAAAATGTTTAACTTGCTTTTTATCTAGTGATTCTTACAGGTGAATATTTACTGTTTTAAGTATAGTACAGGCTATAAATATTAATCATAACTGGACTAATATTTAACATCGCCAAAATAATAATGAGAGCAATGTGATGGAAAATGAAGTTTGGTTATTTTATGAAAATTTAAAAGCCATTTCTTTTATTGGATTTGGCTTTTAAATTTTAAAAAGTATGAATTTGAAAAGATTATATTAAGATAAAGAATTAAAATATAATGATACAAAATACTTATAAAATTATTCGTGTTTTAGAAAAATAATAAGAAAAAGGTGTTTAAAATAGAATCATTTTCATTAATAGTTCAAGTTTTGAAGAATAGTGCATACAATATAAAGTGTTTTCCTTTCTTCATTTAAGTTTTACGTATATAATTTAAAAGTACTATTTTTATTTTATTATTTTATATTTATAACAGAATAGAGGTTTAAAAATGGGTGTTAAAATCATTACGGATAGTGCGGCGGATTTACCAGTAGAATTGCTGCAAGCATATGATATTGATTTAATTCCACTCCGTGTATATGATGAAGCAGAAACAGAGTATTTAGATGGAGTAACATTAGAGTCAGTTACATTATTGCAAAAAATGAGAGAAGGCGCTGTTTATAGAACGTCATTGCCTTCACTTGAAACTTTCCAAGAAAAATTTGTTTCTTATGCAAAAGAAGGTAATCCTTGTATATATTTAGCTTTTTCATCTGAACTATCTGGTACATATCAATCATCAGTTGTCATTAAAGAGGAAGTAAAAGAAACATATGCAGATTTAGATTTAGAAATTATTGATACGAAATGTGCTTCGCTTGGTCAAGGTCTTGTCGTTTTAGAAGCTGCTAAAATGGCAAAAGACGGCGCATCAAAAGAAGAGATTTTAAACCGTGTCGCTTTTCTAATGAACCATATGGAGCACATCTTCACTGTAGCTGACTTACAGTACCTTGTTAGAGGTGGACGTTTAAGTAAAGTAGCTGGTTTTATCGGTGGTTTACTAAACATTAAGCCGATCTTAAACGTGGAAGAAGGAAAACTTGTACCACTTGAAAAGGTACGAGGGAAAAAGAAAGTATTAAGCCGTATTGTTGATATTATGGAAGAGCGTGGTAAAGACCTTAAAGGTCAAACAATCGGTATGACTCACGGTGACGATTTAGAAACAGCTGAAGCATTAAAAGCATTAATTACGGAAAGATTTGGCTGTGAAGTATTTATCGTAAATACAATTGGTGCAGCAATCGGAGCACATACAGGTCCTGGCGTTATAACGTTATTTTTCTTAAATGAAGTAGAGTAAAGGATTGATCTTTTGATCAATCCTTTTTTATTTTTTAATCTGTGAAAATCGGTCGATATGGTATTGATGAAGATAAAATCTTTGAAGTTTTCCTATATCAAATGCAATCTTGTAGAGGGAGTATTTTTTATATGTGGAATGATACTTAATGGTAGAAGAAAAGAGTATAAATAAGAATGCATTTATAGGAATCTGAATATTTAATGATATCGAAATTTTTTCATTTCATATATAATTGTGTAGGGAGAAATATCTGTAACTATTTGTAAAAATAGGAGGCGGCTATAAAAATGCAAGAAATTGCTAGATGGGATTTAAATCGATTGTATTTGAATGAGGATATTCTATTTCCGATTTTGGAGTTGAAAGAGCAATATTTTGTAACAAAAGATGTAGAGATTCTTTCAAAGCTTATACAAGCTATTGAAAAAGCAGAATACTATTTGTACTGTCAATCGGTTGAAGAAAGTGTTTCATCTGACCTTACTAAATTGACTGTGAAAGTGAAGGAACTAAAAAGTGAAGTACAGCAAGTAATAAAACATAATGAAGTGGAAACTTCAGATAATACTAAGTTAATAAAAGATGAACTTAATGCGTGGGAAAATATGTACATACAATTACGGGATAGGATAGAAATAGCGCACAATAACAAACAATTATCATTTGGACAAGCAAATAACATTGCAATGAATAGTGATAATGAAAAGGAAAGATTAGAAGTATTCGAGTTACTTACAAGTACTTTACATAAGGAAAAAGAAATCTTTGCTACTGTATTAAATCAAATAGGGAGATTACGTAATATAAAGAGTAATGAAATAGAAGATAGAGAGATTTTAACACAATCTTTTCATGCGAATGGCATTTCAGAAACTGTATTATTACAAATGTGGAATGTGACAGAAGAAAACCTTGATAAATTAGTAAGTGCTTTAAACGTGTATAAGAAAGGGAAAGCTTCGATTACATGGCATGAACTTATGACAGTAAAGGAAAGTAATGAGGTTACTATTCCTTTTTCAGTCGCAGTACAAAACGTTTATGATGCATGTAAGAATATTGACGAAGAATTAGCAGAATTTGCACGTAATGCGATAGAAAGTGGATGGGTAGATGCTGAACCGGGAGAGAATAAACCACCAGGTGGGTTTTGTGCTCCATTTTTCAGTGAGAAAGAATCGAGAATCTCCATGCGTTATGATGGGAGTATAGATAGTGTAAGAGTGCTCGCTCATGAATTAGGACATGCTTGGCATTTTTATAATATGAGTTTTGAACAATCTACATCTTTTTTAGATGATTATTTGCCGATGAGTACGGCTGAATCAGCATCTATTTTCTTTGAAACGGTACTCTTAAATTATCTAATTGAAACAACTGATAGTAAAGATATGAAAAAGGCATTGCTTAGCTGGAAAATAAGAAATAGTTTTAATTATGTAATGGCAATACGAGCATCGTATCAGTTTGAAAAAACATTTTATGAAAAATGTAAAGAGGGTCCATTAAGTGGTGATGAAATTGAGAAATTATCTATAATGGCACAAAAAGAAGCATATGGAAATTCTTTAAGTGAATACCAGCCGTTTGTATGGATGAAATATATTCAATTTTATATAGCAGATGTTCCTTTTTACAATTATCCATACACATTTGGATATTTAGTAAGTTTTAGTTTATTAGAAATAGCTCAAGAAAGTAAAAGTACTTTTCATCCGAAATATAAAGAGTTTTTAAGAGAAACAGGAAAGGCTCCAGTAGAGGAGCTTATGAAAAAATATTTTGAAATAGATATAAGAAATTATGAATTTTGGAATAAGGCTTTTATTCAAATTTCTAAAGACATTGATGAATATTTGCAGCTTATGTAAGGGGAGAGTATAGTGGATCAACAGTTTATAAAAGGTATACCTTTTTCAACTTTAGAATATGCAAAAGCTATAAGTTTATTAAAAGGTTGGATACATGAACAACAAGAGAAACCAAGGTTTGTAGTAACTGCAAATTCTGAAATTTTTATGTCTGCAAAGGAAAATACGGAAAAATCAAAGCAGTTTAAAAAGATGTTACTATCTGCGGATTTAACTCGTGATTTAATAAAATATTGTAACGACAATGAATATCGTGTCTTTCTTTTTGGAGCCGCTCCAGAAAGTAATAAAAAGGCATTAGAAAAATTAAATGAGCAGTTCCCAGGAGCACAGTTTAAAGGACAGCATGGATTTGTAATGGTGAAGAAATAGAAAAAATAAAAATAAAAATTAAGCAATTCAAGCCGCATTTACTACTCGTAGGACTAGGTTCACCAAAACAAGAAGAGTTCATCTATGAAAACATACAAACATTAAACGTTCCGCTATCTATTGGTATCGGAGGCATGATTGATATAATATCTGGTACTGTAAAAAGAGCACCGAAAATGATGAGGGATACTGGAACTGAATGGCTGTATAGGTTACTCTCACAGCCGAAAAGATTGAAGAGGCAACTTGTACTTCCGAAATTTTTATTGTCGGTTATGTTAGAGAGAGTGAAAGGAATGCCAAGCTAAGAAAGGACAAGTAAGATGATAGAGCCGTTATCTAATGAAAAAGCTACAATGATTTTTCAAGAACTGAAAGTAGAATGTGAAACTTTATTTGAATTTAAAATTCGAAATGCAATACCTATTCATCGTGGTTGGCTAAATTTGAAGTGGAAACTCGAAACGGATGCAGGGGATTTTGTATTAAAGCAATATAATCAAGAACGCTACAAAATGTATAACCCAGACCTTTTAATACAAGCATTACAACAACAGCAAAGATTACATAATAATGGTGTAAGTTGTCCAAGGGTATTAATTTATAAAAATAATGTAATGCATATATCAAAAAGTGATGAAAGATTTATAGTATTAGAACATAAGGAAGGTAGCTTAGTTTCACCAGGAAAAGTGAATCAAAAGGAAATTCACTCTCTTGGTCAGACGATAGGTTATATGCATAACTTGTTAAATGATGGCTCTTTAATAAAAGGAGAAAATCCTAAATTTGTTCCACCTACTAAAGAGGCGAGATTGAAACATTGGGGAGAAAAAATGAGAGAAGTAGAGAAGCTAGGAAAAGAGCACATTCTCTCTTATATAAAATTACAGCAAGAAGCAACACAATTGGTAAATACAGAACAATTTCATAATAGCCAACGGGGATGGGTGCACCGTGATTTATGGGTAGATAATTTCTTGTTTCTTAATGATAAAGTATCAGCGATTCTTGATTTTGATCGCATGGATTACGATTATGTAGAGTTAGATATTGGCCGTGTAGTTATATCGTGCGCATTAAGTGACGGAGTATTAAATAAGAGTCTTGTTGCATCATTTTTAGAAGGGTACCGAAATGATGTAGACTTTCCAGTAGGGAATATTGTTCGGGCAATTCAAATGCTTTGGTACATGGAGAGTACTTGGTGGATCCATGCCAATATGGATCAGCATAGTGTACCACCTTCACGCTTTGCAGATGAAATGAATTGGATAGCTGAAAATTATGGTGTATTACATAATATATTGGCCGACTTATAAATAAAGAGGAGACTACATACATGAACAGAATCGGCATTATTGGAGCAATGCAAATTGAAATAGATTTACTTTTAGAAAAACTAGTTATACAAGAGGAACAGACAATAGCGGGAATGCCTTTTTATATTGGAGAATTCATGGGAATAGAAGTAATTATTACACGTTCTGGTGTAGGGAAAGTAAATGCAGCTGCATGCGCGCAAACATTAATTCATAAATTTGATGTAGACTCTATCATTAATACGGGCGTTGCTGGCGGATTACATTCAGATGTAAAAGTCGGCGATATAGTTATTTCAACGAATGTTACTCATCATGATGTAAGTAAAACTCAAATGAAAAACTTATTTCCGTTCCAAGAGGAATTTATTGCAAGTAAGGAATTGGTAGAGTTAGCACGTAAAGCTTGTATTAGTAGTAGTTTACAGATTGCAGTTCATGAAGGAAGAATTGTCAGCGGTGAATGTTTTGTTGAAGATTCAAAGTTAAAGGCGAAATTAATAGACGAATACGCACCTCATTGTACAGAAATGGAAGGGGCAGCAATTGGACATGTTGCCTATATAAATGATATACCGTTTCTCATTATAAGATGTATTTCTGACAGCGCAGATGATGAAGCTCAAATTTCTTATGATGACTTCGCGCAAACTGCTGCGAAGTATTGCTCAGAAATTATTATTGAGATGCTTAAAAATATAAAGAGTAAAACTGTACTATAGTTCAAAAGGAGAGAATGAGATGTTACAAGCATTAATTTTTGATATGGACGGAACGTTATTTCAAACAGATAAAATTTTAGAATTATCTTTAGATGATACTTTTAATCACTTAAGATCACTACAATTATGGGATACAGTAACTCCAATTGATAAATATAGAGAAATTATGGGTGTGCCGTTACCGAAAGTTTGGGAAGCTTTATTACCGGACCATTCTATTGAAGTAAGAGAACAAACAGATGCATATTTTTTAGATAGACTTATTGAAAACATAAAAAGCGGAAAAGGCGCTTTATATCCAAATGTAAAAGAAATATTTACATATATAAAAGAAAATAATTGTTCCATTTACATTGCTAGTAATGGTTTGAAAGAATATTTACGAGCAATCGTAACTTATTATGCTTTAGACAAGTGGGTGACTGAAACGTTTAGTATTGAACAAATACAATCGCTAAATAAAGGTGACTTAGTTAAAAGTATTATGAACAAATATGATATAAAAGAGGCAGCCGTAGTTGGTGACCGGCTATCTGATATAAATGCTGCGAAAGACAACGGTTTACTTGCAATTGGGTGCAATTTTGATTTTGCGCAAGAAGATGAACTTGCTCAGGCTGATGTAGTAATAGATGATTTAATGGAGTTGAAGGGGATATTGCCTGCTGTACAGAGATAAATAAAGTGTGTGCATTTTTTCCAAGTCCTATATGTCTTATTTTATGGAGGGAATATGTTTAAAAATAATTTTAAAATTAGTAATATTCCCGCGGTCTTGTGGGGAGATAAGAGTGAAAAAATTTTTATTGCAGTACATGGAAATATGTCAAATAAGGAAGATGCAGTTATTCAAATATTAGCTGAAGAAGCCAATCGAAAAGGTTATCAAGTATTAAGCTTTGATTTACCTGAGCATGGAGAAAGAAAAAATGATAACACTCCTTGCAAAATACAGATTTGTGTTAGTGAATTATCTATAATTATGAATTATGCAAAAGAAAATTGGAAAGAAATAAACGTGTTTGCATGTAGTATGGGAGCGTATTTTAGCCTTTTAGCTTATCAAAATGATGTGGTAGAAAAGGCATTATTTTTATCACCAGTAGTTAATATGGAAAGAATTATCGAAAATATGATGAAATGGTTTAATGTAACACCAGAGCTTTTGCAAAAAGAAATGACTATAGAGACACCTATTGGTCAAAAGTTATATTGGGATTATTTATGCTATGTAAAAGAACATCCTATTAATATATGGAATATAGATACATATATTATGTACGGAGCCAAGGATGAACTGTGCGAATTTGAAACTATTAACTATTTTACAAAAAAACATCGTTGTGAATTAGAAGTTATGGAGACGGGTGAACATTACTTTCATACTGAAGAACAGTTAAAGATATTTGAACAGTGGTTACACAAACATATCGATTAACAAATTACAATTGATTTTGAACCTGTTAGAGAAGAATGAGAAATATATAAACTTATTGTATATTTGAGAGAATTTATAAATGGTGAATGTATACACTTAAACAAACACATGCTTTAATTCAATAAGAATTAAACAATTTTAAAGAGCCTTATCACACACTAGATTGTAGCAAGGCTCTTATATTTTCATAATAAAATTAATCAACTGTATTATCGGTTTAGATATGAAGTGAAGAATACGCACGCTATGAATTAAATAAAGTAACAACCATAAAAATGCTCAGAATAAATGATTCTCGAGCATTTTATATATTTTCGTACTTAGGGGGAATGGACTTGAAAGATATACATATTCAACAAATAGAAAATTTAATGGGATATGAATTCAGTCATCTCGTTCAAGACAGTGAAGAAGAAGGTTTTAATTTCCTTATAAGGCTAATAAGTGAATATAAAAACGAAATAAATACATTCAATAAAACTGGAGAATGTTTATATGGTATTTTTCAAGGTGATATGTTAATTGGAGTTGGAGGTTTAAATGAGGATCCGTACACAAAAGACAATAAGATTGGGCGGTTAAGGAGATTTTATATTTCAAAGGATTTTCGGCGTATAGGGTTAGGGAACTTATTATTAAACCAACTATTATGTCATGCGGAAAAGTATTTTGAAGTGATTGTATTACATGCTGACACGAAGGAAGGAGATGCGTTTTATACTGCAAATGGATTTGTAAAAGAGGGATTATATAAGGGATCTAGTCACTACAAAGTATTATCGAGGTAGCTACCAAAAGAATAGACGGACAGGTTTTTTGTTGGTAAATCGATATATCTTAAAAATCGCTGATATATGAAGTTGCGATCCTTATATTAAAAAACAACTTTTATAATTTCATTTACTAAATTGTTATTATAAAAAAGAGCACCTTAGCTTTTAAAATTTAGCTTATAAGGTGACTCCTTTTCAGTCAATTACGTTTTAACGTTCATTTGTTTCAATAATAATCCTGGTTTACCTTTTACATAATAAAAATGCGGATTATTTTCATCATCATAAAGCATAATATAAGGCTTTTCATTTAGTGGGAGCAGTATAAGTACTTCGTCTATTGTAGTGTGTAACCATTGATTAGTAATAGAAACCGGCTTAGATAATGGGATTTTTATCATATAGCCATCTTTTGGAACGACATTTAAGTTTTTAAATGGACCAGTAATTGCTTTAGCGTATTGAACTGCTTCTTTTTGGACTATTGGATCTAAAGATTGTTTTTGAATGACCATTTCTTTTTGACAATCAAACACTTCAATTTGTTGATTTGTATTTGCTAATGCATTTGTTGATAATAGAAATAAAAGAAGAGAAATGACCTCGATTTTTTTTATCATAATACAACACCTCACCATTACTATCCCCTCAAAAGCTTTAAATATTTTTCTGTCACATTCATGTAACAAAGATGTTGTATGATACAATTGGTTTTTGTTTAAAAGCAATGGAGGAAAAAATATGAAAGTTTTAATTGCAGATGACGAACAAGATATGTTAAGAATTTTAAAAGCTTATTTTGAAAAAGAAGGCTTCGAAGTTTTATTAGCAAAAGACGGAGAGGAAGCACTTCAAATATTTTATGATGAAAAAATTGATTTAGCTATTTTGGATTGGATGATGCCAAAACATAGTGGTATTACTGTCTGTCAGGAAATAAAAAAGAATTCAAGCGTAAAAGTATTAATGCTTACGGCGAAAAGTGAAAGTGAAGATGAATTAGCAGCACTTCAAAGCGGGGCAGATGAGTACGTGAAAAAACCATTTCATCCAGGAGTACTAATTACGCGAGCGAAAAAACTTATTCAGCATGATGATATTATTCAAGTACAAGATGTAAAAATAAATTTCGCCAAAAATAAAGTATATAAAAATGATATAGAGTTAGAAATTACAAAAACAGAGCTCGAATTAATAAAATGCTTTTTAAATCATAAAGGAACGATTTTAACTCGTAAAAAATTGCTAGATATTGTATGGGGATTTGACTATTTTGGAGAAGAGAGAACGGTTGATACACATGTAAGAAGGCTGCGTAAAAAAATTGGAGAAAATATTATTAAGACGCATCGCGGGTTGGGCTATAGTTTGGAGGAACAAAGTGAATAAACTTGGGAAAAAGTTATTTTTAAGTATTTCTGCAACTGTTATTCTCATCTTTATGATTTCATTATTATTCATTAACAATCTCTTACCGAACTATAATATTTATAAAACACGTGAAAACTTAAATAAATTTACAACACAAATACAAAATACAACAGTGGAAAATATAGAGGATGTTATTCATACAATTGAAAGTGAAAATAACGTTACAATTGCGTATACGCCAATTAATCAGTCAGAAGATGCTATGAACGAAGCGTTACGCATGCAACTTACGAAAAAGAAAGTAACTTTAAATAAGCTTTGGATTACGAAAGACGAAGTTATGAAAGTGAAGACGGAAGGGCAATCGAATAAACTGTACGATCAAGGAAAGGTAAAAGCGAGTTTTTTTGCTAAATATATTGCGAAAGATGATACGATAATTTTAATTGGGACTTCCATTGCGAATTCAAATGAAATTATAAATACGTTAAATACATTTTACTTATACATCGTATGTTTCTCGCTCCTTCTTATTATTTTACTTGTGTGGATACTTTCAAAAATAATAACGACGCCACTGAAGGAGCTAAGTGATGTGGCTCAGGATATTTCACATTTGCAGTTTAAAAGAACGAAAGTGAAAACGAATGATGAAATAGGAGAGTTGGCCAATAGTATTAATATCATGAGTGAAAAACTACATGAAGCACATCAAGACTTAACTAATCGTAATGAAAATTTAAAACGATTTATGGGTGATGTAACGCATGAATTAAAGACACCGATCGCATTAGTAAAAGCATACTCTATGGGGATTAAAGATGGATTAGATGATGGGACTTACGTAGATACAATTATTAAACAAACAGATCAAATATCAAACTTAATTGAAGAACTATTACGATTTTCTAAACTAGAAAGAGATATTTTACAAAAAGAAGAATTCCCCATTGAACCACTGGTCCAGAGTATATTAGATAAGCATCAGATTGACCTGGATTCGAAAGCAATTGACTTACAAGTAAACTGTAATACGGGTGATACAATCGTTTATGCAGATTTAAATAAAATGAGAATGGTATTTCAAAATTTAATTTCTAATGCAATAAAATATACAGCAAATCAAAGCATAATAATTACTTTAGAAGATAGAAATAAAAGTATATATTTTCAAATAAAAAATGGCATTCATACGGATAAAATTAAAGATATCGAGAAAATTTGGGAGCCTTTTTACGTACTAGAATCTTCTCGTAGTAAAGAAAAATCAGGTACAGGATTAGGACTAGCGATAGTGAAAAGTATTTTAGAAAGACATGGTTTTGAATATGGAGTTTCCTCTATAAATGGAGAAATTCAATTTTATATAAATGTGAAAAAGGACAAATGAAAATTTAGTCCTTTTTGCAGCTTTAGAGGTTAGCGATACAGGATGAATCACCATAATTTTCAAAATTGATGTATTAAATGGAGAATTAGCAAATGTTCTACTTTCATTAAATTCACGTGAAGTTCACAGGGAAACGTTATATTTACATAGTTACATTTGAATTTAATGAAGTGAGGTATTCGGATTTGAAAAGAAAGAAATTAGTAATTGGTAGCATTTTAATGGGGATGACGTTATCTTTATCTGCATGTGGTTCATCAGATAATATTGTAACTACAAAATCAGGAAGCATTTCAGAAAGTGATTTTAACAAAAAATTAAAAGAAAACTATGGTAAACAGAATTTATCTGAAATGGTAGTAGAGAAAGTATTAAATGATAAATATAAAGTTACGGATGAAGAGGTAACGAAACAACTGAAAGAATTAAAAGACAAGATGGGCGATAATTTTAATACATATATGGAATCTAATGGTGTGAAAAATGAAGATCAGTTGAAAGAGAAATTAAAGCTTACTTTCGCTTTTGAAAAAGCTATTAAAGCAACCGTAACGGAAAAAGATATTAAAGATCACTATAAGCCAAAGCTTCAAGTTAGCCATATTTTAGTGAAAGATGAAAAGACAGCAAAAGAAATTAAAGAAAAATTAAATAGTGGCGAAGATTTCGCGGCATTGGCTAAACAATATTCAGAGGATCCAGGCTCTAAAGAAAAAGGTGGAGAACTATCTGAATTTGGACCAGGTATGATGGTGAAAGAATTTGAGGATGCTGCATATAAGTTAGAAGTTGGTCAATTGAGTGAACCTGTTAAATCTTCTTTCGGATATCATATAATTAAGCTAACGGATAAAAAAGAGCTTAAACCATATGAGGAAGAGAAAGAGAATATTCGTAAAGAATTAGAACAGCAACGTATACAAGATCCTCAATTCCATCAACAAGTTACTAGAGATCTGCTTAAAAATGCAGATATAAAAGTATCAGATAAAGACTTGAAAGATACCTTTAAAGAGTTAGAAAAATAATAAATGGAATGTAAGACAATCGATAGAAATATCGGTTGTCTTTTTCTCTATTTTTCCGGCTATTTGCCGGGCAGTAAGACCCCAAAACTCAAAATTCAGCGGAAGCAAAGAAGTTAGGTGGGGCCCCGCTGTCCGTAAACGCCCGATTGGTGAGGGCTCACTTTATATAGAAGCTGGGAGTGGGAAAATACTTTCACACCTGTATTGAATTTTACTTAATAAGAAATCTTTGAGTTTCTCAACTATTATATAAAAATAAAACTGAATTTTCAGTTATTTTGTTATATAGTAAAAGAGAACGAATAAGGGGAGGGAACATTTTGAGTAAAAAGAAAATGGCAATTACACTGTCAGCAATGCTATCTGCAACAATTATACCTAGCTTTACTATGGATGTGCATGCAGAGAAGAAAGAAGAGACTAAAAATACGAAAATTGAATTAGAAAATGGGATGACAAAGCCGATTTATTCTCTCGATGAAGCTATTATCGAAAATTTATATGTAGAGACAGAGGTTGATAGTGATCGCGACGGTAAGAAAGACAGAGTATCGATAAAAGTTATGCGTCCAAAGACAGATTCGAATGTGAAGGTTCCTGTTATTTATGAAATGAGTCCATATCGATCTGGATTAAAAGATGTTCCTGTATATAATGTAGATGAAGAATTGTATGCGTATGAAGGAAAACCGTATGGAGCGGTTAATCTTGGTTCGTATGGGAACTATTACGTGCCAAGAGGTTATGCAGTTATTCTAGGCGAAAGTATCGGTACTGGAAAATCAGATGGATGCCCTACAACTGGAGATGAACAAGAAATACTCGGTACAAAGTCTGTTATTGATTGGGTAAACGGTCGCGCGAAAGCATTTACAGAACAGGGTGAGGAAGTTCAGGCAAATTGGTCTACAGGAAATGTAGGTATGACTGGAGTTTCTTATAATGGTACACTACCAAATGCTGTTGCGACTACTGGAGTTGAAGGTTTAAAAACAATTATTCCAATCGCAGCAATTAGTAGTTGGTATGATTATTATCGTGCAAATGGTGCAGTAATTGCGCCAGGCGGATATCAAGGAGAAGATACAGATAATATGGCAGAAGCAGTACTGACAAGGGAAAATCCTGAAGTTTGCGGACAAGTTATAAAAGAGTTAACGGCTGGACAAGACCGAAAAACAGGTAATTATAATGATTTTTGGGATAAACGCAATTATGTAAAAGATGCTAAAAATGTAAAAGCAAGCGTATTTGTTGTTCATGGTTTAAATGATTGGAATGTTAAGACGAAGCAGTTCGCGCAATGGTGGGATGCACTCGGAGAAAATAATGTTCCTCGTAAAATGTGGCTACACCAAGGTGGTCATGGTGGGACATCAAGTAATAACTGGCAGCAAACACAAAATAAATGGTTAGATTATTGGTTGTACGGAATTGAAAATGGAATTATGGATGAACCAATGGTTGATGTGCAAAGAGAAAATAAATCGTGGCAAAAGATAAAAAATTGGCCAGATCCAGCGGCTGTACCTTCAAAAATCCGTATGTATTTAAGTAATAAATCAGTCAATTTTCCACTAAGTATGGGATCGGCTAATAAAGTTTTCTCATTCTTAGATGATGCACAAATGAAATCAAATCAATTAGTAGCAAACCCAGAATTAGAAGTAGCCAATCGATTAGTATATACAATGCCTGTACTTCAAAAAGATACACGCATAAGTGGTACACCAAAGATTTCAATTACAGGAAATATTGATCGATCTGTATCAAATTTAACAGCATTACTTGTTGACTATGGAGGAGCGAAGCCGGAAATCGTAACGAGAGGCTGGATGGATCCACAAAACGTAAAGAGTATAGAAAATTCAACAGCGATTCAACCGGGCAAAGATTATACATTCACATGGGACATGCAGCCAGATGATTATGTCTTTAAAGCTGGACATCAAATAGGGGTCGTTTTAATTGCTAGCGACTATGATTATACAATTAGACCGAAAGCGGGCACGAAACTTACAGTGAAATTAAGTGAAGTGACATTGCCGATTGTGAAATAAATATTTTTTCCAAAGAGCTTACTAAAGTAAGCTTTTTGTTTTATAGTCTGAATTTTTAATTTTATATTTCAAATTGGAAGGTTATGTAATACAATATCATTATATTCTATGGAAAGTGAGTGATATATTATGACAGTCAGCTCTTTCGAAAGCGCATTAAATTTAGAGGTACAGGAAGATTAGTTGAATTGGAATCTTCCGTACGTAAAAACGGAGGAGAAAATAAATGTTTAGTTTTTATAGTACACTTTGTACGGAACTGTATGATTACACAAAACCAGTCGGTTATTCTTTAAATGGTGATATTGAGTATTACAAAGAACGTTTAAAAGATTGTAGAGGTAGAATTCTCGAAGCTGCAGTAGGTTCAGGGCGTGTCATCATTCCGCTTCTAGAGGCTGGTTTTAAAGTGGATGGGATAGATTATTCACCTGAAATGCTTAATTCTTGCCGTAAGCGGTGTAAAGAGAGAGGCTTACATCCTAATTTGTATGAAGGAAGCTTGCAACAATTTTCAATTCCGCATAAATATGAGGCAATTATCATTCCTACTGGATCTTTTTGTTTAATTGAAAATCGTGTGGATTCTATAAACGCATTGAAATGTTTTTATGAACATCTTAATCCAGGCGGACGATTAATCGTAGATATTATGCTTCCGCATGACTGGAAGACTGGGGAAATTCATACATCGACTTTTTCTTTGCCGAACGGAGACGGAATCACATTAGAAAATAAATCAATTGAAATAGATTGGCTGAACCAAGTTACTGTATCATATTTGAAATATGAAAAGTGGAGTAAAGGACAGCTAGTACAAACAGAGTTACAACGTTTTGCGCTGCGCTGGTATGGAATAGTAGAGTTTAAACTCCTTTTAGAAAGTATAGGTTTCTCTAACATTACTTGCTCTGCCGAATATGATTATGAAAAAGAACCTTCAAATGCAAATCAAATGATTACTTTTGAAGCTGTGCGAAACGAGAAATAAAAGAACTATCTATGAAAATAAGGCAATTGATATAAGATCGATTGCCTTATTTTAATTGTATATCGCTTACATGTTATTAGGTTTTCATTGTCCAAGCATTCTGCTACTTACTACATATACTATTTATGTTAAAGTCAGCTACTATTTTATATAGGGCTGTTATTTCCTATAAATGCTATTTTAGTGAAGTGGGAGGAATCAATTTGGAAAATATAGAACAAGATAGAATTGAAAATCAAGTGTATTCAAATCGTGTAGTAAGATCAGAATTTGATGCGAATTGGGAAACTTGTATATCAAAGAGTGGTTATGTAATTTATGTAGCAACAAGTAATAATGCTGAAGTAATTGTACTTCTTGCAGATGGTTCAAGTAAATTATTAATTTTCGAAAAAGGCGGTAAAGTGGTAGTAGGTGGCGGTGGAACAAGTCATTACAGTAAGCCACATATTGCAAGAAATATTTAAGGTAAAACATGTTAATTGAGAAGAAGCTGGAAGACGGTTAGTCATTCATTTTTAGAGAATGACTAACCGTCTTTAAATGTAGTTTTTGAAGAATTATATAACCAATATAAAAAGCATTTCCTATTTCGGGAAATGCTTTTTATATGTTATAGTATAATAGTGTTTTAAAACAATGTTATTTTAATATATTTCAAATTTTGTTATGTATTATTTTTATATTAAATTAGCACATAAAGTATTTTTTTATATAAGGAGTAGTAATTAGAGAAATGAAAAATATAGACTTTATACTAGAAAGTGATGAGGCATTAAAACCGTCTGAACGATTAGTACTATTATTATTAGAGAAGCATAGAATGTTATATACAAACGATCTATTGGCATTATCAAATTTATCATATAAAACATTAACAGATTCATTAACGGCGCTTGTTTTAAAATCGTATGTGTTAAAGGAAACAGGTAAGGGAAGAAGACAGAATTGCTATAGATTAGTATGATAAGGCAGCTGTTTTAGAGATTTTTACATATGTTTTTTCAATCGTAAGGCGAAAATAAGTTTTTTGTTTTCAAACGAAAAGCTCACTATAAGAGGGACAAAGATAGTGGCGTTTCATTTTTGTAAACGTAATTATTTCGTCATTGAAAATACAAAAATAAAATAAAACCGCATAAAACAGAAATAAAAAAACAATCCATTTTTAAAATGGATTGTTTTTTTATTGGAATAATATTATTTCATATGTTGAAAGCATGAATAGCAGAATAAACATTACCTGTTTTAGTTTATGCAACTGAACGAATATGATGAAAACTATGTGTATAGTTTTTTTAATTGCTTTTTTCAGTAACTCTAATGAAATCATAGTCTTTATTGTTTAAAGGTATTATTTTTAACATTATTGCTATTCAACATTAGTACAAAAGTGATTTATAATATTATTATGTAAACTTAAGTTTTTAAAAGGAAAATGTAATAATTAATAGAACATGTAGAAGGGGATGCTTAAATATTTTGAAGGATAGGAGATTATTATGGAGCATTTACAATCAATAGCACAAGCTGTTTTAAGTGGTCATAAGGAAAAAGTAGTGGAGTTTATAAAGGCGAGTCCAAGTATTGTTAACGAATGTAGTGAAGATGGATGGACACCACTTCATTTAGCAGCTTATTTTGGACAGAAAGAAATAGCGAGTTTTCTTTTAGAAAGCGGTGCAGATATACATAGTAGAGCGAAAAACGAAAATGAAAATACGCCTTTGCAAGCAGCAATTGCGAACAAGCAAAGTGAACTTGTTGCTTTCTTAATTGAAAAAGGATCAGATGTAAATATTATGCAAAGTGGTGGCTGGACAGGACTTCACGAAGCGGCATTATTAGGAAATGAAGAAATAATTATGTTACTCCTTAAAAATGGAGCTAATAAGATGATAAAGAAAAATGATGGGAAAACAGCGTATGATATTGCATTAGAAAAAGGATATGATCATCTATTACATCATTTGAAACAGGAAGTGAACTTATGATGAATAAATGGAGTGTTGGTATATTTTTATTTAATGAAGTAGAAGTGTTAGACTTTGCAGGGCCATTTGAAGTTTTTTCTGTAACTGAGGTGAATGAAGAAAAACCATTTACTGTTTATACAGTTAGCGAGAATGGGGAAATGATTACAGCAAGGAACGGATTGAAGGTACAGCCAGATTATAGTATTGAAAATTTACCACCAGTGAATATTTTAATAATTCCGGGTGGGCTAGGTGCTAGAGAATATGAAATAAAAAATGAAATAGTAATAAAATGGATTCGCCAACAAATGAAAGAAGTAACGCTGATGACTTCAGTTTGTACAGGAGCGCTATTACTGGCGAAAGCAGGTTTACTGGAAGGTTTAAAAGCAACAACACATTGGGCTAGTATTGAAAAGTTTCAAAATGAGTTTCAAAATGTTGAAGTTATAGAAAATGTAAAGTTTGTAGATGAAGGACATATTATAACATCTGCTGGAATTTCAGCTGGAATTAATATGGCATTTCATATTGTGAAAAACTTGTTAGGTATGCATGTTGCGGAGGACACAGCGAAGCGAATGGAGTATGATATTAGTTTGCCAAATTAAAAAGCCCGAATTGGGCTTTTTATATTGAATGAATATAGTTAAGCTCTTCATCACTCAAAATAGGGCGAACAGATGCATTTGCATTTTCTTGTGCTTGCATTCCGGTTTTGGCACCAGGAATTACAACACTTACTGCCGGATGAGAGAGTACATAGCGAAGTGCAAGTTGCCCTAGGGTCTGATTTTTATTTGAGAGCAACCGAAGTTTCTCTACGGTTTGTAAGTCTTCTTGAAACCAAGTTTCATTTGGCCAATCTTTGCGTAAATCTCCATCTGGAAAAATTGTTTTATTTGTGAATTTTCCAGTTAAAATGCCCATTTTTAATGGACCACGAATAATAGCTCCTAGATTTTCCTCTTGTAAGAATGGTAAAATATCTTTTTCAGGTTTTCGATTTAATATATTGTAATCAAGTTGTACGATATCAATTTCGTTGTTGTTATTGAAATGATGAATGTATTGTAAATCATGAGTCGAAACACCGACTGCCCTTACTTTTCCATCACGTTTTAATATGTCAAATGCACGTAGAAATGCTTCTGTTTCTCTACGATTATGCCACCAAATATGACAAAAATAAAGATCAATATAATCTGTTTGAAGACGTTGTAAACTTGTTTCAAATACGGCGATGATTTTTTCGGGAGTATCATATACAGGAACTCCATTAGGGTCGTAGTGGTGTCCGATTAAACCACCTTTCGTTGATAGGATAATATCATTACGATGTCCTTTAATCGCGGTGGCCACCAACTTTTCACTATGTCCTAAACCATACACATCCGCAGTATCAATAAAATTCACACCACACTCAATTGCTTTTTTTATAGCAGTTATAGATTGTTTATCGTTAACAGGTCCCCATTCATCACCACCGATTGCCCATGCCCCAAAACCTATTTCAGAAACAGTTATTCCAGTTTTACCTAATGTGCGGTAATGCATATTTCCCCTCCTTGTAAGCATGTTATAACATGGATATGTGGGGTAAGAATTTTTTGTGTGAAAAAACTCTTCTACAATAGTAGAAAAAGAATTACAGAAACTACTATTTTATAGCAGCATGTATAAAAAAAAACGGTGTAAATGTAGAAATGTCGTCGAATGCTATCTTTAATTGGTAAATTTATGGGATATTTTTGTGAAGGAGTTTATTTTATAAGAATAGAATTTAGTTTAGTAAGAAAATGTGCCGATGGTAGTGAAAAATATGGGTTAGGGGGATTTGAATGAGGAAACTCAAACGAGTAAATGTTCCTAATATACCAGAACAATCATCACAACCTAGTGACAAGCGTAAGATAAATAAAAAGAAGTTAAGGCGTCTTATTTTAATGGTCCTTTTTATTGCGGCAACTACTCTGTACGTTCAATATATTTTAACGAAACAACAAGAAGTAATTGATAAAAAGAAAGATACGATTACGGATCAAAAGAAACAATTAGTATCTTTAAAGAAAGATAAAGGTTCTTTAAAGACTAACATAGAAAATTTAACAGACGATGAAGAAGAAATTTTGAAGTTTGCGAGAAAAGAGTATCAATTTTCTAAGTCAAATGAAACTATATTTGTGATGCCAAAGTAATAAAAAAACAGTTAGCCATTGAACTGCACCTCCAATNAACAATTGGAGGTGCAGTTTTTTATGTATGAATGTCATGGTACAAGGAACAATCACATATTGTAAAAATGAAGAGTTTAAGCTATTTGCATAAATATGGAATATGCACTAAAATAAATGTTGTTAAAATTCTGTCAATTATATTATAATACAAGGTAAGCGGATATATTTTTTAATCAACGTTGAGTTCCTCGCTCATACGACTATTAAGAAACCCGTTATCCTCGTATAAGAAAGGAAGATAGCTGTGTACGCTTCAAATACAATTTATATCGTAGGGGATGCGAAAGCACCTCAAAATAATCCCATTACTGAAAAGTTTAAAAGCTATTTCGTAGCATTTGTACTTGTTAAGGATACAGGGGAAATTGTAGATGCAGACTGCTCAGCGACAATTGCATTAACATCTCAATTTGTTAAATATTTATTTCTACATAAAAATATAAATGACCCGGCGTTAGTAATGGAAGTAAAGAACCGATATTTCGGCTCTTCTCAAAAAGCGTTACTTGTAGCGCTAAAAGATGCACAGAAAAAATATAATCAGATTGCTGCTTTGTCTACTCAATCATAGACAAAATCCAGCCGTAAGAATCATTCTTATGGCTGGATTTTTTTATTTCACATTATCGTTCTACATCAAAAGTAAACGAAAACAAAGTAGAGTGATAGAAGAGTAAATGCCCAATGAGTTTACCTAATAATTCGTGGGTATAAATCTCCGGTGGATTAAGATTTCACTTCATTGGAGAACGAAAGGATGAACAAAATGAAAATTACAGATGTAAAAGTAAATCGTAGACGTGTAAAACTTCATACACCGTTTAAAACCGCGCTTCGTACTGTAACAGAAATTGAAAGTATAGATGTTTATATTCATACAGACGAAGGAGTGATTGGTAAGGGGGCTGCAGCCGCAACGCCAGTTATTACGGGTGATTTCACCAGTGGAATGGAAGATGCGATTTTAGGACCGATGCGTTCATGTTTAATTGGTCAAGATATCATTCAGTTTCAGCAGTTACTACAGCGCATTCAAATGAGTTGTATTGGAAATTCAAGTGCGAAAGCAGCGGTAGATATCGCTCTATATGATGTATATTGCCAATATCAAAATGTGCCGTTATATGCATTGTTAGGCGGGAAGAAAGAAATTTATACCGATATTACAGTGAGTGTGGATGAGCCTGTATTAATGGCAAAAGAAGCGAAGAAACATATAGAAAAAGGATTTCAAACATTAAAGATTAAAGTGGGTAAAGAGGCGCATTTAGATTTGGAACGTATTGAGGCAATTCGAAATGTAGTACCAAGAAATACGACATTACGTTTAGATGCGAATCAAGGTTGGAGTCCAAAAGAAGCGATCTCTATTATTCAAGAGATGGAAAATCGTAATTTAAATATAGAATTTATTGAACAACCAGTACACGCGAAAGATTGGGATGGGTTAAAGTACGTCAAAGATCGTGTGCAAACGCCAATTATGGCCGATGAAAGTATATTTTCAGCAAGTGATGCATTAAAGCTCGTTCAAGGAAGATACGCAGACTTAATTAATATTAAATTAATGAAATGTGGTGGCATACGTGAAGCATGGCGTATTGCAGATATCGCAGAAACGGCTGGTGTGAAGTGTATGGTGGGAAGTATGATGGAATCTTCACTTTCCGTTAGCGCTGTTGCACATTTAGCGGCAGCACATCCTAATATACATTATTTTGATCTTGATGCACCGCTTTGGTTAATGGAAGAGCCAGAAGGAATGACTTATTCTGGATCAAAGGTAAACCTTCAATCGACAGTGAATAGTAAGTCTTAGGAGAAGAGACTAGTAAACTATTTTTTTAAGGGGGATATATATGAAAAAAGTAGGAACTGCATTTTTAACAACTTTATTTATATTTTCATCGTTTACATCGGCAAATGCTGAAGAAAAGAAGGATAATAAAGCATTTATAGATGTATCTGCTGCAACGTTATGGACAGCACCTGATTCATTAAGGTCAATCGATACACCGAGTGCAACAAATCCAGTGGATCTATGGAAATGGACGAAATCAATGACACTTGACGAGAAACTATGGTTAACAAATGCAAATAAATTAGAAACACAAGCGTTACTCGGTCAAGAAGTAACCGTTATTGATAAGAAAGGCGAGTGGGTGAAGGTATTAGTGCATGGACAGCCAACACCACGAAATGAAGAAGGTTATCCGGGCTGGATGCCTGAAAAGCAATTAACATATAATCAAGAATTTGCAGATAAAACAAATGAACCTTTTGTGTTAATAACAAAGCCAACAGCGATTTTATATATAAATCCTTCTGAAAAACATAAATCACTTGAAGTCAGTTATAATACAAGACTGCCGCTATTAAGTGAAGACACAATGTCATACCGTGTATTGTTGCCAAATGGTCAGAAAGCATGGCTACGAAAAAATGATGGAACAGTTTACCGTTCTCAAACTGATATTCCAAAACCGACAGCTGATGATTTAATTAACACAGGGAAAATGTTTTTAGGTTTACCGTATATATGGGCTGGTACAAGTGGTTTTGGATTTGATTGCTCTGGCTTCACACATACGATCTATAAATCGCACGGCATTACAATTCCGCGAGATTCTGGACCGCAATCAAGAGCAGGAATTGCAGTTGATAAAGAAAACTTACAAAAGGGAGATTTAATCTTCTTTGCACATGATCAAGGGAAAGGTAGTGTCCATCACGTTGCAATGTATATTGGTGATGGCAATATGATTCACTCACCAAGAGCTGAAAGGTCGGTAGAGATTATACCACTAAATACACCAGGATATATAGAAGAATACGCTGGTGCTCGTCGTTACTTACCTTAAAAATAGAGGGGGTTTTTAAATGAAAAAAGTTGTTCGTTACTCATTAGTTAGTACTCTATTAGTTTCTTCATTTTTAGTTGGCTGCGCAAAAGAAAAAACTACAACAAAGCCGAAAGATGAAAAGAAAGTATTACAGTTACTAGAAACGGGTGAAATTCCGTCGTTAAACTCAGGGAAAGTCACAGATGCAGTCTCGTTTAACGTTTTGAATAACGTAATGGAAGGACTATTCCGTCTATCGAAAAATGATGAAGTAATTGAGGCAGGCGCACAAAAATATGAAGTGAGTAAAGATGGAAAGACATATACATTTCATTTGCGTGATGCGAAATGGTCAAACGGAGATCCAGTAACCGCTCATGATTACGTATACGCTTGGAAGCAATTGATTAATCCAGATACCGCTTCTCAATATGCATACATTGCGTACGATGTGAAAAACGCTGAGAAGATAAATAAAAAGCAACTAGGTCTAGATGAATTAGGAGTAAAAGCGAAGGATGATAAAACATTCGTTGTAGAGCTAGAACATCCTGTACCGTATTTTACGAAATTATTAATTTTACCATCCTTCTATCCAATTAATGAAAAATATGCGAAAGAGCAAGGTGATAAATATGGATTAGAAGCAAATAAAGCGGTATATAATGGACCGTTTACATTATCAGAGTGGAAGCATGAAGCTAGCTTTACAATGAAGAAAAACGATAAGTATTGGGATAAAAAAGAAGTGAAGTTAGATGAAGTAAACTATCAAATTGTAAAAGAAATTTCAACTGCGGTAAATTTATATGAAACAGATAAAGTTGATAGAGCTGTTATTTCTACAGAATTCGTAGATAAATATAAAAATAATAAAGAGCTAAAACAATACACAGATCCAGTTATGTACTTCTTCCGATTTAATGAAAATGTACCGATTCTTAAAAATAAAAATGCAAGGCTTGCGCTAAGTACAGTTTTTGATAAGAAAGGACTCGCAGATTCATTTTTAAATGATGGTTCGGTTGCTGCAAATTATTACGTACCAAAAGGATTCTTAAAAGGCCCAGATAAGAAAGATTTTAGAAGTACGGCTGGTGAGTTTAATAAGACGAATGTAAAACAGGCGAAGGAATATTGGGAGAAAGCAAAACAAGAGACAGGTACAAATGAAGTGACGTTAGAACTATTAAATTATGACTTAGAAAACTTTAAAAAAGTCGGAGAGTACATTAAAGAGCAGCTTGAGAAAAATTTACCTGGATTAAAAGTGAATGTGAAATTACAGCCACATACGCAAAAATTAGCACTTGAGAAGAAGAAAGAATATGAAATGTCGTTATCACGCTGGTTACCGGATTATCCAGATCCAATGACTTACTTAGAAGTATTCCTTTCTGGAAGCAGTGTTAATAATACAGAATATGCAAACCCAGAATATGATGCGTTAATTAAGAAGATTAAAACAGAATTAGGTAATGATGAAAAGGCTCGCTGGAAAGCAATGCAAGATGCTGAAAAAATGCTACTTGATGATGCAGTAATTGCACCGGTATTCCAGCGTGGATTATCTTACTTACAAAAACCATATGTGAAAGATTTATATGTACATCAATTTGGTCCATCTACAAGTTTAAAATGGGCAGATGTACAAAAATAAAAGAATGGGGAAACAGACTTCACGTGTGTGATAGTCTGTTTTTTGTACAGTTCCGAATGAAATATAGACATTTCATATGTTTTTTCACGACTTAAAAATAAAATTATTACTAAAATTCCAGTGTGAAATTTATGTAGAATCTTGTATAATTAACGTGTTTCTATGGAAACATTTTCTGGCGCTATTTATATAGGGCTTAATAGAACAAGGAAGGAAATACATACATGTATATAATAGATAAATAGAATGGAACATGTATAGAGAAAAAGGAGAGAAAAGATGACGTGTCAAAAACAAGGGTTACAAGTTAATAACGATAGAAAGAGGGACAGAAGATGAAAATGAAGCATGCTTTTGGTCCTATAATTTTAGCGTGTGTGCTGTTTTTCATTATCATTCTAATCCCATCGAAAAGTTTGGTATCGCTTATTAGTGATAAGAAGGTAGAAGATGCGGCAACTTCTTTACAAAAAGAGAAATTACAAAGTGCTTTCTTACAGCAAAAAATGTTAGATAATTCACAGTATTTACCGATGTACGGTTCATCAGAATTTTTACGAATGGATGCATATCATCCGTCTAATTATTTCAAAGTAAATCCAGCTGGTTTTACACCGTTTTTAATTGGAACTGGCGGTACACAAAGTTTAGCTCATATTTTAAATATGACATCTACTATGGATGAATTAGAAGGTAAAAAAGTAGTCTTTGTTCTTTCACCACAATGGTTTACAAAGACTGGTGTTTCACAAGGGGATTTCACTAATAATTTCTCCAAACAACAAGCATATCATTTTATTTTTAATGATGAGATAAATCCAGAAATGAAGAAGCAAATCGCGAAACGGCTATTAGATTATAAAGTTGTTCAAGAAGATGATATATTAAAAAATTCATTAGAAGGTATTGTATATAATGATACGAAACATAACATAAAAGCAGGTTTAGTTAAACCACTTGCTTATATGTATCGAAATATTTTAGATCATAGAGATTTATTTAACTCTTTATTTAAAATCGAACCGATGAAAGAGAAAACCAATAGCGGGCTTCGTTCAATTTCTTGGGAAGACGCACGTAAACACGCAGAACAAGAAGGGAAAGCTGAGTCTACTACAAATACATTCGGAATTGAAAATCCGTATTATCATAAGAATAATCTGAAGAAAAAACTAAAAGGTTTAAAAAACTTTAGAGCAAATGAAACATATGATGAATCACCAGAATATGATGATTTACAAATTATTTTAGATTTATTTAAAGAGAAAAATGTCAAACCACTCTTTATTTCTGTACCTGTAAATGGGCCTTGGTATGATTATACTGGCTTCCCGAAAGAACGCCGTGAAGTGTATTATAATAAAGTTCGAGAACAGGTTGAGAAAGCAGGATATCCAGTAGTTGATTTCTCTGGTCATGAATATGATAAGTATTTCTTAAAAGATACGATTCATTTAGGCTGGAAAGGTTGGATTTATTTTGATGAAGCAGTGCAGAAATTTTATTCTGAGAAATAAAGTATAGAAATCGGAATGGCTATGAGCCGTTCCGATTTTTTTAGTATAGAGGATTTTGGTGAGGACAATTTGGGAATGCATGTATATCTTGAACCTGTCTATAATCATAATGTTTCATTGCGAACTGGGCTTGATAAAGGTATTCATACACATATAATTGCCCATCATGCGCTGAACATAATACACCTGAAGTTCCTTGCCCATTTATGAAGGAAATACCGATAGGGCGTCCGATTAAGTATGGTATTTTTTGCTGCCAATGCATAGGGGAATCACTCCTTTTTGAGATAATATACGAAAGGAATGATCGAATGGTTGCTTATCCATGTAAATGTAGATGGAAAGGTGTTATATAATTCCTGGAGATTAATTCATATATAAATAGAAAACCGCTATAATTCCGAATGAATTTATAGCGGTTTTTATTATATTCTTAAGCAAGATTTTTGCGCTTTTTTGTCCATTTTTTTATAACGAAGTATAAAAGTATAAGTACGACGCCACCAATTGCAAATGATTTCACATACGGACCAGCAATATCGTTTATATTCTCCCAGTTTTCGCCTAGTTTTTCACCTAGATAAATGAAAATGATGGACCAAGGGATGATTGCGAGTGCTGTTAATGTAGTGAAACGTAGTAAAGGCATTTTTGTAATACCAGCAGGAATTGAAATCGCATGACGCACTACTGGAATGAAGCGTGCTGTAAAAATGACGCCAGTTCCGTAACGATTAAACCAATCTTCTGCAGCATCTATTTGTTTTTTATGTATGAAAATATATTTTCCATAACGTTCTAATATAGGTCGTCCGCCGTATCGTCCAAGCCAATAAATAAAGATTTGGGCAATAACACCGCCAATTGTACCGAATACAACAGCACCTATAAATGAGATACTTCCATTGAATACTAAGTATCCTGCATAAGCAAGGACAATTTCACTTGGGATAATCTCAATCATAAGTCCAAGCATAATGCCCCAATAACCTAATCCTTCAAAAAACGTTAATACTGAATGAATAAAACTACTTAACATTGTTGCACCTTCTAGTTTATGAATTTTTGAGTATAAGAACCATTTATTTAATGACATAAAAGGTTCACTATATGTAGATTATACCTTATTTACATAGGGGATTGCTATTTCAATTCTTTTATGTCTCTTATAAGTATTATAGTAAAGGATATAAGCCGCGTTTTCATGAAGGGTTAATGAAAAGATTATTAAAAATTTCTCATAAAAAATAGAAGCATTTCTGCTCCTATTTTTTTAAGGCTTCACATCTAAGTTCTGTAAAAATAAAGTTGCTGTTACGTAACGTTTTGCTAACATTTGTACATATGCGGTATGTACAGAAAGGGTCGCAATAATAATAGCGTTACGAATTGCTTCGCGTTGTTCGTTATTAATTTGATCGAACTTGCTTGCGATTTTATCAGCTTTTTCTTTTACGATGTTTTCAATTGTATGAACGGTATCTGTTGCATTTAATTGTAAGCAATTCCCTTGATTGAGTTCTTCAAATAGAGAAGAGTATGCTACATATAAATGAACAGGATTGATTAAATCATCACTTCGATCGGCTGGGTCATTTACAATAAGGCGTAATAGCTTACGAATGGATTCAAAATCAAGTGCTGTTTTTAAATCTTCGACAATAAATAGTAAGGCTGCTTGTTCAATTGAATATTTTTTCCCTTTTTGAGGAGAGCCAATCATTTCTTTTATATCTCGTTTCACCCAGTTTTGCATAGCAGTTACAGAGAAACTTGTGTTTTCAATCTGATTGCCAAGCGCAACTATTTCATTTAAAGAAAAACCGACATCAGTATCGTCAATTTTAATCAGCTTTTCAAAAATAGGTGAAAGTGCGGTAGTAATAAAAGCTGTAACGCTTTGTCCGCTTTCAATATCTTTTTTATGTGACTTTGCCCAAGCTTCTTGTAAAATACCGAGAGGCTTTTTCGTATTCCATCCTCTTAGTGATAGAAGAAGGGTAGCCATTTCGTTTCGTGTGAGATGAAATGTTTCCATCTTTTCACCTCCAAAATAATAAAAAGTTCTTATGAACTTATAATATGTTTTGTTTCATTTAAAGTCAATTCTGTTTTGCTTAATTTTTCCTTTGTCACCAAACTGTTGAAAGTAAATAATACTTGCATATTTCGACAAAAGTTCATATAATAAGTTCATAAGAACCTTTAAAATGTTCTTAAAAACAAATCTATCATTCTGAATTTACTAGAAAGATAGATTTCACATATATCTATATAAAAGGAGAATGGATATAATATGTTGAAAAAACTTGTAGCAGTAATGACAGCATTTATGGTTATCTTTGGGGCTAGCAGCTTTATGTTCGTAGATCATGCGGCAGCGAAAAGTTACAAATCTGGTAAAAAATCATTTACACCAAGTTCAGGTCAAAAGTCAAAAGTTGATTTAAACAAAAAAGACTCAAATGTAAATTCTCAAAAAACGACTCCAGATTCAAAAACGAAAGCAACAAACACAGCACCAAAAAGTAATAAAGGAAGCTTTATGAAAGGTTTATTACTAGGTGGTCTTGGTGGTTTACTAATGGGTAGCTTATTTGCAAATATGGGAGCTCTTGGTTCTGTATTAGCGTTTATGGTAAATATGTTAGTAATGGCTGGTATCGTAATGTTAGCAGTTCGTGCATTTAAATACTTCAAAGACCAACGTAAAAAGAAGGCAGATGAAGTAGCATGGAAACAATAAAAATTTCTGAACAAGAATTAATAAATGCGCTTTGCGTATATATAGCTGAAAAAAGACAAGTGGGTCCAGAAGAAGTGTTAGTTGAACTCATGTATGACGATGACTACGGTTTCTCTGCGGAAGTAGAGGTAAATGGTCGCCAGCAAATTTTAATTCAAGCAAACTTAATCGAAGCATTACGCTTATTGCTTGACAGAGAATATAATGTCAATTCATTCGCAGCGAGATTACAACTTGAATTAGATGATGAAGAAGGTATTTACGCATTAGCGAGATTTAATAACTCAGATGAGTAGAGAAAAGAGCTGTTGAGAATAATCTCAGCAGCTCTTTTTAGTATGTGCATATGTAGAAGAATAATCACGCCAAATTTCATTCATTTTTCGTCTACCGATATCTACCATCGGATTAAACTGAATTGCAGCTTTTTGACGAACAGAGTGAACGTTTTGCATGGCGTGATATAATTGTTGGTCGACTATATCATGTTTTTCACCTGCATATTTAGCAATTGATAGACCTGCAACAGTTCCTTGCGCCATCGCAATTTTTCCGCTTTCAATGCCTGTAATATTGCCAGCTACAAATAAACCAGGAAGAGGGGTTTCCATTGTTTCGGAATGGAGAGGAACGTGTCCGCCTAATTCTGAAATGTAATGGAAGGGACAACCAGCTACAGCTGCAAGTTCGGCAAGTGGGTATAATCCCCCAGCAATACAAACAAAATCTGCTTCATATATTTTCTCGGATCCATTAATAACATTTCCTTTAGAGTCAATATTAGCAATACGTACACCTTCAACTTGATCTGTTCCGATAATTTCAAGAGCTGCTTTCCGAAGGTGAAGTGGCGTTCCGTTTATTTTCATTCCGCTGTTTGGATAGAATGTTAATCCAGCTTTTCGAATCCAATCATATTTCATAAAGTGGCTACCTATTCGTAAAATAGCAGAAGGAGCGAGATGTGCTGCATTTAAAAGAGAGTTTAAAACTTCTTCAGGTTCACCAGCTTTTTGACTTAACTCGCTTTTTTCAGGGAGTACAATATGATCTACTTTAATTCCCGCTAATTGCAATTCATTTAAAATGGCGAAAGACAAAATGTTAGCACCAATAATGATTCCTTTTTTTCCAACTTGCACGCGATGAACATTTGTCATAACTTGAGCTGCTCCAATTGACATCACTCCTGGAAGTGTCCAGCCTGAAAGGGGAATAGAATATTCCGCAGCACCAGTAGCAAGTAGTACGAACGGTGCTTCTAACGTACCGATATTAGTATGTACAAACCAATTGTTTTCATCTTTATCTAAATTATAGACCGAAACACCGCACCTAATATGTACTGAAAGTGATTCTGCTTCTTCATGAAGTCGCTTCGATTCTTCTATTCCGTTCCACCATTCTCCAGTAGGCTCTTGATGCAACTGTCCTAACAATCTCCCACCCGGCTTCATAAATTCATCAATAACGAGCACTTTTAGTCCGAAACGAGCACAAGAGATAGAAGCAGATAATCCCGCTGGTCCTGCACCAATGATAATTACATCACTCATCGTTTTTTCACCATCTCTCTCACGATATTCGGATGCTGTTTCCCGCTTTCAACAACCATGTTTTCTTCTACAACAGTTAAGCATGCACGTACATTTGTTTGATTATTTACTGTTACGCGGCATTCAGAACAGTGCCCGATATTACAATAAATACCTCGCGGTGTCCCGCTATCTTCATGAACTCTTAATGTCCGTATTTCATTTGCTAACAGGGCAGCAGCTATCGTTTCATGTTCATATGCTTCGTATTGATGACCGTTAAATTGAAAAGTAATACGCTCACTACTTTGTAAAGTACCTAAAATAGGGTGATGTGTAATTCTACTCATTTACTTTCACCTACCGATCCAAAAGTAACTGCACGTATTGGTGGTTGATATTTTAACGGTAGTTCATTAAGAGTTACGTCAGGATTCACATTTTCAATCATTCGATCTATCATTATTCTGCATGTACGACCACCGCAAAATCCCATGCCAGCACGTGTCCTTAGTTTTAATTCTCTTGCCGAGCAGTTATATTCAGCAATTGTCGATTGAAGTTGTCCGTATGTAACCTCTTCACAACGACAAACAATTAAGTTGTTTTTATTGGTCATGTGTATTCCTCCTCTAGTTCGGTTTGCACAAATTATATATGCAAAAATCATGCCAATATAGAGGAGGGAGAGAGAGCTACCTGTAAACGCCTAATCGGTGCATACTGCTTCTTTATTGAAGTCCAAGTTTTTTTAAACGGTTATATAAAGTAGCCCTTGTTACGCCAAGTTGTTTTGCACATTCTAATTTATTCCCATTTAAAATTCGTAAAGCCCTTTCAATAACTTTTTTCTCATGCTCATCCATCTCTTCTTGTAAAGAAAGGATTGTATTATTGTTGCTGAGTAATAGGGAATGAGCTGTATGATTGTCTAAATTTTCGGTTGTATGAAATGGTAAATATTCTTGTTTTATAATTCCGTCTGTCGCAAATACCACAAGTCGTTCAACAACGTTTCGAAGTTCGCGAATATTACCTGGCCAATTGTAATGAAGCAGTTCATGCATAATGCTTGAAGGTAAGTCACGAATTGGTCTGTTATAGTTGATTGAAAAATCGTTTAAGAATGAGTATGTGAGTTCGATAATATCCTCTCGTCTTTCACGCAGCGGTGGAATATGCAGGCTAACTACATTTAAACGATAATATAAATCTTCTCGGAAAGTTCCTTTTCTCATTTCTTCTTGTAAATCCCGATTTGTAGCAGCGATAATGCGGAAATCAATATTAATTTCTTTTTCTCCGCCAACTCGGTAATACTTTCGTTCTTGTAGTACACGTAACAGTTTTACTTGCATATCGAGCGGCATTTCGCCAATCTCATCGAGGAATAAAGTACCGCCTTGTGCGAGTTCAATTTTACCTTTTTTCCCTTTACTATTAGCTCCAGAAAACGCCCCACGCTCGTAACCGAATAATTCACTTTCAAATAACGCTTCTGGAATTGCCCCGCAGTTAATCGAAATGAAAGGCGCCTTCGCTGCTTCACTTGCTTCATGAATTGCTTTCGCAAATACTTCTTTTCCAACTCCGCTTTCCCCAAGTATTAAAACAGTTGATTTCACCGAACAAACTTTTCTAGCTAATTGTATCGTTCTTTGTATAACAGGACTTTTTCCATTCATCGCAAGGAATGGATCGGATTCATCTTTATACTTTGCCACTTCTTGTTCTAAACGGTGCATTTCATGTGACATATTAAATAGTTTTTCATTTAAAGCGACTTGATTTGTAACATCTGTTTCTGAAACGACTGCTCCTATAATTTCATCATTACAATAAACTGGATTTGAATTAATTAATACGAATAAATCGGGACGAGGCTGATGGAACTGAGCGACTATGCTTTTTCCATCATGTAAAGATTGTAAAATTTCCAAGTCTTTATAATCAAAAAAACGAGTAATCGGTTTCCCAATAATTTCATTATGGTTGACTGAAAATATTTTTTCAGCACCATCTGTCCAAGTTCGAACGCATTCTTTACTATCAATGACTGTAACAGAAGAGTCAGTTGTTAGTATTACGGTGTCATAAAATGCCTGTAGTTCATTGTAGGACTTATAAAGAAATGGAATGATTTGCTGAGAAGTTATACAGCATATCGGCTCATCGTTTTCGTTAAGGATGATAACAGCTAATTCATAAGAAAAAGCGTCAATTAATGCAGCGAATGAGTCATCTACATAAATAATGGCGCAATTATATTCTTCTGTAGTAGAAGGGAGATAATAAAACCTTTCGTTTACTTGCTTAATGTGATTAAGGCTACATGTATGATCGATTAAAATACTTTCCAAAAACTCTTGTATAGTCGGAAATGAAAATGCCATAATATCCTCCCGTTATGTATAAAAATTTTGACAGTGATAAAAAAATAATACACCTATTTACTATAAATTTGAATTATTTTTACAAATAAAAATATTGTTTATGGAAATTGTATATGTGCAGAATTGGCACGTCAATTGCATAAAAGAAAGTGAGAGGTTTAGAGAAAGGAGGAGTATATTGTGAGGCACTGCGACGTTTTAATTATAGGTGGTGGAATAATAGGGTGTTCTATCGCTTATTACACTTCAAAATACGGAAGAGACGTAACAATCATTGAAAAAGGAGAATTTGTCAGCGGGACGTCTTCACGGTGTGATGGGAATATTTTGGCCATTGATAAAGACCCAGGGTTTGATAGTCAAATGTCTTTAGTAAGTCAAAAATTAGTAACTGATTTAAGTGAAGAATTAGAGCATTCATTTGAATATAGGGCACCAGGAAGTATTCTCGTATGTGAGTCAGACGAAGAGATGGAGGCTGCACAGCAATGGGTAAATCGGCAAAAAAAAGCTGGATTACCGTTTCGAATGCTTGATAGGCAAGATATAAGAGAAGAGTCGACTTTTTTTGCTGATGATTTATTAGGCGGTTTAGAATGTGCGACGGATTCAACTGTGAATCCATATCTCCTTGCTTTCTCGCTTCTGTCAGAGGCAGAAAAGTTTGGCGCAAAAGCCTTTAAGCAGACCGAAGTAAAGAGTATGAAAATAGAGACGAATGGTTCATTTGTTGTAGAAACTACGAATGGTACTTTTACAGCAAAACAAGTTGTAAATGCAGCCGGTGTGTGGGCTCCTAAGATTGGTCAGATGTTAAATGTAAATATACCAATTGAACCGAGAAAAGGGCATATTATAGTAGCATCAAGGCAACAACATGTAGGATGCCGTAAAGTAATGGAATTCGGTTATTTAATTTCTAAATTTGGCGGAAAAAGAAAAGTAGATGCTTTAACTGAAAAATACGGGGTTGCGCTCGTATTTGAGCCTACTGAAAGTCAAAATTTCTTAATTGGAAGTAGTCGTGAATTTGTAGGGTTTCATACGAGAATAAACAATGAAGTCATTAAATGTATCGCAAATAGAGCGATTCGCTTTTATCCGAAAATGGCAGATATGATGGTAATTCGTTCTTACGCTGGTTTACGTCCGTGGACAGAAGATCATTTGCCGATTATTTCACGAGTGGAACATATTCCGAATTATTTCATTGCCGCTGGACATGAAGGGGATGGGATTAGTCTTGCAGCAGTTACTGGGAAAGTAATTGAAGAGTTATTAAATGAAAAAGAGACAATTATTCCTATTGAACCACTTCGTTTGAGTCGTTTTACAGAAAGGGTGTTAAACGGATGAGGTCACAAAGAGTCTTTACGACTATTGATACACATACGGGCGGGAATCCAACGAGGACATTAATTAGCGGACTTCCAAAGTTGATTGGAGAGACGATGGCAGAGAAGATGTTACATATGAAAAAGGAATATGATTGGATTCGAAAATTGTTAATGAATGAACCGCGTGGTCATGATGTAATGTCAGGGGCATTATTAACAGACCCATGTAATCCTGAGGCTGATATAGGTGTTATATACATAGAGACAGGTGGATACTTACCGATGTGCGGTCACGATACAATCGGTGTATGTACAGCGTTAGTTGAATCAGGTTTAATTCCAGTAGTTGAACCGATTACTTCTTTAAAACTAGATACCCCGGCTGGCTTAGTGGAAGTAGATATTGCTGTTCAAGATGGAAAAGCAAAAGAGGTATCTTTCTGTAACATACCAGCTTTTTTATTGAAAAATATTACTGTACAAGTGAAAGACATTGGAACTGTAGAGGCTGATATTGCGTATGGAGGGAATTTTTATGCCATTATTGATGCGAAGTCAGTAGGCCTAGAATTAGTACCAGAAAATGCATCTACAATCATCGATAAGGCGATTCATATAAGAAACACAATTAATGAGAAGTTTGAAATCATTCATCCAGAGTATTCGTTTATTAGAGGATTAACACATGTTGAATTTTATACAGATGCTACTCATGAATGTGCGCATGTGAAAAATACAGTTGTTGTACCACCAGGCGGAATAGATCGATCCCCATGCGGTACAGGAACATCTGCGAAGCTAGCTGTATTATACGCTCAGAAAGAAATCAAAATTGGTGAAGAGTTCATTCATGAGAGTATCGTTGGTTCTTTATTTAAAGGAAATGTCGTGAATACGACACATGTTGAAAATATTGAAGCTGTCATAACGAAAATTACGGGATCAGCTTGGCTTATGGGTATGCATAAATTTTTTTACAATGAAATGGATCCACTCAAAGAAGGATTTTTGCTAATTCCGCCGATGGAACATGAAACGGAGGATATAAAATGAACATTCAAAAAATGTATACAGCAGTAGACGTACATGTAAATGGCGAGGCATTTCGTGTAATGAAAGACGTACCATGCAAATACTACTACAGTTTGGAGCAATTAAATGAACAATTTTCAGGTGAATTAGCAGAAGAGATGAAGCTTTTATTAAATGAACCACGTGGTTTTATTGGTTTGAATGGGTGTATTGTTGTTCCATCTATCCATAATGAAGTGGATGCAGCTGTATTATTTTTTAATTATGAAGGTTCGATTCCGCTTCATTATGGGGGCATTGTTGCGGTAATAACGATGTTACTCGAAAGTGGGTATTTAAAAAAGAGAGAGTCCAATCAATACAAAATTGAAACGTTATCTGGAATATTTTTAGTTCATGCGTATGTAGAGAATGATGAAGTTATATCTGTTTCGTTTGAAAGCAAACTTTGCTATTTGATTGAGGAAAATTTACAGGTTGGTAATGTAAGTTATTCTCTCATACAAGCAGATAAAGTATATGCAGTTGTAGAAAAAGGTGCGTATTCGCCAGAAATTCGTGTTGAAAACATTTCAGAATTGAAAAGATGGGGAGAAGCTACACTTCAGGCTATACAAAAACAGTCGCTAATAAAAAGGCTTATTTTAGTAGATCCTTCGCAAAAAGAAAAGAACCATATAAAGTCGATTACATTTCATGAAGATAACTTTATCGTACGTTCGCCAGGTTTTGTTTCTACTATCGTTTCCTATGTTCATGCATTATTTAAAAATGATTATATGGCGGATAAACCTTTTAAAAATGAAAATATATTTAATAGTTTTATAACTGTGGAAAAAGTGAAGAAGGAGGAACTAGGATACATTTTCCGTTTTGAAAGTAGAGGATTTATTACAGGGATGCAGACGTTTCTATTAGACCCTACGGATCCGTTTCCGGCAGGATTCTTATTAAAATAAAATGTGATAGGGAGAGATAAATATGCAAAAAATTAAAGGGGCATTTCCAGTATTAATAACACCGATGGATGAATTTCAGGAAATTAATTGGGATGGGGTAAAACAAAATGTAAATTACTTTATCGAACAAAAGGTTGCAGGTATTATCATTAATGGAAGTACAGGAGAGTTTGTAAGTTTATCAAAAGAAGAACGATTTAAAATGGTAGAAACTGTGTTGAAAGAAATTGATGGCCGTATTCCAGTCATTGTTGGAACTGCAGCAGAGACCACAAAAGAAACAATTGAATATACGAAACATGCAGAAGCGCACGGAGCGGATTGTGCATTAATTATAAACTCTTACTATTGTAAACCGAAGGAAGAGGAGATTTATTTTCATTTTAAAGAAATCTCAAACTCTGTAAATATACCAATTATGCTATACAATAACCCATTTACTTCTGGTGTCGATATGAGTACAGAGCTAATGCTCCGTATTGGAAAAGAGTGTGAAAATGTTACACATATTAAAGAATCTAGCGGAGATATTCGAAAAGCGAGAGATTTAGTAAGACAAAGTGAAGGGGCTTTCCAAGTCTTCTGTGGTTCTGAAGATTTAGTTATGGAATCATATTTAGTTGGTGCTTCGGGATGGGTTTCAGTAGCAGGAAATATCGTTCCCGGTCTCGTTACAAAAATGTATGAGCATTTTCAAAATGGTGAATTAGAAAAGGCGTGGGAAATAAACGATGCTATTTTACCACTTTGCGAGTTTCTTGAAGGATCAGGGAAATATGTTCAAATCGTTAAACGTTCCATGGAATTACATGGGCAAGCGGGAGGACCTTCTCGCTATCCAAGACTAGGATTAACTGTTGACGAAGATCAAAAGCTTCAAACGATTTTATCAAATATTGCAGCTCATGCAGCTGTTTAAATAAGGAGGAGAACATAATGTTAAAGACAAATATTGAGCTGAAACCAAAAGTGGAAGCGTTTTTAAATGAAGAAATTAAAATGTTTATTAATGGCGAATTTGTTTCTGCTATTGGCGGAAAGACGTTTGAAACATACAATCCAGCAACAGAAGATGTTCTAGCAGTCGTATGTGAAGCGCAAGAAGAGGATATTGATGCTGCAGTAAAAGCAGCAAGATCTGCATTTAAATCTGGTCCGTGGGCAGAAATGACTACTGCTGAAAGAGCGCATCTTATTTATAAGTTAGCAGATTTAATTGAAGAACATAGAGAAGAATTAGCGCAACTAGAAGCTTTAGATAATGGAAAGCCATATCAAGTAGCACTTGATGATGATATTTCAGCGACTGTAGAAAATTATCGTTATTACGCAGGATGGGCTACAAAAATTATTGGGCAAACAATCCCAATTTCAAAAGATTACTTAAATTACACGAGACATGAACCTGTAGGTGTTGTAGGTCAGATTATTCCGTGGAACTTTCCGCTCGTTATGTCTTCTTGGAAAATGGGAGCTGCACTGGCGACAGGTTGTACGATCGTATTAAAACCAGCAGAGCAAACACCTTTATCCTTACTATATACAGCAAAACTCTTTAAAGAGGCTGGATTTCCAAACGGTGTTGTAAACTTTGTACCAGGCTTTGGTCCTGAAGCAGGAGCAGCAATTGTAAATCATCATGACATTGATAAAGTTGCTTTTACAGGATCTACTGTTACAGGAAAGTATATTATGCGTCAGTCTGCAGAAATGATTAAGCATGTAACGTTAGAGCTTGGCGGCAAATCACCAAATATCATTTTAGAAGATGCGGACTTGGAAGAAGCAATTAATGGTGCATTCCAAGGTATTATGTATAATCACGGTCAAAATTGTAGCGCAGGATCACGTGTATTTGTTCATCGTAAACATTATGAAACTGTAGTAGATGCACTTGTGAAAATGGCGAACAACGTAAAACTTGGAGCAGGTATGGAGAAAGGAACGGAAATGGGTCCACTCGTATCTAAGAAACAACAAGAGCGTGTGTTACATTACATTGAGCAAGGGAAGAAAGAAGGTGCTACAGTTGCGGCTGGTGGCGAACGTGCGCTTGAAAAAGGTTATTTCGTTAAACCAACTGTATTCACAGATGTTACAGACGATATGACAATCGTTAAGGAAGAAATATTTGGACCAGTTGTTGTTGTACTTCCATTTGATTCGACAGAAGAAGTAATTGAACGAGCGAACAACTCATCCTATGGCCTTGCTGCGGGTGTATGGACGCAAAATATCAAAACGGGTCATCAAGTGGCAAATAAATTAAAAGCAGGAACAGTGTGGATTAATGATTATAACTTAGAAAATGCAGCTGCACCATTTGGTGGATACAAACAATCTGGTATTGGCCGCGAATTAGGTTCATATGCGCTTGATAATTATACAGAAGTGAAAAGTGTTTGGGTAAATATAAAGTAATAGGGTGTTTTACTGACAAAAATTGAGGGATGAAATAATGAAAGATGCGGACAACTAGAAAGTTTGATAATAGTTGTCCGTTTTCTTATATACAAAATTGCTTTTCCAAAGAATGATAAGGGGGATTTGGATGGAGAATTTAGTAGAATGGTTAGTAGGGCAAGTGTGGAGTATCGGTTTAGTTGTTTTTGCATTAGGGGCAGGCGTATATTTCACGATTGCAACACGTTTTTTGCAAATTCGTTATTTTAAAGAGATGATTAAACTATTATTTGAAGGAAAGAGTTCCGAGACGGGAATATCATCTTTTCAGGCATTTTGTTTAGCCTTATCAGGAAGAGTTGGAATTGGTAATATTGCAGGGGTAGCGACAGCGATCGCTTTCGGCGGGCCTGGAGCTGTATTTTGGATGTGGGTAATGGCTTTGTTAGGGGCAGCGAGTGCGTTTGTTGAATCAACATTATCTCAAGTATACAAAAGTAAAGTAGGGAATGAATATCGTGGCGGTACTCCATATTTCATTGAGAAAGGTTTAAAAATGAAATGGTTTGCAGTCATTGTAGCGGTAGTTGTAACACTTTCATATGGCATGTTATTACCAGGTATTCAATCTAGTAGTATCGCAGTTGGATTCGAAAACTCTAATGGTATTAACAAATATATAACTGGTATATTTTTAGTCGTGTTACTAGCAGCAATTATTTTTGGTGGTGTAAAGAGAATTGCTGGCGTTTCTCAAATGCTTGTTCCATTTATGGCAATTGGTTATGTAATTGTTACATGTATCATATTAATTGCGAATGTAACGGAGATTCCAAGTATGTTTGCTTTAATTTTCTCTAGCGCATTTGGTGTAAATGAAATGTTTGGTGGAATTGTTGGTGCAGCTATTGCATGGGGTGTAAAACGCGCTGTATTTTCAAACGTTGCTGGTGTCGGAGAAGCGACGTATAGTTCGGCTGCTGCTGAAGTATCGCATCCTGCAAAACAAGGATTAGTTCAAGCGTTTTCCGTATATATCGATACAATTGTCGTATGTACAGCGACAGCTCTTATGATATTAATTACAGGTATGTATAATGTTATACCTGAAGGGAAAAGCGCTATTGTAAAAAACATAGGAAATGTGGAAGCAGGTCCAATTTATACGCAACAAGCAGTTGAAACTGTGATGACAGGGTTTGGTCCAATATTTATTTCAATTGCAATTTTCTTTTTTGCATTTACAACGTTACTCGCTTATTACTATATTGCTGAAACGACACTTACTTATTTAGATCGTCAATTGAAGTATGGCTGGTTAAAACCAGTTTTAAAATTTGGATTTTTAATTATGGTTTACATCGGTAGTGTTGAATCAGCATCGCTTTTATGGAATCTCGGAGATTTAGGAATCGGTAGTATGGCATGGTTAAACTTAATCGCGATTCTATTATTAAGTAAAATCGCATTAAAAGTGTTAAAAGACTATGAAACGCAGAAAAAAGAAGGGAAAGATCCAGTATTTAATCCTAAAAATGTGGGGATTGAAGGATTAACATTTTGGGAAGAAAGAAGTAAAGAGGTTGAAAGAAAAAGTTTTAGAGAAAAAGTTATTGTAGATGATAATTTAAAATTATAACATAAATTAACTGAAAATTCTTAATTTAAAAGAAGGTATATTGCCTCCATTTCATCGCATACTACAATAGGTATGGATAATATGACTGGAGGGAATAAGATGGAACATGAGCAACATAGTTCGATAAATGATATTCTACATCATTATAAAGAAGGTATAGGTAGTTTTACAAATCAAATTCCTGAAATCGCTGAGACATATAATGCGTTCACGCAAGCTTGTTTTCAAGAGGGTGCTTTAACAAAAAGAGAAAAACAACTTATTGCATTAGGTATTAGTTTAGCAACGCAAGATGAGTATTGTACAATTTATCATACAAAAGGTTGTCTTGATCAAGGATGTTCGGATAAAGAGATTCTGGAAGCATGTGGTGTTTCAGCAGCATTTGCTGGCGGAGCTGCGATGAGTCAAGCGGTAACTTTAGTGCAAGAGTGTTTAACAGAACTGAAAAATCAAAAGCATTGAATAAAAAACGTTTTAAACTTTATGTTTAAAACGTTTTTTATGTGAAATTAAATTTGAGTATAAAAATTATCTAGGATGGGTTCAATTTTTATCGTTTTCAATTTGTATTCAATTTAATATTCTATATCTTCATAAATAGATTTTCCTACATCAGGAAGAACTGTGTATATACTCTTACCGATTAAAGCTTCTAATTCTTTCTTAATCGCATAAAACCCTTTCCAATGTAAAGATGTATGAGATGTTGTACCATGGCGCAAACCAACGGAAATTAATCTTCTTTCCAGCGTAGTAAAGCCATCTGCGTCAGCAAGAGCGTCACAAAGAGTAATTACTTTATTATATAAGTCGTAGTTACTATGTTCATTCAATATTGCAACTAACCGGCTTTTCATATGGTCAGGAACGAGACTCCATTCCGCTGCGATATCTATATGTTCATTTTTACAGGGAAATGAGTGTGTCACACAAATAATGGCGTTTCCTGTATATCCTAAATCATTCATATACATATAACCATCATAGGAATGAATGACCGATTTGGTAAAACCTTTGTATCTTCCGATATCATGCAAAAGGGCAGCGTTATATGCTATGTCAGCATCTAGCTTGTACCCTTTTTTTATAAGTTCTATAATTATGTTTTCAGTTGCATGAGCAACATGTAGTGAATGTTCAAACCAAGGGCCCGGGTTTTGTTCATATGCCCATTCGAGTAATTCTTTTGCGTACGTTCTATCTAATATATATTTCATATCGTTATCCTTTCAAAAAAAATCATATCTTAATATAAATTCATCTTATTATTTCATTATTCCTTCTTTAAAAATTGTTACAATGAAACAAAAGGGGGAAAAGTAATGCGAAATTTAGTAATTGAAGAAATTAAGAAACTAGAAAATGATATGGAAGAACTTTCGAAACTTTTGAAAATGGTTGTAAATGATGGGGCATCAATTGGTTTTTTGCCTCCACTGGAACAAAAAGACGCAACAAAGTATTGGCAAACAGTATTAGCGCCAGAAGTGATATTGTATGTGGCTAAAATAAACAACGAAGTAGCAGGGAGTATTCAATTACAATTAGTTACAAAGCCTAACGGAATTCATAGAGCCGAGATTTGTAAATTAATGACTCACCCAAACTTTAGACGTAACGGTATTGGACGATCGCTTATGCAAAAAGCAGAGGAACGAGCAAAGCAAGAAAACAGGTCTCTTTTAGTATTAGATACTAGAGAAGGAGATCCTTCCAATAAATTGTACAAATCACTAGACTACCAAGAAGTTGGAACAATACCAGGGTATGCAATTTCTCCGAATGGAAAGTTAGATGCTACGGTTCTTTATTATAAATGCATATAAATTGTGATTAAAAGGTTATCATACTGAATAATAAGAAACTATTTTAACACCGTCTATATTTTTTTGGCGGTGTTAAATAAATTTATTGATATAATCCATTTACCGCACTAAATGAATTTGAGAAAGTTTTTAGAGGGTTCTTTTAGTAATGATTCTCGTCTTATAATAAATGTAGAGAAGATGACTAGGCAACTATAGTTATTTTCGCTTTATTATTGGAAGGGGATGAAAGAATGAAAAAGAATAGTTTACAAAAGATGAAGAAAGTTATTTTAAGTGGTGGCGTATTACTTACGGGATTATTAACATTTGGATTTTCAGAAAAGGCTTCAGCTCATGGATATGTAGAATCACCAGCGAGCCGATCTTATTTATGTAAGCAAGGGGTAAATGTAAATTGTGGACCGATTCAATATGAACCACAAAGTGTAGAAGGGATAGGTGGATTTCCGCAACTCGGACCTTCTGATGGACAAATTGCAGGGGCTGGTCATTTTCCCGCTTTAGATGTTCAAACTGTAGATAGGTGGAAGAAAGTTACGTTAAATGGCGGAACGAATACATTCAAGTGGAAACTAACGGCTCCTCATAGTACAAAAGAGTGGAAATATTATATTACGAAAAAAGGTTGGAATCCAAATAAACCTTTAACGCGATCAGATTTAGATTTAGTGCCATTCTATGTGAAAAATGACGGTGGAGCTAGACCAGGGACAACAGTAATGCACGAAGCAAATGTACCAACTGACCGTAGTGGATACCATCTTATTTTAGCTGTTTGGGAAATTGCAGACACTGGAAATGCGTTTTATCAAGTTATAGATGTAAACCTTGTGAATAATGGCTTAGCTTCAAATTTCGCTTTTAACAACGTAGTGCAAACTCCTACACTATTTTAATTGAAACATATATTTCGATCATCTAATTCATTTTAGATGATTTTTTTTATGAAAATGATGAAAAATATAGAAGAAAGTGCAATTATTTATAAAAAAATATGCTTTAAATATTGTCATATTTGCTTCTTTAAGATATCCTTTTCATGAAGAGGTGGAAAACATGGAAAAAGTACTAGTTTTCGGGCATAAAAACCCAGATACAGATGCAATTTGTTCTGCAATTGCTTATGCAGAATTGAAAAAAGAATTAGGAATGAATGCTGAGCCTGTACGTTTAGGCGAAATCAGCGGTGAAACTCAATTTGCGTTAGACTATTTTAAAGTAGAAGGACCGCATTTTGTTGAGACAGTAGCAAGCGAAGTGGACAACGTTATTTTAGTTGACCATAACGAGCGTCAACAAAGTGCTAACGATATCGAATCAGTTCGTGTGTTAGAAGTTATTGACCATCACCGTATTGCTAACTTTGAAACAAGCGATCCTATATACTATCGTTGTGAGCCAGTTGGATGTACAGCTACAATCTTAAACAAAATGTACAAAGAAAATGGCGTTACAATTCGTAAAGAAGTTGCAGGTTTAATGTTATCTGCAATTATTTCAGATTCTTTACTATTCAAATCTCCAACTTGCACAGAACAAGACGTAGCAGCTGCTCGTGAATTAGCGGAAATCGCTGGTGTAGATGCTGATAGCTACGGCTTAGAAATGTTAAAAGCTGGTGCTGACTTAAGCGGAAAAACAATGGAGCAATTAATCTCTCTTGACGCTAAAGAATTCCAAATGGGTAATGCGAAAGTTGAAATCGCACAAGTAAACGCTGTTGATACAAACGACGTTCTTGTACACCAAGCGGAACTTGAAAAAGTAATCTCTGCAGTAGTAGAAGAGAAAGGTTTAGACCTATTCTTATTCGTTGTAACTGATATCTTAACTAACGATTCTGTCGGTCTTGCGATCGGTAAAGCAGCAAACGTTGTTGAGAAAGCATACAACGTATCACTAGAAAACAACACAGCTACTTTAAAAGGTGTTGTATCTCGTAAAAAACAAATCGTACCAGTATTAACAGAAGCATTCCAAGCTTAATATTATTGAGTATGATTTAACAAAAAGGACAAGTAGTCGGATTGGCTGCTTGTCCTTTTTCTTTCTCTAAAAAACAGAAAATTTTAATTTTAAAATAGGAGGCTTGTGTATGCTTAATGATTTGGAAAGTAAATTACAGTCACTTTTAGAGCGAAATATTAATTCTGTTTTAGAATTAGAAAATTGGCTTTTAGAGGAACTACGTGTAAACGCTGAAATAGAAGAGGAGATTACAAGTAGTTTAATCGCCACGTATAGAGATACAAATGACAGAAATAAACGTAATTTACATATGTATAATCAAAATACAATTCAACCACTATTAAAAAGATACAATGCAAAATTTGACCAGAAATTTAGAGAGTGTCAGTTTTCCGATTTATTAGATGAGCAAAAATATGGATTTATGAAAAAATTAAGATTGGCAAAAAGTAAAATGTTTAATGAAAAAAACATTGCACTTTCTATTAAAGAGCAAGAACTTATTACGAAGTATAGAGAAGTAATGTCTAACATAACAATTAATTGGGAGGGGGAGCAAAAGACGTATGCATACGTTAAAGCAAAGCTAGATAACCCCAATAGAGTTATTCGTGAAAAAGCTTGGTACGCTTTATGTAAAGCAAGAAGTGCAGTGAAAATGGAAATAGATTGTATTATGAATGAGCTCGTACAATTACGGAATGAGCTCGCTTTAAATGCAGGGTTTCATAATTATAGTGAATATGCTTTTAAACAAAAAAATAGAGATTACAGTATTGAAGATTGCTATAAGCTCCATGAATCTATAGAAAAGTATGTTGTACCAATTTGGAAACAGTTAGGAAGTATTTCTAAAAAGAATCTCGGTGTAAAAACGTATCGCCCTTGGGATCTTTCTCCATGTCATTTACCAAAAGTCCCATTCCAAAATGCTATTGATTTATTGGATGGAGTGGAAGAAATGTTTCGGACGACAGATTTATATTTTTATGAGAAATTTATTTATATAGGGAAAGCGGAATTGATTGACGTAGAAGAACGTAGAAATAAAGCACCAGGAGCTGCTTGTTTTACATTGCCTCATAGTAAAGAGGTTTTTGTGTATTCTAATTTTAGTCCATCTTTTTATGCAATTAATGCACTCATACATGAATTGGGGCATGCATTTCATTTTTATAAACAATTTAACAATGATAGTAGCATGCAGGAAAGATATCTGCGCGAAGAAGTGGCTGAGCTTTATTCACTCAGTCTTGAGTTATTAGTAATGGATAAGTTGAATGTTTTTTATAAGCAAGAGGATGAATATAAAGAAGTGCAGCGCGTACAATTATATCGTGCTCTGTCTTTATTAATGTCGTCAATTGCAGGAGATATATTCCAGCATTGGCTTTATGCAAATCCAAACCATACACCAGAAGAGCGTGATAAGAAATATGCCGAACTATGCAAAAGGTATCAATATTCATCAGTCGACATTGCAGGATTAGAAGGTGAAATCGGTGCAAGCTGGATAGAGTCATTTCACTATGTTCAGTTTCCTTTTTATAAAATTGAATACGCAATTGCACAAATAGGAGCGATGCAACTGTTTCAAATATATCGAGAGGACCCAGAAAAAGCGATTGCTTTCTTTAAAGAGGGAGCGAGTGCAGATTGGAATTTATCTATACAGGAAATATATATAAATACAGGTGTTGCGTTTGACTTTTCGGAAGAAAGGATACAAAGTACTGCAAGGGCTATTTTAGATTTGATTAACGAATTAAAATAAGGATAGCGTTAGCTATCCTTACAATTGTTTATTCGTAAGATTTTTTCTTGTTTATATAAAATGTGATTATCGCAGTAATGAAGAAAATAGGTATCGCATACACTTGCCCAACAAATAACTTCCAGCCGACATAATTGTAGCCTTCAGATGCTGGGATGATAACGGAAATAACGCAAACGATAAAATAGACTAATAGTGCAGGGATAATATTTTTCATTTTTATGAACCTCCTTTTTAATTTTTATTAATACATCATAATATTACAATTTATTTTTATTATTTTGAAGAAAAAAGAAAAATTTTTATGGTATTATAATATTTGCATTGAGAGTGATCCATAGTACTTATATGGTAAAATGTGTAATTAAAACTTTCAGAATTATTATATAGTATTTCGAGAGAAAAATGTACAAAATAATGGATTTTATTTATTGAAGTAAAGGGAGTAGAAATATATATGAAAAGGCTATGTATAATTCCATGTGGAAAAAAGAAAATTTGGGATAAGCATTCAAACTACGGACCGATGGAAGCAAAAGATGTATATATTAGTCCGTTCGGAAAAGCATGTCAGGCGTACGCATCCATGTTTTTCGAAAACTGGGTTATATTATCAGCGAAACATGGATTTTTAAGGCCAAATGATATTGTATTAAAAAACTATGATCTTGCATTTGATTCAAAAAACGATGAGGTAATAAGTATAGAGAAATTACAAAAACAGATGGTAGATAAAAGTTTACTACAGTTTGACGAAATCGTCTTACTAGCAGGGAAGAAGCATAAAAAAGTAGTGACAAAGTTATATCCAGAAGAAATGATTACATATCCGCTAGAGGGGTGTAAAGGAATTGGGTATATGTTGCAGAGGTTAAAAGAGGCAGTGAAGGAGGAGGCGGAAATATAGGTATAGTTTCGGTCACCATGATCTTAAACTTTATTTAGAGAACTAAAAGTAAAATAGAGTTTTTAAGCATCGCCAAAAAGGTGATGCTTTTTTGTTCGTGTTACCATTCAAGTTAATACAATTTAGAGAATAAAAAATCCGATTTGTGAAATGTGAGATAAGACTTATTTTTATATAATCTTCTAACTCTACTTATGATATGGAGAAAATAGACTAATATACAAGCCTTTGTATACTTTCAAACATAGAATATGATGAATTCTATTTAGGAGGAAGTATATTCATGAGGAATACTTGTCATTGTGGGCATTCCCGAAATTGTAATAAATTTTGGGATGATTTAATGTTTGGGAGATGTAGATGCAAATGCAGAGATTTTCACGAATGTTGTTGCAAAGAGAAACCGAAATGTGAGTGTGAAAAATGTCATTGTAAAACAAAACCGAAATGCCATTGTAGGGATGAAGAGGAAGGGGATTAATAATAAAAAAGAGTACGATACGTACTCTTTTTTTTGGGGGGGAATTATAATCCATCTTGAACAGATTTCTTTACAATTACCCATGTGTCTTTCTTTTTAACCGTTATAGCTACATTAGTTCCATTAGATTCCTTATAAAAGATATATCCATTGTTTGAGTTTACATATGTTACTGGTTCGCCTATGCAATCTCGCGAGCAGGATTTGTTGACCAATTCAATTAGGGATAGTTCGCTTGGATCGGTTTTGCTTGCTTCTATAACAGCATCAAGGCTTGTTTTTCGATAACCTTGCAAGTTTATATGAAAAAGCTGCTCTATTTCTCCTGTAATGCTAGTGTTCATTACTTCTACTGAATTCTTTTTTTCTTGAAGAAAGCCGTTTTCATAAAGTAATTTTGTATAGCCAATCCATGCTATTAACACTAGCATGAAAAACATACCCGTCAGTTTAAGTATTCGAAGTCGTTTGCTTATAATTGTTTCTGAGTATTTCATTTAGTCTAATCCTCCAATGTTTTTAATTTAAAATATGCTTGGATACATACTTTTAGAAGAGGATGAAAGTTAATGAGTTTTCAATAAAAAAGAAAACATCTAGAGTTAGATGCTTTCTTTTTTTTGTATTTTTCGCTATCTGTTCGTTACTTGTTTCATAAGTGGTCTTATTTCTTTAACTGGTGGTTTCTTATCATAGGCATCAACGTAAGAAAAGTAGTAGTTTAAGTTTCTTAGAAGACCTTTTCCTATTTTTGCACTTAAGAAAGGAAATACTTGTCCGGTATAATCATCGAGAGATTTACAGTAATATTTTTCATCTAAATATATACTGTATTTACATGTTAGTTCTACTAAAGGATTCCCTTCATCATCAAATACTTCTTTAGAATCAATAATATCTATTAGTGCAAATTTTTCATTTAAGTAAACTTTCTTTTTTTTCTCGTGTTTATTTGTAAGTATAAAAACGAGACCAATCGCGTTAATCAAACTATTTCCTCCTATAAAAAACGGATATTAATAAAATATATCGATATAAGCTAAATGTAAAGAGGAGAGGTGAAATATCATGGAGAGAAAACTAAATAAGCCGATTTATGTTTGGAAATCGACTTATTTTTATCAAGTATTACTTAGTAGTAATACCTACTCTGATTAAAGTTTTACTTTATTGAAATACTTGCGGGAATTGTTTTACGATTGCGTTTGTTATCATATCGGCCATTTCTAATGCTTCTTTTTCAATTTTATCGTAAAGTTTTACTCCTGCTTCATAATCTTTATTTAGGAAGGCAAGTGCTTCTGCTTTCGTTAGTGCTAAATGTTCATAAAACATTTTTCTAAATTCTTCTTTATCTATATATGGGTTGATACTGTTAAGAAATTCAATAATTTCATCACCATTAGCGTACCATTTTTTCTCTATAGCGGCCGCTGCATTTTGATTACCAGCTTTTGCGGCTTTAACAAGATCCGCTGCAATTACTAAGTGATCTTTAATTAATGCACTATATTTTTTCACTGCATCCTCACCGTAAAATGGTTCAAGTGATAGACCCATATGTGTTGCGTTTTGTAGAAGCCGTCCAACAGTAACGTTAACATCTGGTAAATTATATACAATACTTATAATAGCCAATCTCGTCCAAGCGACGTGTTGTTCCCATAAAGAACGCATATACCCTTTTAAAAAATTCTCGTTTTTACTAATTCGGTAGTTACGTACGGATAAATCATAGTTTACATAAGGGTTATGGTAGGGGGAGTAATACGATTGCAAATAAGAATACATAAATAGTAACACTCCTTTGAACATGTATAACTCAAAGTATGATAAATATTTATTTTTAGTTACGTGTCCTAGATTATTTTTAGGGAATTTGAAATGGAGAAATTCAACGAATGATGTTGTGGTATATATGAATAAAGTGAATATAAAGTAAAAGAGGGTCTGCAAGGGAAGTTGCAGACCCTCAAAAGGGTATTGCCGAGATGTCGGACTCGACTACGTAATGTTATCATAAAATTCTTTTGAAAAAACCTGGTAAATGTGTCCAAATGAAATTGGTACCGTCATAAAGTCAAAGGGACCTGCTTCCCGCGGCAGGCCCCATTAACTAGATAATGTCGATGAGCAAAAACTCATCTGGAGTACTTTTATAGTAACAAGTAAAATGTGTTTTGTGTATTGAGAAAGAAGAATTGCATAATTATATGTGAACAATTTAAATCCCAACGATTTATGATTATCATTAATTGTTGGGATTTAAATATAGTTATAAAATGGAGAAAAGACTTGGAAGTGGGATTGAAGTGCACATTAGTATGTAATCATGAAAAAGACCTGCTAATATGAGCAGGTCAACTTAAGGGGTTTATCCAACAGATTATTATATATGGTAACAACTGAATTGTAGTAAGTCTATACATTTAATATTGAGAAAACTTCTGTGAATGATACATTTTTTGCGCATATATTAACGTCTAAAAAATTGAGAAAGAAAATGTAAAAGCTTTTTATAAGAGAATAATGGCTGATACTTATAGTATGATTCATATTTCCACGCATCATTATTAGAGAATTGGAATTGTGTTGTTTTCTTTTTTGCCGTGATGGAACTCATATTACGATGTTTCATATAGTAACCTCCTGAATTTATATGTATACAATTAGTAGTATTCAAGAAAGGGAAATAAAATGAACATCTAAATTGAAACTCTTTCTTCATGTGTACTGGATTTACGTTATAAATGTTGTAAAACATATAAAACACGGATGCTAATTCATATTAAATATAGAATAATGAAAAAACAATAAGCGTTTATCCATCCCTTTCAAGTCGCATAAGTGATTGATATAATAGAAGTAGATGAAAGATAAAGAAAAGCAGGTGACTCTTTTTTGTTTACTAAAGCACAAGAACTTTTAGCGTCCTACTTTGGTTATTCTTCGTTTCGAAGAGGACAAGATGAAACAATTAAAAATGTACTAGATGGGAAAGATACAGTTTGTATTATGCCAACGGGTGGCGGTAAGTCAATTTGTTATCAAATTCCGGCATTAGTATTTGAAGGAACGACGTTGGTTATATCTCCTTTAATATCACTTATGAAGGATCAAGTAGATACATTGGTACAGAATGGCATTTCAGCTACATATATTAATAGTTCTATTTCTATTGCTGAAGCAAATCAGCGAATTCAATTAGCGAAACAAGGACATTACAAATTACTTTATGTCGCGCCTGAGCGTCTTGATTCGATGGAGTTTGTTGACCAACTTATCGATATGAAAATCCCTATGATTGCGATTGATGAAGCACACTGTATTTCACAGTGGGGACATGATTTCCGTCCAAGTTATTTACATATACATCGCATATTAGATTATCTTCCAGAAAAGCCGCTCGTATTAGCATTAACAGCAACAGCAACACCGCAAGTACGTGATGATATTTGTAATACACTTGAAATTAATCAAGAAAATACAATTATGACAACGTTTGAGCGTGAGAACTTATCGTTTTCTGTTATTAAAGGGCAAGATCGAAATGCATATTTGGCGGATTATATTCGTCAAAATCAAAAGGAATCTGGGATTATATATGCAGCTACTAGAAAAGTAGTCGATCAGTTATATGAAGATTTAATGAAGGCAGGAGTTTCTGTATCAAAATATCACGCTGGTATGAGTGATAGTGATCGAAATGAGCAACAAGAACTCTTTTTACGAGATGAAGTAAGTGTAATGGTAGCAACATCTGCATTCGGGATGGGTATTGATAAATCGAATATTCGTTACGTAATTCATTATCAGCTTCCAAAAAATATGGAAAGTTACTATCAAGAAGCAGGACGTGCTGGTCGTGACGGATTAGATAGCACATGTATATTGTTATATTCTTCTCAAGATGTACAAGTACAGCGTTTTTTAATTGATCAATCAACTGGAGAATCACGTTTTTCAAATGAACTTGAAAAATTGCAAAATATGACCGATTACTGTCATACAGAACAATGTTTACAATCATTCATTTTGCAATACTTTGGAGAAGAACCGAAAGAAGATTGTGGACGCTGTGGTAATTGTACAGACAATCGCGAGAGCATCGATGTGACAAGGGAATCACAAATGGTTTTATCATGCATGATTAGAACGAACCAACGCTTTGGAAAGCAAATGATAGCGCAAGTATTAACGGGGTCGAAAAATAAGAAAGTTATTGAATTTAATTTTCATACTTTACCAACGTATGGGCTTTTATCGAACCGTAGTGTAAAAGAGGTCAGTGAGTTTATTGAGTTTTTAATTTCAGATGAGTTAATTGCAGTTGAACATGGCACTTATCCGACGTTAAAAGTAACAGAAAAAGGGAAAGAAGTATTACTTGGTAAAGAGAATGTTTTACGAAAAGAACGAGTAGAGACAAGACAAATTGTTCAAGACCATCCTTTATTTGAAGTGCTTCGTGAAGTACGTAAAGAAATTGCACAAGGAGAAGGTGTACCTCCGTTCGTTATTTTCTCTGACCAAACATTGAAAGATATGTGCGTGAAAATGCCGCAAAGTGATTCCGAATTGTTGACGGTAAAAGGTATCGGAGAACACAAACTTGTGAAATATGGCTCGCACTTCTTACAAGCAGTTCAGCATTTTATTGAAGAAAATCCAAATTATACTGAAACGATTAAGACAGAAGTAGTTTCAGAGCGTAAAAAGTCAGGAAAAGCGTCCGCAAATTCTCATTTAGAAACGTATGAAATGTATAAACAAGGTATTGATTTGAATGAGATTGCAAAAGAACGCAACTTATCAAGACAAACAATCGAAAACCATTTAATTCGCTGCTACGAGGATGGAATGGAAGTAGAGTGGCAAAGTTTTGTTCCATCAGAGTATGAATCTCTTATTGAAATTGCCGTTCAAAATGCAGAGGGTGGTCTGAAATCTATTAAAGAACAGCTTCCGAATGAAGTGAGTTACTTTATGATTCGTGCTTATTTACAAATAAGAAAGTAGAGACATATAAAGGGGATAAGAATTTATGTATCATGTTTTCGTTTATGGCACGTTAAGAAGAGGACAAACGAATGCTCATTATATGCTAGGTGCAACATGCATTGCAGACAGAGCTTGGACATATGGAAAATTATTTGATACGAACGAAGGATATCCGGCCATGACTTATTCGATTGAAGAAAAGGTGTATGGAGAAGTTTATGTAGTAAATGATGAGATATTGTGTAAGTTAGATGAACTAGAAGAATATACAGGTAATGCGGAGACTGATTTATATGATCGAATCACGCAAACAGTATATGTTGCTGATAGGAAAATAGAGGCATATGTGTATATCGCTCAAGATAAAAAGATGTTAAAGAAAGTGATAGAATCTGATGACTGGCTTATGTATCAAAAAATATAATAAGGTAGTTTTAAAAATTGGAAAGCAGATAATGACGAATTCATTATCTGCTTTTTATTGTGTGAATAATTGTCGTTCTCTTTTTATTCTTATAGTTCTTAGTACGATTCCAATTCCGAGAAATAAAACAGTAGCAGCGACCCCGCTAATAGGATTTAACCAAAAATCACTACTGTTTGTAAGGGTAATAATCCCTGTTATGGTAACTAAAACAGTAGGAACAGCATCCTCGATCGCATGCATGATAACGCATGGCCAGACGGATTTTGTAAGTCTATATATTTCAACATACATAATTGACCAACAAACCATAAGGATACAGCCAGATAAAAGCATATTTAATCTTGAGATAGATTCAAAATATTCATTTGGCAAAAAGACTATATAATATGCAGCATGCCAAAGTGCCCAAATTAAACCAGAAATAATATAAATGTACCAATCGTTTAGATTTAGTTCAATCAACTTTGGAGTTAAATAACCACGCCAAGAAAACTCTTCAAAAATGTTTTTAATAAAGTTTCCAATAGAAGACATGACTATGAGTGACAATAACGTGGATATATCAAAACTAGAAATATGAGCTACTCCAAAAATGAGCGATATGCTTATCGTTATTACTGTAACGAATGGATAAATAAGTAGTGCAGTGAAATACCATGTAAAGTTTCCTTTCAAATTTGGCTTGATGCCAAAATCATTCCAATCTCGGCTAATAACTCTAAGGAAAATGCTTAGGAGGAAAGGTAATATTAGCCATAATCCCATACCTAAAGTGTTTCCTTCAGGTTGATTTGTTAGAAGAGAATCTAGAAATACCCCAATCCATCCACTGGCCAAAACAGTGAATACAAAAATAAGTAAATATAACTTTAGTGATTTCTTTTTCGCGACATTCATTTGAAGAGCCTCCTTTACTTTTGTTTATCCTACTATTTATGGGCAGTAAAACGCCCATTGATTAAAATCTTTAATTTTTACAATGTTTTTTAATAGATAAATTAAATAGGAGACAAATAGAAAGTAGTATCTTTTGCATGCATCACTATACTATATGTGTATTTGTTTGATTTAGATGTTGCATATTCTTTTTAAATTAGAAAGATGAAAAGTAAGTTTTTTCGGAAAATTTAAATGGAAACTATTGACTTTATGATTGGATTTTTAATACAATGATACTTCGACTGAAAAATTAGAACGGACAGGAGGGAATCGTCGAAATGAGCAACATATTTGAAGATGAGTTACAAAAAATGAAGGATACTTTACATACGATGGATGAGCAATTGGATAAGCTTGAAAAAATCCCAGTTTATTATGGAGAAGATTTTAAAGAGCAAATTCTTGAAAGTATGAGGGAGTCTAATAGACAAAACTTACGTATTGGTGTGCAAGAGCCGTACTTTGGAAGGTTAGATTTTCAGGAAGATGGAAAAGAAGAAGTTATGCCGATTTATATCGGAAAAGTAGGGGTTTCGGATATGGACACGATGAAGCCAATCATTATCGATTGGCGGGCACCTGTCGCAAGTATGTTTTATTCATTTACCGGTGGAGACGAATTAGCGTTTTATCAATCACCAGATGGGTTAGTAGAAGGTGATGTGTATTTAAAACGAAACATTTCCATTCGAAAAAGAGAACTTGAACGTGTTGTTGATACATATGTAAAAGGAAATGAAGATGTATCGCATGCCGATGATTTTCTTCTATATCGATTAGGTGAGAATAAAGATAATAAGCTAAAGGATATTGTTTCAACGATTCAATCAGAACAAAATGATATTATTCGAGCGGAAAGAAATTTACCATTACTTATTCAAGGGGTTGCAGGGAGCGGAAAGACAACAATTGCTTTACATCGCCTTGCTTTTTTAATTTATGAATATCGTGAACAACTAGAAGCAGAAAGAATGATCGTATTTGCGCCGAATAGTCTGTTTTTAGACTATATTTCGAGTGTACTTCCTGAATTAGGTGTAGGGAATATTAGTCAAACAACGTTTCCGGATTGGGCATTACGTACGTTAGATGATTCAGTGAAACTAAAGCAGACAGAAGAAAAATTGAAAGAAGCATTTTCAATTAATCGTGATGAAAAGAAGGTAATGCTAGGTAAATTAAAGGGTACGTTGGAATTTAAGACGTTTATTGAAGAGAGAATGATCCAATTTGAAAATGAGTTAATTCCGACAAAAGATTTTGAGGCGTGGGATAGAGCGATTATCCCAGTAGAAGATATTAAAAAATGGATGCAAGTTGAATATAAACATTATCCTTTACAGAAAAGAAGAGAACGATTAGTAGGACGAATGAAGCGCTGGATTGAAATTGAACTTAAAAAATTCGGGGAAACAAACGAGAAAAAATTACTTAAAAAAGAAGCGACTAAGAGACTGAACGCATATATGAAGTTTTGGCCAAAAATGAGTGCTCTTTCACTGTATAGTTCAATAGTAAAAAGTAAAGAAATACTTGAGGTATTACCTGAAGAACTTGTTAAAGAAACAGAAAAGAGTTGTCGTAAAAAAGAAGTGTATGTAGAAGATTTACCAGCTTTAATATACATACATCATCGTATAACAGGGATCGAAATCGGGCAGAAGTTTCATCACGTTGTTATTGATGAAGCGCAAGATTTTTCGCCTTTCCAAGTTTATGTATTAAAAGAAATTACATTAGGTAATTCTTTCACTATATTAGGTGATTTATCGCAAGCGATTTATGATTACCAAGGAATTGAAGATTGGAATGCTTTTAAGGAAGTATTCCAAGAAACCGGTTATTATGAATTGACAAGAAGTTATCGTTCTACAAAAGAAATTATTGAATTTGCAAATGAAATAATTAAAAATGCAGACATCCCAGTAGGACTCGCAACACCAGTCTTCCGCAGTGGAGAAGATGTGAAAGTAATTCGTGCAGAAAATCAATTTACTGAAATTGTGAAGACGGTAAAACATTTGCAAAATGCAGATGTGAAAACAATTGCGGTAATCGGAAGAACAGAAGGTGAATGCCGTGATATATATGTGAAATTAAAAAATGCAGAATTAACGGTAAACGTAATTGAAGCAAACCAAAGTAAATATGAAGGTGGTATATCAGTAGTACCTGTCTATTTAGCGAAAGGTTTAGAATTTGATGCGGTGCTTTTAATTGATGTGGATGAGGAACATTACAAAAATACAAAACATGATGCAAAGTTACTATATGTTGGATGTACGAGATCACTTCATGACTTATGGATTTTCCATAGTGGGGAAGCGTCACCTTTAATTAAAGGATTAAAATAAAGTAAAACTATAATCAGTGGGGAGTTTTACTGCAAGCTAATGTGGGATAAATATAAAAAGAGGATTTTCTAGTACAGTATGAAGATCCTCTTTTTTATATTAAAATGGTAGACGAATTAATGACTTGAGCTGTTGTTTAAATGATATACGATGCTTTTTTCTAATTCCTTAGTTTGTTCTTTTTCCCATGTACGAACAGCATCTACTGGAGTTTGTGTATGTTTTAACCAATCTAGAATAAGGTGTAGTTGTTCTTGTATTTGACCAATGTTTTGCTCCTTTATGTTCTTATTCTGAATTCTATTAATTAATTGAAGCATATAGGGAAGTTTTTCTATACATTCGCTTAAATCTCCGCAATAACCTGAAGGGAATTCATGTGTACCAAATTCTAAAGTATGGATGTAATTAGAAACTAGGTATATCATAGCTTCTTGTTCGGTATCACCACCTAATTCAATCGCTTTTCGAAGGAATTTTTCTAAATCGTCATCTTTATTGCTAGAGTCCATATAAATTCCTATCCATCTAAAAGGTCTTGAATCAAATGGGTTGTTTTCTGTCCATCTATATAGAATGTCTATTAGCAAACTATTTAGTGCGAAAGTTAAGACCTCATCTTTTTCGTTTAATGCATCTAAAATAGTAAACAGTGAAATGGCAAACTCTTCTTGATCTTTTGATTCCCATTTCTTTGCATTTGAAATAAATGTCTCTAAATGTTTATAAGCTAATTTTCGAAGTCCCGCTTCACGATGCTGACAGTAACAAATAAAATCATGCCAATGCTCATTTGTATTCATATGTATAATAATAGTTTGTAATGTAGTGAGAGGTTTATCCATTATAAGTCCCCAATCTATTAAGAACGTGTTGAAAATTTAGTGTTATTATATCATTACATAAATTAAAAAGGGAGAGTTACTATGATTACAAAAGTAATTACGAAAAGTAATTGGGAAATCGCAAAAATAATTGGAAAAATTAATGAAGATTCCCTTATAGAAGAGGGATTTATTCATTGTTCATTAGTAGATCAAGCTTTAAGAGTTGCAGAAAAATATTTCAAGCATGAAGAAGATGTTTTATTACTTACAATTGATCCAGCCCTATTAAAAGCAGAAGTAAAATATGAACTTGCTTCAAACGGTCAAGAATATCCGCATGTTTACGGAGTAATTAATGTTGAGGCGATTGTAGAGGTTGTTCCATTTTCTAAAGAAAACGGGGAATTTATATTACTTAAATCAGTTCGACTTTAGTAATAGGCGATGGAGTTCGCTATAATTGCTATATATAGCTAATGAATCCTATTGATAAACGAGATTTTTTGTTTATCAGTAGGATTTTTAATTTTATTCGAACAGACTTAAAAAGAGCACATTTGAATTGTGCTCTTTAAGAGAAAAGTGAATTAGGGTTTTTACTTCTAGATAATGTATGAGTGATTCATCATAATGTGACGATGAATCACAAAAGAGCAGTTAGAGTGGGAAGAATTTTTATTGGTCACGGGATCCAATCGATTGGTAATGAAGCAGTTCTAACAGGACTCATTATAGACTTTGAAGATGAAACGTAAAAAAATTATTATGTTTATCTGAATATTGAGGGAATACAAAAGTTTTATTTATCTAATTTTTAGAAAACATAGACTATAATATTGATAAATGGTATAATTTCCTTGTTATTGGAATTAAAATGAAAATATTAGAAGAAAAAGGATTGGATTGGTTTTAATGGGGGATTCTGATCACAAAGAAACAAAGGCAATATTAAAGTTATGGTTTATTTATATACCACTTGCATTTGGAGAGTTTGTCTTTTCGAATATCATAGGTTATTTAAAAAAATAAAGATTTTGCATTTGAAAAACAATTAACCTAATTTAATTGTTTTTTATTTTACTTTAATAAACCAAATAAAAATAGAGATTTTGAACAAGATGAAGTTTATGAAGGAAATAACGTTGATTAGGTGCTGAAAACGGGAATCATTCAACCATGGTAATTTGCCGTTTTAATAGCTTCCTATAGTGAGATGTTATGTTCACATCATATGTATACGATATTTGTAACATAGCATTACTAGAACTTCAAAATTAGTAGTTAAGGTGCTACCTTTTAGATTGCTATAGATATATAACTTAGCTAAAAAAGCAAAAATCATATAATTTGCGCTTTTTATTATCCGTTTTTTGGTAAATGATTATAGTTTTTGTCACATTAATACTGTACGATACATAGTATAAAACACATACTGTATGACATATAGTAATGGAAATGAGGTGAGTGAATGGATACTTTATTAAACTCGTTAATTACTGAGTTAAGAAGAGGGACATTAACGTTAGCTGTTTTAAGTCAATTAAGAACGCCGCAGTACGGATATTCACTTGTCCAGTTATTGGAGCAATCAGGGATTACAATTGATCAAAGTACTTTATATCCACTACTTCGCAGATTAGAAAAGCAGGAGCTAGTAACGAGTAGTTGGGATAAAACGGAGAGTAGACCTCGTAAATATTATGTTTTAAGTGAATATGGATTAGAAATATTTTTGCAGTTAAAAAAGGAATGGATAAAGGATTCGAAAGAACTTTATAACTTATTAAAGGAGGAGGACGAAAATGAGTTTGATTGATATGTATGTCCATGAAGTTGCGAAGAGATTGCCTGAACAAAATCGTGAAGATATTACACTTGAACTACGGTCAACAATAGAGGATATGTTACCAGACGATTATAATGAGGAAGATGTGAAGAGTGTACTCGAAAAATTGGGAAGTCCAGTTTCATTGGCTAATGGGTACTTGGATAGACCAATGCATTTAATTGGACCACGTTATTTTGATGTATATACGACGCTATTAAAAATGATTATACCAATTGCAGCTGTTATTGGGCTCATTTCAATGGTTGCAGAAAATTTTATAGGCTATAATGGTGATCAAGCGGTATTAAATGTTATTTTACAATTGATAGGTAAAGGTATAGGGGAAATTTTTGAAGTGGGTCTCCATGTATTTTTCTGGTTAACACTTGTATTTGCTATTTTAGAAAGAACTGATAAAGAAAAGGATCCACACCCATTAACAACAAGCTTAAAAAAATGGACACCAGATGACTTGAAAAATGTTTCGTATATCCCGAAGAAAAAGGCGATTTCAAAGTTTGAAGTTTTTGGAGGTTTAATGTGGACAGCAATATGGGCTACACTTTACTTTTATGCGAATCATCTTGTAGGCGTATATCATGGTACAGAAAACGGATTGAAGTTTGTCGCGCCAACGTTTAATCAAGATGTTTTGCTTCAATACTGGCCCCTAATTTTGGTTATGATCGTTTTCGAAGTAGCTATATCACTTTATAAGTTAGTACAGGGACAATGGACGAAAAGGTTGGCAATTGGAAATGCTATTCTTCAAGTAGTCGGAACAATCATATTCATTGTAATTGTAGTAAATCCACATTTATTAAACGAAGGATTCATTACGTATTTGGCAAATGCATTTACTACTTCCCCAGAGGAGTTTAAAACGTGGCTCATTGGGGGAGGAATTTTCTTTTATATGTTATCTGCTGCAATAAATATATTTGATGGTTTCCGAAAAGCTAGTATTCGTATGTAGATAAAAAACGGAAATTTCGATAAAATAAAACTATTAAGAAAATAGTGAAATAAGATGAACATGATGAAAGGAAGAAAATAATGATAAGGGAAGCAACGAAAAGAGATTTAGCATACATTTTAGATATTTATAACGATGCGATACTTTATACAACAGCTGTATATTCGTATAAACCTGTAACCCTTGAAAATAGAATAGATTGGTATGAACAAAAAAAGGCTGAAGGGTATCCCATTTTCGTATATAAATTAGATAATAAAGTAGTAGGGTTTGCGACATTCGGCCCATTTAGAGCGTGGCCTGCTTATAAATATTCAGTTGAACATTCTGTGTATGTAGATAGGGCATATAGAAAAAATGGCATTGGGTCTTCATTAATGAAAGAATTAATCAAAATTGCGAAGGAAAGAGAGTATATGACCTTAATTGCTGGAATTGATGCAGAGAATGAAAAAAGTATTGCCTTGCATCAAAACTATGGATTTGTTCATGCAGGGACAATAAAAAAAGCTGGTTATAAGTTTAATAAATGGCTAGATTTAGCTTTTTATCAGCTGGAACTTAACGGTCCTGAAAATCCTATAGAAGAATAAATATTTTTCGGTAGCAAGAAAAAATTCATGCTACCTTTTTCTTATTTTAATAGCTGATAAAAAGGTTTTTTATATTCAATATTGAATTATTAGAAGTTAATATAATGATATGAAAAGAGGGATGGAAATGGAAACTGTCATAAATAAAATAAAAGAGGTACAATCTAATTATGTGGGAATGGAAATTTATTCTACAAAAAACAATCGTATAGTTGCTTCATATAATAGTGAATTAAATATTCCGTTAGCATCAGCAGCAAAATTAGTTATTGGATTTGTAGTAGCACAAATGGTGAAGGAAAATAAACATAATTGGAATGATATACTTCATCACATTAAATTTAATCCGCATGAAGATAGTACGCAGTTATATCCGCACTTACAAGGAAGAACTTCTTTAACACTTAGTCAAGCGGTCGAGGTAATGATAGCTTGTCATGATAGTTACGTTGCACAGTCAGTTGTAATGCACTGTGGTGGATGGGATGCTGTGAAAATGTATGTACAAACGTACTTTTCAAAAATTCATATACAAGAGAATGCTAGAGATGAGAAAAATATTGGAGACTTAAATGAAGTTCTTGCCCTTTTGATACAAACCTTTCAAGGTTATAAATCAGAACCAGAATTATGGGAACCAATTATTAGTGGTATGGTAAGACAACAAGGGGAGTATGAAGAAATCCCATATTATCATTTAGCCCATATGACAGGTGGATTGCTCACAGCTACAATAAATATTGGTATAATAGGAATGTTTAACGAATTTCCGCTTCTTTATGTGATTGGGGGAAAAGATTTACCGAATCGCCGTGAAAATAAAGAGGTAGATGAAGTTTTTGCAGTAGTTTTAAAGTACATATACAAAGAATATAGTGAAAACATGCTAGGAGTGAGCGGTTGAAAAGAAACTTAAAGACTTCAACAATCATTATTTTAATTTTAACGATTATTGCTCTTGAAGTTGGAATCGCACTATATGATCACGATTTGTCATTAGATACAATTTACTTTACAGCGATCCTTATTTGTATTGTATTGCTTTTTGGCACACGTGTTTCTGGAGAGAAAGAAAGTACATCGAAACGAGGACGAAGAAAAATAGCTGTTATATTTTGGCCATCTATTTTATTGTCTATCGCTTGTTTTGCAGTTATAAGTTACATAATGGTAGGCTATGTCTCTGTATCAGGGATAATTGGCTTTTCATGCTTTGTTACATATGGTGGATTCGTTTTGATTAGTATTTTAAAGGGGAAAAATAAAATGTAGCGTACTAAGCTGAAAGGAAGCAATGTATATGAAACATATAGAGAACGGTACACGCACTGAAGGAGAATACATTAAAAATAAAGTCATTCAATATAATATGTCCATCTTAACAGATGAGGCAAGACAGCCGATGGAAGAAGTAAGCCTCGTAGTAAAAAATGAAGAAGGAAAAATTTTTGGTGGCGTAACAGGTACGATGTATTTTTATCATCTTCATATCGACTTTTTGTGGGTTGATGAATCAGTTCGTCATGACGGTTATGGCAGCCAACTTTTACATGAAATTGAAGGGATTGCGAAGGAAAAAGGGTGTAGATTAATATTGCTAGATTCATTTAGTTTTCAAGCACCAGAATTTTATAAAAAGCACGGTTACAGGGAGTATGGTATTGTTGAAGATCACCCGAAAGGTCATAGTCAGCACTTTTTTGAAAAGAGATTATAATAATATTATGTATACTGTTTGATAGGAGAAAGAATATGTACACGTATAAATTGCAACAAGAACAACCAATCTGTGCAGAAAAAATAAAAAAACTTTATGATTCTGTCGGTTGGTGGCCAGAAAGAAAAGAAGTCGATATTGAAAAAATATTAAAGAATAGCATAGCCATTGGAGTATGGGAAGAAAATGAATTAGTTGGATTTGCTAGAGTCGTTTCTGATGGTGTTTTTCGAGCATACATTGAAGATGTTGTCGTACATGAGAGTGTAAGAAATAAAGGTATTGGAGAGAAGATGCTAACAATATTACTTCGAGAAATATCTCATATTGATATTGTTAGTCTATTTTGCGGAGAGAAGCTAATAAAGTTTTATGGTGAGCAACAATTTCAAGCAACGAAGCAAATTGTGATGCATCGTAATTAAACAGGGAAAGAATAAGAGGTGCCAATTAAAATGAATGCAACAAGAGCGTACTGTTTATCGAAAAGAAAAGCGACAGAAGATTCTCCAGATGGTTGGAGTGCAACATGTATGAGACTTAATAATAAAATATTTGCGATAGTAAATCATGAAGAAGGTGAAAAAGCTGCGATTACATTGAAGTGTGATCCAGAAGTCGCATTAAGGATAAGAGAAGATTATCCAGAAACAATTATTCCAGGGTATCATATGAATAAAAAACATTGGAATACCGTTTATATTCATAAGGGTATAGAACAGGAGCAAATAAATAAAATGATTGATTGGTCGTATGATTTAGTACTACAATCATTTTCAAAGAAAAAGCAGCAGGAGTTAATGAATTAATATGTATTAGGAGTGTGTGTAATGAAAGATTCGATTAAAGATACGTATGATAAATTAGCGAGTACATATAAAGAAAATCTAGATTTCGCAAATCCATATAACAGTTATTATGAAAGACCGGCGATGATGGAGCTTATTTCAAAGGAACTAGAAGGAAAAAAGATACTAGATGCTGGATGTGCAGCTGGATGGTATACTTCTCAATTCATAGGAAGAGGAGCAAATGTTACAGCAATTGACGTAAGTCCTGAAATGGTAAAAGCAGCAAAAGAAAATATAGGAGAAGAAGCAACGTTCCTTTGTCATGATCTGCAAGAAACATTGCCATTTGAAGATAATACGTATGATGTGATTGTAAGTTCGTTAACTCTTCATTACTTAGAAAATTGGAATCAAGTATTTCAAGAATTTCGTCGCGTATTGAAGCCGGGTGGAGAACTTATATATTCTATCCATCATCCTTTTATGGATTTCACAAAGTTTCCATGTGAAAGTTATTTTGAAAAACAGCTATTAATAGATACTTGGGTTAAACCGAATATTACTATTGAAGTCGAATTTTTCAGAAGGTCACTACAAGACATAATAAATGAAACTACAAATTATTTTGTATTAGAAGAGATAGTGGAACCGAAGGCAATTGAAAAAATGAAAGAAGTAAGCGAAAAATCATATCATTATTTAAATATGAATCCACATTTTCTTATCATAAAAGCAATCAATAAATAGCTAGTAAAATAACTTTGTTTTACTAGCTATTTACAGTTTTACATTACATATTAGGAGACTTTAAAATGAATACGAAACGAAATAGAGTAGTATATGCACTATTTACTATAGTTGTTATTATTTTAGGTCTTAGCTCAAGAAAGTTTTCTTTTGCACTACCACATCTATTAAATAATTACTTAGGCGATGCTTTATGGGCATTAATGATTTTCACTGGCTTTGGATTTTTGTTTCCTAAAACAGAGACGAAGAAGTTGGCTTTTATTAGTTTAATGTTTTGCTACGGGATTGAAGTGAGCCAATTGTATCATGCGGAATGGATAGATAGCATTCGTACAACGACTTTGGGCGGACTCGTGTTGGGATACGGTTTTTTGTGGAGTGATTTGGTGGCTTATACAATTGGTGTTGTTGTTGGCATACTTTGTGAGTTTATGTTACGGAGGAAATAATCGATTTTAAAAAGGAGCCCTTTATGAAAAAAATAATATTAATTGGTTCTGGTGGTTCAGGAAAATCTACATTAGCAAGGCAGTTAGGGAATAAATTAAATATTAAGGTGCATCATCTTGATGCATTATTTTGGAAACCGAATTGGGAAGGTGTTCCGAGAGAAGAACAAATAACAGTTCAAAATAACTTAATTAAAGATGAGAAATGGATTATTGATGGGAATTACGGCGGGACGATGGGTATAAGACTGAATGCAGCTGATACAATTATCTTCCTTGATATTCATAGAACAATTTGTGTTTATAGGGCTTTTAAAAGAATTGTAAAATACCGAAATAAAACAAGACCAGATATGGGCGCGGGATGTGAAGAAAGATTTGATTTGCAATTTTTTAAATGGATATGGGAATATCCTAATGCTAAACGACCTACAATTTTAAAAGAGTTAGAGCAATTGCCCGAAGAGAAAAAGGTTATTGTTTTAAAATCTCCAAATGAGGTTCGGAAATTTTTAGAGCACATATAATAATAGAATGTAACACAAAAATTCTTTGTGGATCTTACCGATTAGTTTAATAAAACTAATCGTTTTTTATTATGAAAGATTTAACGCTTTTTGAAAATTGTATTTTGTAATAAGTATATGACTATAAGTTCATATAAAATGAACGTTTGGAGGAATAGAAAATGACTAACGATTTAATTCAACTAATCGATTCATTAATGGTCAATATTCCAGCTGGAGAGGTAGTATTAAGAGATGATCGAATAAAAAAAGAATGGTTAGTACAAATTCAACCATTTCTTCTTGCAAAGTATGCTGTAACAACGGAACTATATGATGCTATTACAAATTGTACATTAAATAATTTTGAAAATAATCATAAACCAGTTGTAAATATTTCATGGAACGATGCCATTGCGTTTTGTAATGTACTTTCAAAAAAAGCGGGATTAAAAGAATATTATTCTATTAGTGATGGTGGTCAAATTGTTAGATGTAAGTTAGATTCAAATGGCTACCGATTGCCATCTGAGGCAGAGTGGCAATATGCATGTAAAGCAGGTACAACCGGATATACATACGGGAAACTTCATGATATAGCATGGTATAATGAAAATTCAAATGGACATATTCATGACGTTGGCCAAAAGGAACCGAATGTATGGGGACTTTATGATATGCTAGGGAACGTTTGGGAATGGTGTTATGATTTGTATGATGAAACAGTGTACGGATCATACCGCATTTTCCGTGGTGGTAGTTGGGCTGAAAAAGCGAGAGGGTGCGGAGCTACTTGTCGTCGTCGAAGCCATCCTACATTTCATATAGATGATCTCGGTTTTAGACTCGCTAGGTCAATTTAGTAGGAACATGATACGAACAGCTAGGAAAAGAGTATGGAGAGAATCCGTACTTTTCCAACATAGAAATGATTTAACGTAAGGAGTGTTTATTATGGCGCGTGTTTTATTTATTAATGCTGGATCAGAAGGACATATAAATCCAACTTTACAGGTTGTAGATGAATTGATTTCTCGTGGTGAAGAGGTCGTTTATTTTTCAATAGAAGCTTTCAGGGAGCGGATTGAGAAGAAAGGTGCTACTGTACGAACGATTGATGATCAAAAATTTATAAAAGCGTTTCTATCTGGAGGCAGAAATTATTTACAGGAAAGAATAAATGGCCTTCTACATACAGCGGATATTGTAATACCTAGCGTTTTAGAACAAATTGAAGGTGAACATTTTGATTACATAATTCATGATTCTATGTTTGGCTGTGGCCATTTAATTGCTCAAATCCTTAAACTTCCAGCCATAAATTCATGCACATCTTTTGCGCAGGATGAAAAATCCTTTGAGAAAATGTTAGGTCATCTATCAAAAAATATCCCAGTAGAAATTTATGTTAAAATACAGAATGATTTTCAAAACTTAACGAAGGGAATTGCTGAAAAATATGGTGTTGAAATAAAATCATCATATGAAGTTTTCTGTAATCCTGCACCCCTTACTATTGTATATACAATTAAGGAGTTCCAGCCTTTTGGTGATACGTTTGATGAAACATATAAATTTGTAGGACCATCTATCTCTGCACAAATGAAAAACAGAGACGTTGATTTTACTTCAATTGAAGAAAAAAGTCCGATTTATATTTCATTAGGTACTGTTTTTAATGAAGCGATTGACTTTTATAAACTGTGTATGAAGGCCTTTGAGAATAGTGAGCATACAATTGTTATGTCTATTGGTAGTAAAACAAAAATAAGTGATCTAGGCGAAATCCCTAAAAACTTCATTGTGAAAAACTATGTACCCCAAACTGAGCTGCTTACATATACGAAACTATTTATTACACACGGCGGGATGAACAGTGCGCATGAAGGACTGTATAACGGGGTTCCGCTCGTTGTAATACCGCAAAGTGCAGATCAGCCAGTAGTCGCAAAGCAAGTGGAGAGTCTTGGAGCAGGAGTAAAATTACAAATGCAAGGATTAACTGTGGATCAACTAAGTGAAAGTGTAGAAATAGTATTAAATAATCGTTCATTTAAAGAAGTTGCTTTGAATTTGAAGGAATCTTTCCAAAAATCAGGTGGATATAATGAAGCTGTTGATGAAATTTTTATATTTGTAGGTCAGTGAAAAAAATGAAATTATACATTAGAAAAGCATCTAAATAGGATGCTTTTTATTTAACTTTATAATTCTTATTTTTAATATCTAGTATGGTTAAAACTAAGGCACTGAGAGATATAAGTATAAGAATAAAAGTTAACCAGTTAAATGTATTGTTAATTATGAAGTAAAGATGATAGATAAATATATTCAAATTGTATTTTAAAATGTTAGGACTTAGTTTTACATGTTAGTAATAATTTCACTGTTTCTGCACAACTTCTGCACAACTTCTGCACATACTCAGGTAATTTCTATGTCATGATATATTCATAAAGTGAAATATTTCACAAGAAAAATATAATTTCACTGCGGTGTATGCATAATTAACACATACATCGGTACAAGTTTGTCTCTTGTTATTCTTTTACATCAAAGCCCACATTCCACTACAAAGTATAACAAGAAGGAGACATGAACATGAATAATCGATTTTTAAAACAACTACAAAATATGAAAATGAACAAAAAAAGTTTAGGAGCTGTAGCATTAACAGCTGGAATTATTAGTACGACACTTATTCCTCAAAATGCTTATGCGCACGGTTTTGTTGAAAAGCCTGGTAGCCGATCTGCTTTATGTAGTCCAACTTATGGTGCGCTAAATGTAAACTGTGGAAGTATTATGTATGAACCACAAAGTTTAGAAGCTCCAAAAGGGTTCCCACAAAGTGGTCCAGTAGATGGACAAATTGCTTCAGCAGGCGGAAAATTTGGTGGTATTTTAGATCAACAAACAGCAAATCGTTGGTTTAAAAATACAATCACTGGTGGGGAAAATACATTTACTTGGAAGTATACTGCGCCTCACTTAACGAGTAAGTGGCATTACTATATTACTAAAAAAGGATGGAATCCAAATAAAGCGCTAACAAGAGCAGATTTTGAACCAATTGGAACTGTACAACATGATGGTTCTGCAGCTTCAAATAATTTAACTCATAAAATCAATGTACCTACTGATCGTAGTGGATATCATGTGATTTTAGCAGTATGGGATGTAGCTGATACAGCAAATGCATTCTATAATGTAATTGATGTTAATCTTATTAATGATGTGAAACCAGACATAGAAGCGCCAAGTATTCCAAATGGACTTCAGACGCAAATAGTAACAGCAAATAGTGTAGAACTAACATGGAACGCTTCTACGGATAATGTAGGGGTAAAAGGATATCAAATCTTCCGTAACGGAGAGATGATTGATACAGTAATAGGCACTCATTTTATTGATAAGAAATTACAACCAAGCACAGAATACTCTTATACTGTAAAAGCAATTGACGCAGCTGGCAATGTATCGAAGGAAAGTACAACGCTTACAGTAAAAACAACAGTTGAGATTCCTGATACAGAAGCACCAACACAACCAAAAGGATTACATAGTATGGGAACGACAGCGTCAAGTGTGGATTTAATGTGGAGTCCATCTGACGATAATATTGGTGTAGACCATTACGATATTTATAGAGAAACAGAAGGATCAATGAAAAAGATTGCAACATCCAATACAACTTCTTATATGGATAAAAATCTGCTCGCTAATACTACTTATAAATATGTAGTAAAAGCTGTTGATGTAGCTGGAAATGAATCCGTACAGAGTGATATATTCACAATTACTACAAAAACCGAAAGCGCTTCATATGAAGCGTGGGATGCAAAAAAAGCATATAAAAAGGGAGATAGAGTTCTACACGAAGGAAAAGTATATGAAGCAGTCCAGAGTTATCAAGGAAATGGTGATCCGAACTGGATTTATGCATTATCATTATGGAAAACAGTGTAAGCTTTACCTAAATATGAACTAAGAGATGATGGGCTTTGATTTCAAAAGAGAATCTTGAGAATTCACTTTTCTATTAATAATAAAGGGTAGTGTATGAATACATAAGATTCATACACTACCCTTTTTATTATGATAACATTTTCGTCATAAGTATATGCGGAATGCCATCTTCCATAAATATATCAGAAGAAGTTTCATAACCTAATTTTTTATAAAATCCTTCAGCTTGTGTTTGCCCGTGTAGTTTCATTTTTGTAGCTTGTTCGTTACGAGCAATTTCTTCTAACGTTTGAATGATAACTTTACCTAATCCGTATGTACGATAATCTTTTAAAATGCAAATACGTTCTAATTTTCCGACGCCATCAACAAATCGTATACGCCCTGTACCTACAGGAAGCTCATTATAATAAACTAAAATATGTTTACATTGCTCTCCGATTTCATCGAATGTATCGAATTCATCTGCAAGAGGGACACCTTGTTCTTTTACAAATACTTCTTTTCGAATATGAAAGGCAGTTTCTAAATCAGCAAGTTCTGTTATAAGTTTGGATTGCAAAATGTTCAGTCCTTTCTAGTGTAATCAGCTTGTGTTTTCATAGTATATCATAATAAAGCGCTATTAAGAGAAGAACATACTAAAAAGCCAACTTTAAAAAGTTAGCTTTTATTACAATTCCTTTATCCCATTTTTAGCGCCGATAATTACTTTACTCGTCATACTTATAAACAACCCTGTTTCAACTACACCAGTAATCATTTTTAATTGAGTGTGTAAATGGGCAGGATTAGAAATATGATTAGGGAATATACAATCGATAATCATGTTATTGTTATCGGTTATATAGGTTTCATTATTTTTCAAACGTAATGTTGTTTGACATCCTAAAGACTGAATTTTATTTTCGGTTTGTTTCCATGAAAAAGGGATGATTTCAATAGGTAATGGAAAAGTACCTAAATGTGTTACAAGTTTCGATTCATCAGCAATGATAATTAGTTCTTTAGAGGAAGAGGCAACGATTTTTTCACGAAGTAATGCACCGCCACCGCCTTTTATAAGTTGTAAATTTGAATCAATTTCATCCGCTCCATCAATTGTAAGATCAAGACTTTGTACGTCGTTTAACGAAATTAGAGGGATATTTAGTTGATGCGCTAATGCTTCAGTTTCCTTTGATGTCGGTACAGCTTGAAATGATAATCCTTCTTTTACACGCTCACCTAATTTTTGTATTGTCCAATATACAGTAGAACCTGTACCAAGCCCAATCTTCATGCCATCATTTACAAAGTAAGCGGCATATTCGCCAGCGAGCTGTTTTAAATTCATCGCTTTACTCCGCCGGACGCGGCCCGGCATCAAGACCTGAATTTTCAACTGTAAGTACCGGACGAACGACTATATCTTTATGTACACGCATTTGACAAGATAATCGTAAATGATCTTCAATCCCTTTTTCCGTCATTGCATGTTTCTCATTCGCACTCGCTTCACAGAAATCACCTGCTAGTATTTCTACTCTACAAGTTGTGCAACGTGCATTCCCACCACAACGATGAAGAATGTTAACACCGCTATCTTCAATTGCTAATACTAACTTCGTTCCTTCTTTTACATCAAATGTTCCCGCACCTTCAATTGTTAATTTTGGCAAATTTGTTCCTCCTCACGTAAAATTGTACATAACATATTTATGACCGCGAATTATTGAACATAAACATTATTTTTTTATATCCCCGTAACTTTTTTTAATGTTGAATCGTTTATTAAGTAAGCGCTGAAAAGGAGTGGTTATTTTGTGCACAAAAGTAACTCATGTTTTAAAGAACCGTATCGATATGAATCATTCAAATATAAACTTTTTAATTGAACAATATGGAGAGTTAAAAAGATACTGTACTTTTTTAACGAAAAACAAATGGGATGGGGAAGATCTCGCCCAAGAAACAGTGTGTAAAGTGCTTCAAAAATATAGAAATAAAGATATTTGTATGACACTCGTCTATAAAATAGCAAGAAATCGTTGGTTAGATCAGATGAAGTCTAAGTCTATTCATGAAAAAATAAGAGAACAAATCACTTCTGAAGAACCACATGAGAACATTGCAGATTTGCATGAAATGGTAGGGAAAGTATTGTCTTCATTAAATGTACAACAATCCGCAATTTTATTATTAAAAGATGTTTTTCAATATAGTATCGCTGATATTGCTAAAGTGTGTTCTGTATCAGAAGGTGCAGTGAAAGCTTCTTTATTTCGGAGTAGAAATAGGCTGAAAACTGTAAGTGAAGAAGGGGTCGAGATAGTCGAATTCACAGATGATATGGAAGTTGTAGTAACGTCTATTCGAGAAGAGAGACCGGAATTATTAACGAAACTGCTTCCGTCAATAGATTTTACTAAGTTACCATCTAAACAGCCAGTCTTATTATTTAATGTGAAACAACCTTCTTCCTACAGTTGTATGCTTTGCGCAGCATAACAAGTATTGGAGGGATTTAAAATGAATGCAATTCCATATGTAGTAGAACAAACAAAATTAGGAGAACGTTCCTATGATATATATTCAAGGTTATTAAAAGACCGCATTATTATTATCGGTTCAGAAATTAATGATCAAGTAGCGAGTAGTGTCGTAGCTCAATTATTATTTTTAGAAGCAGAAGATGCAGAGAAAGATATATTCTTATACATCAATAGCCCCGGCGGTTCAACGACAGCAGGTTTTGCAATATTAGATACGATGAATTTAATTAAACCAGATGTGCAAACGCTGTGCATGGGCTTTGCGGCATCATTTGGTGCATTGCTATTATTATCTGGAGCAAAAGGAAAACGGTTTGCGCTCCCTAACAGTGAAATTATGATTCATCAGCCGCTTGGTGGTGCACAAGGGCAAGCAACAGAAATTGAAATAACTGCGAAGAGAATATTAAAGTTAAAGCATGATATTAATAAAATGATTGCAGAAAAAACAGGCCAACCGATTGAAAGAGTAGCACATGATACAGAAAGAGATTATTTTATGACTGCAGAAGAAGCGAAGGCATATGGGATTGTAGATGATGTTGTTACGAAAAAATAAGATGAAAAAGGCTAGAGGATATGTTAATTCTCTAGCCTTTTTATTAATCCTTCACCCATTCATCAACTAATGCTTGATTTTTTTTAATCCATTTTCGCGCAGCCTCTTCAGGATCTTTTGTTTTATTTAACATGACCATTAACGTACCGAGCTGTTCATCTTTCATTTTCCATTTATCAAAGTATTTTATAACATCTGGGTGATCTTTTTCGAAACCTTTACGAACGGAGTAATAAATGTCATCTTTTTCACCATATACTTTCTTAGGGTCTTTTAAATATTTCAAGTCAAATTCTGAAAAACCCCAATGCGGATTCCAAAGCGTAACAGCGATTGGTTTCTTTTTTGTATATGCTTTCTTTAGTTCACTCATCATCGCAGCTTCAGAGGATTGGACAAGTTTTAGTTTTATATCATATTCTTTCATTGCTTTATTCGTTAAATTCATAAGACTACTACCGGGTTCGATACCGACAATTTTATTATCTAGTTCATCTTTATGAGCATTTAAATCTTCGATACTGTTTATGTTTTTCATATAAGAAGGGACGACTAAACCTAGTCCAGTACCTTCGTACCATTTTGATTTTAAGACAATATCATCTTTATAACGATCGTTTAGCGGTTTATCTGTAACTGGTAGCCATACTTCTAAATTCGCATCAACATCGCCACGAGCGACACCAGTCCAAATTGCGGCTTTTTCTAAATACATGAGCTCAACTTTGTAGCCTTTTTCTTCTAATAAAACTTTCCACATGTTTGCAGTTGCAATATTTTCTTTCCAACTTGTTACACCAAGTTTAATTTTTCCTTTCGAATTTGCATTTGTTGCATTACATGAAGTGAAAATCATAGTAATAAATAATGCAAGGCATATAAGCCATATTTTCTTTCTCATTGAAAACCTCCTAAGGAATGTTTGCCTTTTTAAATAAATGTATAAGTAAGCATTCTTATTATGAACGGAAACGAGAATTTTAAAGAAATCTTATGAATGTCATTTTTATGTAATATTTCTTTGCAAAATCGCAACACTATGTGAATAGATGGGTAGAAAAGGAGTAGTGACATGGATAATACAAAGGTGCGTGTTGAAAACGTAACAAAAGTATTCGGGAAACATCCGCAAAGAGCCCTTGCCTTATTAAAAGAGGGAAAAAGTAAATCGGAAATTTTAAAAGAGACAGGAATGAACGTCGGTGTGAAAAAAGCAACGTTTGAAGTATACTCTGGAGAAATTTTCGTTATTATGGGTTTGTCTGGTAGTGGGAAATCTACGCTAGTTCGTATGTTAAATCAACTGATTAAACCAACCGCAGGTCATATATACATAGATGGTGAAGACATCGCTACGATGGGAAAAGAAGAGTTACGGAGAGTAAGAAGAACGAAAATGAGTATGGTATTTCAGAAGTTCGCTCTATTTCCGCATCGTACGGTTATACAAAATGTTGCATATGGTTTAGAAATACAAGGAGTTCCAGTTGAAGAGCGAGAGAAAAAAGCGTTAGAATCGCTACAGTTAGTAGGACTCGATCATCATAAAGATAATTATCCAAGTCAACTTAGTGGTGGTATGCAGCAGCGCGTTGGAATCGCAAGGGCGCTAACGAATAATCCAGATGTATTACTAATGGACGAGTCATTCAGTGCATTAGATCCACTTATTCGAAAAGAAATGCAAGATGAATTGTTAGAGTTGCAAGATAAAATGGAAAAAACGATTATATTTATTACGCATGATTTAGATGAAGCGCTTCGAATTGGAGATCGTATCGCATTAATGAAAGATGGAGAAATCGTTCAAATTGGAACGCCAGAAGAAATTATGATGAGCCCCGCTAATGAATTTGTAGAAAAGTTTGTTGCGGACGTGAATTTAGGAAAAGTAATTACGGCGGAGTCTATTTTAAAACGACCAGAAACTTTATTAATTGATCGTGGACCTCGTGTAGCCCTTCAAATTATGAGGAATGCTGGTGTTTCAACTGTATATGTTGTAAACAAAAAGTATGAGTTTTTAGGTATATTAACTGCGGATGATGCGAGTAAGGCAGTACAAAAACAGTGGCCGATTGCTGATTTATTACTTAATGATATTCCGCATGTGTATTTAGATACTTTACTGGAAGAGACGTATGCAAAAATGGCGGAGATGAAATATCCGTTACCAGTAATCGATGAGAAGAAAAGGCTAAGAGGAATTATTAAACGTGAAAGTGTCATTCAAGCTCTTGCAGGAAACATTGAAGAAGAGGTGAAAGACGATGAATAGTATACCGCGTATTCCATTAGGGGAATGGGTCGACTCATTTGTTGCAAGTTTATATGAGCACTTTGAAGGCTTATTCCGAGGATTCTCTTATATTATTGGTGGATTCGTTGATTTACTCACTAATTTTTTAATAATAATTCCTGCCATATTGATGATTATTATCTTATGTTTCCTCATTTGGTACACAACGAGAAAACTATCTTTAGTCATTTTTACGCTTATTGGATTATTATTTATTTTGAATATTAACTACTGGGCACAAACGATGCAAACATTAGCACTCGTACTTACGTCAGTTATTATTTCAATTATTGTCGGAATTCCAATTGGTATATTAGCATCTCAAAATGAACGTTTCTCAAAATTTTTAAAACCAACATTAGATTTTATGCAAACAATGCCTGCATTCGTATACCTTATTCCAGCGATTACATTTTTCGGAGTAGGTGTAGTACCTGGAATTATTGCATCAGTAATCTTTGCAATGCCACCGACAATTCGTTTTACTGACTTAGGAATTAGACAAGTTCCAGAAGATTTAATTGAAGCAGCGAATGCATTTGGATCCACTGCATCACAAAAACTATTTAAAGTACAATTACCACTTGCAACCGGAACGATTATGGCTGGTGTGAACCAAAGTATTATGCTTTCATTATCGATGGTTGTAACAGCATCACTTGTAGGAGCTCCAGGACTTGGAGTTGATGTATATCGCTCGGTAACACAAGTTAATATCGGAATGGGATTTGAAGCTGGATTAGCTATCGTAGTAATCGCAATTATATTAGACCGAATTACACAAGGGTTCCATACGAAAAGAAAATAATGACCAAAAAACACACTTTTATACTACAAAGTGTGTTTTTTATTGCATCCAGTTTACATACGAACGATAACAGAACCTCCAGCTGGTGCACAAACTTGGTTTTGCTATTGTTCCATGGATTTAATTAATTGATTATTTTCTTCGATTAATGAGATTAATTTAGCTAACTGATTTTCAAGGCTAGCGATGCGCTGCATCATATATTGTGAATCATGATGCAATGTATTCCTTGCGGGATGGGGGGAATAAACATACTGTTGATTTATATTTGGATTCCAATGAGGATACATTTGAATTGTTCCTCCTTCAATAAATTACGAAGCTTTCTTATAGTAAATGCCTATGTATAATTAATAGTTACTTGAAAATTTTTCAATATAAAAGGAGTATGTACAGAAAATGGAAAATATTATATGTGAAGTTAAAGTACATTTTTTTGAAATGTTCAAGTGAGATAGTGAATATATTAATACATTCAAGTAAGTGTATGTTGTTTAGCGAGAAATGATGGGAGGAGATGCAATTTTGGCTAAAAATAAAAAAAGAAATGATGCTTTGGCAATAGGTATTGGTATAGGAGTTGTAATCGGTGTATTCCAAGGTTATTTTACAAATAATTTAGTAATCGGAATTGTGATTGGGATCGTAATTGGGATTGCGTTTTTGAAGAAATAATGAGGTCTAAATTCATTTCAAAAATTGCTGTATCAAAAGAGTGAATTTTCGGAATATAAATCCTGTTTTTCCTTTTTTTGTGATATTATATATGAAAAGGATGGTGATGGATATGTCAACAAACAATCAAGTAGAACAAAACTGCTTCATTTGCGAAAAACATAAAGGAAATATTATAGTTCCAGGTGGAGCTATTTACGAAGATGAACTCGTTTACGTTGGACATGTCTACTGGGATAGTGAAGAAACATACCTAGGTTATGTAATGATAGATATAAAAAGACATGTACCTGGCCTTGCTGAACTAACAGATGAAGAAGCGAAAGCGTTCGGACTGATAACAAGTAGAGTAAGTAAAGCGCTAAAAGAAAGCGAAGGTGCAGAGCATATTTACACTTTTGTTTCAGGAAATGGTGTACCACATATGCATATGCACATTATTCCACGTTATCCGAACACACCAAAAGAATTTTGGTCACCAACCGAAGTAGCGAAATGGACTGGTGCACCATATGGTGATGAAGAGAAAATAAAAAAACTATGCGAAAGAATACGTAAGTATATGGTAAATGAGTATGCATACAACAAATAATACACAATATTCATGGGTTGGAAATATAGAAATGTGTTTAGGAGAAATTTCAGTTAAGCAATATGGTGATATTGTACTTGGTAAATATGGCGGGAATATAAGTGCTGGAGCGAAAAAGAATGAAGATGGTGCATTAGTTTGGTCAAATGGTGAATGGGAATTTGCAGCTATATTAGATGGACATAATAGTGCAGAAAGTGTTGATTTAGTAGTAAATACAATCGAAAAAGAATATGAAAATATAAAAGTAATTTTGAATGACCCAATTAATACAGTGTTTCAATCTATTGAAAATCATATACTGACAATTTTTCAGTCATCTTCATTTAAGGAAAGGTGCAAAAGAATACAAGGTGAAACAGCTTGCTTACTATGTGTAAGAAAAGAAAATTATATATGGTGGCTTTCTATTGGTGATTGTTTAGTGTATGTATTTCACGAAGAGTTACATAAGTTAGGACAATATGCATTAAATCAACGTCATTTTTACGAATGGATTGGAAATGTAAACACATTTGATTTACCTGTTCCTTGTTATTCATCAGGTATTCGTGAATTACGTACTGGAAAGAACCGAATTGTAATGGTGACAGATGGAGTATTAGAATGCGGGGAACGCCGATATGAAACACCATTAAATCTGTATAATAATATGAATAGAAATAATAAAAAGCTTGGAGAAAGTGTTCATCATGTATTAGAGCACGTTCATCATCAATTCGGACGTGATAGTGCGACTATAATTAGTTGGGACGTTGAAAATAAAGAGAATGCCACGTATCCGAGTGATCAACCTGATAAAAGGTAAAGGAGGAAACATCACTGTTTTGGGTTAAAGGAATTTTATTAGTAGTATGGATTATATCATTAGTTGTTTTGGAAAAAATAGTGAGGAAAAAACTAAATATACCGAAACAAACAGACTGGAATAGTAAATATGTAAATAACTTTCATAAATGGGGCACTAGGGCTCTTATCATTTCTTATATAATTGTTACCATGATATGTGCCACTTTAAATCCTATTTATATTAGTAATTTACCCATTTTATTTTTAATAACTTTATACTGCTTTCAATCATTTATGGAGTGGAAATTTGATAAAGAATCGAGAGAATATGTCATTTCTTTAGGAACGGTTCCGCTATTAGTAATAACAGGAATTATGCTTAATCTTTTCTTTTATAGATATTGGATTTAATTATATGTGGAATGAATGAGGAGATAAAATGAAAATGGCTAAATTACGTGCTGAAGCAATGATTTTAAATAAAGATCATTCTAAAGTACTTGTACAATGTGATTTAAGAGAAATATTTTATCGTTTTCCAGGCGGTTCTATTGAATTTGGTGAAACGGCAAAAGAAGCGATAATACGAGAATTAATGGAAGAATACGATTTGAAGATTGATGTCCAAGAACTAGCCGCTGTAAATGAGCATATTTTCGAATGGAACAACGAAATAGGACATCATTGTACATTCATACATTGGGGAACGGTTGAAGAGATAATTACAAATGAAACAAGGCATAAAGAACATGAAGATATTATATTAATTTGGAAAAGTCTAGACGAATTAAAGGAGAAACCAACATATCCTGAAGGAATTGTAAGTTGTTTAGAAGAGAATAACCGAAATATAGTCCACTTTATTTCTAAAAATAAATAAAGGAATAGGAGGTGGATAACAATGGGGACCTCTACAATTTTGATTATTATTATTGGACTAGGTATAGGTGGTTACTTTTTAGAACAGTTTTTAAGAAGAAAATTGAATATGGAGAAAAGAGGCTTCTTTGGATATAAGCATGTGAATAGTTTACATGTAAAATTAGAAATAGGGCTTATTATTATTTATGTAATAGGTAGTTATTATTATATGTTTAAATTTGAAAACTCTAAAATGGCTTATGTCATGTTCACTTATTTAGGAATATCTTGGACTTTAAGAGCATGGATGGAATGGAAGTATGATAGAGAATCAAAAGAGTATATACTTTCAATAACGGGAATGGTTGCATTTATATTGATGCTCTCAATACTATTTTATTTCGTTCCACCTGCTGTATAATAAAAAAATTGATAGTATAAATAATAAGATAACTAACGAATAAGAAACCATTTACTTAGGAATAAATGGTTTCTTATTCTGTGTATGAAATTCTGTCTTTTTCATTCAATCATTTATTTTAGCTAGTATGAATGTAATGAAATTTGTTTTGTCCTCCGCATACTTATGTTTATCAGTAGGATTAGCTTGTGAAAGTTGAATTTTTAATTGTTCATACTGTATACGAGATGTTTTATTGTCTATTAAGTAATCTCGAAATTGTAATTGTTCTATTAAATATTTATTTCCTTGTTCATACATATGAATTTGATGAGTTCGTGGCTCTCCTTTATTAAAATAGTATCTTTCAGGCAATACATCTTTTCTGTATTTATAATTTAGTAGTTCCAACTTTGCGATACATTGTATGCCAACTGCATTATCTTTTAGTTCTATTGCTATATCAATAATTGGCTTTGCACTTAAATGTGGAATAGAAGTACTACCAATATGGTGTATCGCTAAAATATGTTCGCCAATTTGTTCCTCAATGAATTGTTTCTCTTTCATAAACTCAATTTCCCATTCTTCAGTCCACGGCACTAAAAACACTTTCCCATACGGTAAACCTAACATTTAATTAGCACCTCTTTCAAAATAGTTTTCAAAAAGTTTATTACATCTTCTTAAAGCTTCTCAAAACAAGGTATTCCCACAATTTCCAAGGAAGAATCTTCTTCGCGAAGATCATAAATTTCACACCTTTACCAATAGGATATCGTAAAGTAATACGCTTTGTTTCAGCAATTTCAACGATTTTATTAGCAACATCTATCGGATTACCAAATGTATCACTACCGCTATTAATATGTTTTTGTATTTTATCCATATATTCTTTGTAAGGAGATGTTGTATCAGATTGGTTTTCAGCTAGTTGTTTACCAACCTCCCATATATTTGTGTTGTAAGAACCAGGTTCAATTAAAGCGACATCTATTCCGAAAGGTTTTAATTCTAAGCGAAGCGATTCACTCCAGCCTTCTAATGCATATTTTGAAGATACATAAGGAGATAAACCAGGAAATCCAACTTGGCCGCTAATGCTGCTTATATTAATGATTTTTCCGCTTCTTTGTTCTCTCATATATGGTAAAACAAGCTGAGTGATTGATATAGCTCCAAAAAGGTTCGTTTCAAATTGCTTTCGATATTCGCCTACTGGGATTTCTTCTACAAAGCCCCCATTTGCATATCCTGCATTATTTATAAGGAGATCTATTCTATTAATTTCTTTTAAAAACAATTGGAAATTATGTATAGAATTTTGATCTGTTACATCTAATTGTTGAACTTTTATATTTTGCTGTAAGTTAAGTAGAGTAACTTGAGATATTAAGTTCACTTGTTTTTCAAGGTTTCGCATTGTAGCGATAACTAAATAATCTTTTTTTGCGAGTTCGAGTGTAGTTAATAGTCCAAATCCACTTGAAGCTCCAGTAATTATTGCGATTTTTTTATTCATTTTTCGCCAGCTTTCTTTTTCTTTTATCATAACGAGTTATGATAAGAAAATCTATTATTCTTACATTCATTATGAAATCAATTTGTATGTAAAAAAAGGGGATCATAGGGAATGAGCGTATATAGAGTAGTGTATATTAATATGATAATGAAATGAGGGAAGAAAAATGGTCCATGTAAAAGCTGTATTAGCAGATCAGTTATTAGCAAATGCAAATGATCCCAGTTGGTATATGCCATTTTCAGATGCAGTTAAGGGTTTGTCTGAGAGGGAAGCTTTCTGGAAACCGAATGAAGAGAGTAATAGTATAGCCGAAATCGTACAACATTTACTGTATTGGAACTCTACGTGGCAAACTAGGTATAAAGAATCACATGTTAATGCAGTACCCGCTATTGGAGATAATAACAAAAGTTTTATGCTTTCAGATAATCAAACTTTCGATGAATTACGGGAAAAGCTACTAAAAAAACTGTTACAATGGCAAAATCTCATAAATGAAGAAAAGGTTGAAAGTGATGTAGTGGGATTTCCCGTTTCTGCAAAGTGGTGGGAAGTGCTAGCGAATGTAACAACTCATAATGCATATCATATTGGACAAATTATTTACATCCGAAAGTTACAGCAGAGCTTTGATAATGAATAAGATAATAGTTCTCAAATTAGGTGAACAAAAGTGGACAAAACGAGACAAATGTCTCATTTTGTCCACTTTTTTATTATGAAAGAAAAGAGAAAAACTATTAAAGCAAGGATTAGAATTTGGCACGGTACTTGCAATATAAAAGACGAACAAGAAAATAGGAGGGCTGGACATGTTAAAAACAACTGAAAGTAAAGGGAATGAAATTACGAAAGAACAAGCTCGTTGGATGTACGAAAAAATGTTAGAGATTCGTAAGTTTGAAGATAAGGTGCATGAATTGTTCGCGCAAGGCGTTTTGCCAGGTTTCGTTCATTTATACGCAGGTGAAGAAGCGGTAGCAGTTGGTGTATGTGCCCACTTAACGGATAGTGACAGTATTACAAGTACACATAGAGGTCATGGACATTGTATCGCAAAAGGTTGTGATTTAAATGGTATGATGGCTGAACTTTTCGGGAAAGCGACAGGATTATGTAAAGGAAAAGGCGGTTCCATGCATATTGCCGATTTAGATAAAGGAATGCTAGGTGCGAATGGCATTGTAGGCGGCGGTTTCCCACTTGCTTGCGGTTCAGCATTAACAGCTAAATATAAAGGAACAAAAGATGTAAGTATTTGCTTCTTCGGTGACGGAGCAAATAATGAAGGGACATTTCATGAAGGGGTTAATTTAGCAGCGATTTGGAAGTTACCAGTTATTTTTATCGCAGAAAATAACGGTTACGGTGAAGCAACTACATTTGAATATGCTTCAAGTTGTGATTCTATTGCTGATCGTGCAAAAGCTTATAATATTCCAGGTGTTCAAGTAGATGGAAAAGATCTTCTAGCTGTATATAAAGCTGCTGCAGAAGCAGTGGAACGTGCGCGTAATGGGGATGGTCCAACAATTATTGAATGTATGACATATCGTAATTATGGTCATTTCGAAGGTGAAGCGCAAACATATAAAACATCAGAAGAAAAAGAAGAACATTTAAATGAAAAAGATGCAATTGTGAATTTCCGTAAGCATTTAATTCATGAAGGTTTATTAACGGAATCTGAACTTGTTGATATGGAAAAAGCAGTAGATGATGCAGTACAAAGATCCATTGAATTTAGTGAAAATAGTCCATACCCAGACGATGAAGAATTATTAAAAGATGTATACGTTTCTTACAAATAAGAGGAGGGTGAAAAATTATGACTAGAACAGTAAGTATGTCAACTGCAATTAATGAAGCGATGAAAATCTCAATGCGTCGTGATGAAAATGTAATTTTAATAGGTGAAGATGTTGCAGGCGGTGCACAAGTTGATCATCTGCAAGATGATGAAGCTTGGGGTGGTGTTCTTGGTGTTACGAAAGGACTTGTACAAGAGTTTGGCCGAAATCGTATATTGGATACACCAATTTCTGAAGCGGGTTATATGGGAGCTGCGATGGCAGCTGCTGCAACTGGATTACGTCCGATAGCTGAGTTAATGTTTAATGATTTTATCGGTAGTTGTCTTGATCAAGTATTAAACCAAGGTGCGAAATTCCGTTATATGTTTGGAGGTAAAGCAAAAGTACCCGTTACAGTACGTACGATGCATGGCGCTGGTTTTAGTGCAGCAGCTCAGCATTCACAAAGTTTGTACGCATTATTTACGAGCATACCAGGTATTAAAGTTGTTGTTCCTTCCACACCGTATGATGCAAAAGGCTTATTATTAGCAGCAATTGAAGATGATGATCCAGTAATCTTCTTTGAGGATAAAACACTTTACAATATGAAAGGTGAAGTGCCAGAAGGATACTATACAATTCCATTAGGAAAAGCAGATATTAAACGGGAAGGTTCTGATGTAACAATTGTCGCGATCGGAAAGCAAGTTCATACAGCACTTGCAGCTGCAAAGCAATTATCGAAAAAGGGGCTTGAAGTAGAAGTAATTGATCCACGATCTTTATCACCGCTTGATGAAGATACTATTTTATCATCTGTTGAAAAAACAAATCGTCTTATCGTCATTGATGAAGCGAATCCTAGATGTAGTATTGCAACAGATATTGCGGCAATTGTAGCGGATAAAGGTTTTGATTTGCTAGATGCACCTATTAAACGAATTACAGCACCACACACACCTGTTCCGTTCTCACCGCCACTTGAAAAGTTGTATTTGCCAACGCCAGAAAAAGTAATTGAAACTGTATCAGAAATGATCGGAGACCAATCTTTATTACATGTGTAATAAAACGATGAGAAGGGAGAGAGAAACATGGCTGTAGAAGTTGTAATGCCGAAGTTAGGTATGGCGATGAAAGAAGGTATTATTACGAGCTGGAATATTAAAGCAGGCGATAATGTAGCAAAAGGAGAACTAATTGCTAGTATTAATTCAGAAAAAATTGAAACGGAAATTGAAGCGCCAGCTGATGGTACGGTGCTTGATATAGCTGTAAGTGAAGATGAAGGGGTGCCGCCTGGTACTGTAATTTGCTACATCGGTAAACCGAATGAAAAAGTAGAAATGCAGGAAAGCACACATGTGGTAGAAGAAAAAACATCTAATATAGAAGTACAAAATGTACAAAATCAAGAACCAAATGGGAAAGAAGTAGCGAAGCAAAGAATTAAAATTTCACCTGTAGCGAAGAAAATTGCAAAGTCTGAAAATTTGGATATCAAGGTATTGGTTGGTACAGGTCCTGGCGGAAGGATTACAAAGGCAGATGTATTAAAAGCACTTGAGGTAAGAGGAATCGTTCCGGAAATATCTGAACAAGAAGAAAGTAACGTGATTCCTGTTACTGGTATGCGTAAAGCGATCGCAAATCGTATGCACGCAAGCTTACAAAATAGCGCACAATTAACGTTAACGATGAAAGTAGATGTAACAGATTTAGTTGCTTTACATAAAGAAATAGCGAAAGTTGTACAAAAAAGATATGATAATAAATTAACCATTACGGATTTCGTCTCGCGTGCTACTGTATTAGCACTTGGAGAGCATAAAGAAATGAACAGCGCTTATATAGATGATGCAATTCATCAATTTGAACATGTGCATTTAGGCATGGCAGTCGCATTAGAAAAAGGGTTAATCGTTCCAGCTATTCGCTTTGCAAATAATTTATCTTTAGTAGAGTTGTCTAAAGAGATTAAGAATGTGGCACAAAAGGCACGAGCAGGTAGCTTAAGTAGTGATGATATGCACGGAACGACATTTACAATTAGTAATTTAGGTAGCTTTGGTATTGAATATTTTACGCCGGTATTAAATACACCTGAAACTGGTATTTTAGGTGTAGGTGCAATTGAACATGTTCCTGTATTTAAAGGGAAAAAATTAAGAAAAGGAAGTATGTTACCTTTAAGTTTAACATTCGATCATCGTGTATTAGACGGTGCACCAGCAGCTGCATTTTTACGCACAATTAAACATTATTTAGAAGAACCTATAACAATTCTTTTATAAAGAGAAGGTGAGAGAATGAGTAAATTAGTTGTTATTGGGGGCGGACCTGCTGGCTATGTAGCAGCAATTACCGCGGCTCAAAATGGCAAAGATGTCACTCTTATTGATGAAGCTGACCTTGGCGGAACATGTTTAAATGTTGGGTGTATGCCGACGAAATCACTGTTAGAAAGTGCTGAAGTACATGACATTGTGAGAAAAGCGAATGATTATGGAGTTACACTTAATACAGAAAATATCTCAATTGATTGGGGTCAAATACAGGCGAGGAAATCACAAATCGTAATGCAACTTGTCCAAGGAATACAATATTTAATGAAGAAAAATAAAATTAAAGTTGTAAAAGGAAAAGCGAAATTCGAAACGGATCATCGTGTGCGAGTTGTACAAGGAAATAAAGAAGAATTAATCGATGGAGAGAGCTTTATTATCGCAGCTGGTTCCAAGTCTACAGAGCTACCATTCGCTCCGTTCGATGGAAAATGGATTTTAAATAGTAGCCATGCAATGTCTCTTGAGAGTGTACCATCTTCATTGTTAATCGTTGGCGGTGGTGTAATAGGATGCGAGTTTGCAAGTATTTATAGTAGACTTGGCACAAAAGTATCGATAGTTGAGATGGCACCGCAATTACTACCTGGTGAAGATGAAGATATTGCGAATATTTTAAGAGGAAAATTAGAAAAAGATGGTGTGGAAATTTTTACGGGAGCAGTTTTAAAAGGATTAAATAACTATAAGAAGCAAGCTGTATTTGAATACGAGGGAATTACTCACGAAGTAACTCCAGAATTTGTTCTTGTTTCCATAGGAAGAAAACCACAAGTACAACAATTAGGATTAGAAAAGGCAGGAGTTCAGTTTTCAAATAAAGGGATTGCTGTGAATGAACATATGCAAACGAACGTATCGCATATTTACGCAGCTGGTGATGTGATTGGTGGAATTCAGCTTGCTCACGTTGCCTTCCATGAAGGAACGACAGCAGCATTACACGCAAGCGGAGAAGACGTGAAAGTAAATTATTACGCTGTGCCCCGTTGTATATACACAGCTCCAGAAATAGCTAGTGTCGGGTTAAGTGAAAAAGGTGCAAGAGAACAATATGGTGATATTCTCATCGGAGAATTCCCTTTTACAGCGAACGGAAAAGCTCTTATTTTAGGAGAACAAGTAGGGAAAGTAAAAGTCATTGTGGAACCTAAATACCAAGAAATTGTAGGGATTTCTATTATCGGTCCTTATGCAACTGAACTTATTGGTCAAGGAACCGTAATGATTCATACAGAAGTTACCGCTGATATAATGAGAGATTATATTGCAGCACATCCAACTTTATCTGAGGCGATTCATGAAGCGTTAATGCAAGCAGTAGGACATGCTGTACATGCTTAAATAGAAATATGATAAACCACTATTCTCTAAATGAAAGAGAGAATAGTGGTTTGAATTTTTATAGAAGAAATTAAATATCTTATTACTATTTAATTTCAATCGCTGAAGTAATATCGTTCCAATCAGCAGCTAAATTAGCAGTTTTACCGTACCAATCAGCATGTTTAAATACAACGCCTTTTCCATATCCTTGTGTTGAAGTGTGCTCCCAAAGTGTCGTTGAATAACTTGCAGAAGGTGACGCTGTACTTACAGAAGAAATTCTGTCATTCCAGCTAGATGGTAAGTTTTTAAAGCCGCTACTCCAGTAAATATATTGGCCACCTTTATCTTTATGTTCATAAAAATCAGTACTACCAGCACCGCTACCTAAAGGATTAATTTTATTTTTAATTGCTTTTTTATCCTTTTCAATATACGCATTTAATGTTTCACGGCTAGTAAAACCATAAGCTAGCCAATCTCCATTTTCATTTTGCTTAGGTAATACCATAGTAATTTGGATATCTTTCTTATCCTGATCACTTAATTTTGCAAATGAATTAACATTTTGTTCATCCACTTTTAAATAATCAAATGACTTAATTGTGTTACTTTTTCTTCAGCACTTACCGCACCTAGTCCTCCAGTTAATGCAAAACCCGCTACTAATGTCCCTGCTACTAATTTCTTCAACATATAACCATCCCTTTTTGTTTGAATTTTTGTACAGGTGAATCGTGTACAGCTAAAATGTATTCTAATTTTATACTTTTGTAAATATTCTGAAGTTTTAGAAATAATAGGTGGAATATTTACAGTTTTATATTTTTTCTTTAGAAAGAATGGTTATTGGAATGATACAATAAGTGGATATATTGTTTTTACTGGATGTAAAGATGTTTTAAGAGAGGTGTCATTGAAATATTTTACAAGAGATTGGTATAAAGAAATGCAAGTTTTAGAATTTGTAAGTTTTATAGATTCTATAAAAGAATGGTCGGAAATGGATATAGAAAGTTTAAAGGAGGAAATTGAGAAAAGGAAAATAGATTTATTAAAGTTCCTTCCTGAATCGATATACTCAATTATACAAAACATCACAATTAATTCAGAATACCCATCAGGTGAACTGAAAAAACTTATGCAAAAGTGGACAACAGATTATGAGAAAAGAGTGGCACAATTAGATCAATCATACGTAGAATATTTTAATTCCATTGAGAAAAAACTTCCGTCAAATGTCGCTCAGTTACACAAGACATCACTACACGATAGTGTAATTAAAGTAGTAAAGAGAAAGTCAGAAGATACTTTGTCTATCATATTAGATTGCAGTGGTACTTTTAGTGAATTTGATAAACTTGAAGTAACCTTTATCCCGCATTAACGGGCAGTAAGGCACCCGCCTCAAAATGCAGCGAAAGCAAAGAAGGTAGGTGGGGATCAACTGCCCGTAAAAGCCCAATTGGTTAGGGCTAATAATCAGTGGGAGATGAACAAAACCCCCACTGATTAAAGTTTCACTTTATAGGAGTAACAAAGTGTTCTATGCCGGAAAACTTTGAAAGTGCTTGGTGGCTATATCATGAAATAGCTCTTACTGAAGATGGTTTTGAACTAGGTGTTTTATTTGACTCTCCATTTAGAGAAGTGACGATTTGCGCAGCAGATGTATTACTTGTGAAGAAATAATGTTGTATGGAGTATTACAAACGTTTGACATAATAAAAAAATAAAGTTATTGTAGATACATGAAGTCTACAATAGGAGCTGTACTATGAAATATTCTAAAGCTACAAATTATGCTCTTCATACAATGCTTTTTCTGGCAAAGGCCACACCAAATAAGTTAGTTAGTGTTCACCAATTAGCAGAAATGCAAAATGTTTCACCAACGTACTTGTCTAAAATACTAACTAAGTTGACGAAGGAAGGGATGATACATTCATCATCTGGTCCAAAGGGCGGTTACTCGCTTAGTAAGAATTGGGAAGATATTTCATTTTTAGATATTATACATGCAATTGAAGGCAAAACATCATTGTTTGACTGTTGTTTACATGACAAACCTGGATGTTTAATTAATGAGGCAATGCTCGCAGCAGAAGAGAAAATGGAAGAAGAGTTAAGAAATCAAAAAATCGTAGATCTTGCGAAAAAAATAAAAGTGGATTTTTAATCTGCTTTTATTTTTAAATTAATTAAGGATAAAAAGGCTCTTTAATATCTTTAATTGTAGTTAGAAAATAATATGTAGAAGGAGAGAAGATGATGAATAATTTTTGGAATGATCGATATAAATCAGATGAATATTTTTACGGGGAAGAACCTAATACATTTATTAAAGAACAAGCATTTCGTTTAGAAAATCACAATAAAGTAATAGCTTTCGCAGAGGGAGAAGGTAGAAATGCTGTATTTCTAGCAAGACAAGGGAACGAAGTAACAGCTATTGATTATTCGGAAGATGGATTAGAAAAGACAAAAAAATTGGCAGAGAAGCATAACGTAAACGTGCATACAAAAAAAGTAGATTTATTAGCTGATTGTTTGCCAGAAAATGAATATGATGCGGCAATTATGGTATTTGGACATTTTCATGATGATTATAAAAAAATGATATTAGATAAAATGATACAAACGATAAAACCTGGTGGATTAATTATGTTTGAAGTTTACTCAAAAAAACAAATAAACTATAGTACTGGTGGACCAAAAGATGTTGATATGCTGTATGATCCAATTGATATTCTTACTTGGTGTGAAGAACATAAGGTAATTCATTTCTTTAATGGAGAACAAGAGCGAGTTGAAGGGAAAGGGCACACTGGTTTAGCTGATGTTATTCAAGTTGTTATTAGAAAATGAATATAAGTGTTAATGAAAGGTAAATGTATGAATGTAAAAAGACCAGTCATTTAAGGCTGGTCTTTCTATTTAGATACTAAATTATCAAGCTTCCAATATGTATTTGTTAACGGTGCAGCTTTGCTATCTATGTATAAATACATATTATTTAAATCTTTTGGTGAAGTTTTCAGTTCAAATACAACGTCAGTAGTTAAAGAGAATTCGTGCGGAACATTTTTATAGTGCTCGTCACCTATCGGATGAGCTTCACCTTCATATTTCTGACCAGTTTTTTCATCTTGTATGAAATATTTTATTTCCGAAAGATCAATAGTTTGTCCATCGTCTCGAACATTATTAATCATAATACGAGTAGTAAGGCGCCGCTCTTCGTCTAATTTTTCAAACTTTGCATTTTCAACTGTCGCTCTATAGTATTCGTTTTTAACTATTTCTCCATAGTGCATTGCATTCTTTTCGAGAGCGCTCTTTTCTTGTTTTGGTGTAGTATTGCTATTACATCCTGTTAATATTCCAGTAAATAATAATGCTGTACATGTCGTTTTGATTAATTGATTTCATAGTAATCCCTTTCTGTATTAAAAAGTAAAATATAGGAATAATTTTACATCAACAGGAAGGTAAATGGAAGTATTTTTGCGTAATATACAGATATGCATTTATTTGGTTGGCAAATTAATGGGATAGAAAGAGGGAGAAGACTGTATAAAACGGAATAAATAAGAACTGAAAATATTGTAAAATGAAAGAGGCATGCATATAATTAAAATAAAGTTTAAGTTTCTGAATCTTCAATAACGGTGGTGATAACATGTTTACTGAAGAGCGTCGAGAGAAAATTTTAGAACTACTTAATACAGATGGAAGAGTAATCGCAAAGGATCTTGCGGAAAGATTTGATATGTCTATTGATTCTATAAGAAGAGATTTGTCTATTATGGAAAAGGATGGTTTATTAAAAAGAACGCACGGAGGTGCAATTGAACTTACGCGAGTGAGAAATTTAGCTGCGGAACCAACTAAACGTTATAGTGATAGCTCAATATATGAGGACACAATTGCAAGAGTTGCAGTATCTTATATACAAGAAGGTGATTCAATTTTTATTGGCGGGGCTTCCATTCATAATGCGATGCTGAAATATTTACCGGAAGTATCATTTACGGTTATTACGAATTCTATAGAAATAGCTGGTTATCTACGAGAATATAAGAATATTGATACGTATTTAATTGGCGGAAAAGTAAAACCTTCAGGAAATATTACTGATACACTTGCCTCTGAATTGATAAGTAGATTTTCTATTGATCTTTATTTCTCTACAGGTGGAGGCATTTCATTACAAGGTATTAGTACTGCAACACCTGAAGTTGCTTATTTTAGTAAAAGAGTAAGTGAAATTGCTAGAAGAAATATTTGTTTAGCTCCGCATAATAAACTTGGAATAGATTGTTTTATAAGAGGAGAGTCTCTAAAAGAAATTGACCTTATTATAACTGACGAAGAGGCTAGTAAAGAAACTGTTCAGGAATTTGAGAAACAAGGTAAACAAGTTGTAATAGCGCCATTATATTCATTTGAAAGGAGTTTGACATGATTGTAAAAGAGCAAGAGTTTCATATAAATGGATTAACTTATACAATTCGTTCTGCAGCTGAGAAAGATGCTGAGCAGTTATCGAAAATTAGAGTTCAGATTGATGGAGAAACTGAAAATATGGATCGAGATGCTGGAGAGGGATTTATAGATGACCTAGGGTTTCAAAAAATAATAAAAACAGATAGTGAAGAGACGAAGAATCTCTTTTTAGTTGCAGAAGTGCACAATCGAATCATTGGATTTTCAAGGTGTGAAGGATCAAATTTTAAGAGATTATCTCATAAAGTGGAGTTTGGCGTTTGTATTTTAAAAGAGTTTTGGGGATATAGAATGGGTAAGAGCCTATTACAACAATCTATTAAATGGGCTGACGAAAATGCAGTAAATAAAATATCTTTACAAGTATTAGAGACAAACGAGAAAGCTATTCATCTTTATAAAAAATTAGGTTTTGAAGTAGAAGGCGTTTTAAAAAATGACAAAAGACTATCGGACGGAAAGTATTATAATACGGTAGTGATGGGAAGGTTTACTGATACTTTTCATAAAAGAGGTGAAGAAGTATGTTTTACAGAAGGAAGTACTATGTAGTGAAAAATGAATTCATAGAAGTATTTAATGATCATTTCAATAACACAAACTTACCTAATCAATTAAAGCATGGTTCTAAGCTAATAGGACGCTGGATGAAAGATAATAAGAATGGTACGTCTGAAGTATTTGCCATATGGGAATATGATAGTTATGAACAGTATAAAGAAATAGAATCGAAAATTAGAAGTGACGAGAATCATATTAGAAGAATACATGAATGGTATGAAAAATATGGTGGGAAAGAATATGTTTTACAGGAGTATATAGTAGAGATGAAAAATGAAGAGTTAGTATGTACTGTAAAGTAATAGAGGGGTGAGGGATAATAGGAATGAAAACAAAATTATATTTTAGTTTAGCATCCACTATTTTATTTGCAATAGCCGTGATTGTTTTCTTTATAAATGGTAATCCACAAAAGTGGTTTTGGTTATGTATTTTCTTTGCGTCCATTATACAAAATATAGTGCTACTAAAAAAGAATAAAGAAGTGCATTAGGATATTCAAATTATTAACATATTTGTGTCGTATTGAAAACGCTTTTATTCAGTTTTATAATAAAAGTATGTTTTATAAATCTCCAAAACAATTAAAAGGGAGATGATACAATGTTAGCTTCACCGTTTTACTTACATACATGGAAAAAGTTTGTTAATGAAGGTGTTCTTGATTCAAATCGCATAAATCAAAGAATTTCAGAATCGTGGCATCGATGTAAACAGGCTAATGTTAATCCTCACATGAATAAAGGTCAGAAAATTTTGTCTTCTAATATTTTTCGAGAACAAAAGAAAAAGAGTGAAATTTTCCTTGATATAGCATTACCCCAAATACAAAATATGAGAAAAACCATTGATGAACTACAAATGATGGCATTATTAATCGATCCAGATGGTTATGTTCTATCCTTAAGTGGAAATAAACAGACGTTAAAGCGAGCGAAACATATTAATTTTATTGAAGGTGTAAAATGGACGGAAGCAGCTGTGGGGACAAACGCAATAGGAACAGCGCTAGAAATTGAAGAAGCTATTATGATAAGTGGTACTGAACATTACTCCGTGGCATCTCATAGCTGGAGTTGTGCGGCTGCTCCCATTCATAACGATGACGGGAAATTAATTGGTATTCTAGATTTCTCCTGTCCAATTGAATTTTCGCATCCATATATGCTCGGTATGGTAACTTCAATTGCACATGCGATTGAACGTGAATGTAGCATAAGAGTTCATCAAAATGAATTACACTTAATCCATCGTTTTTTAGATGTCATTGATAGTGATGAACAAGTAGTTATTTGTAATCATCGTGATGTTATCGTTTCTGCGAGTAAGAGCGTTCGTGAACGAATAAATAATTGGTCAAGAATGAAACTTGAAGAGTTAATGCACCATGGATTAGAAACTAAATTAGAGATACCAGTATATAGTAATGAAAGAATGATTGGGAAATGTATGTATTTAAAGGAAAACAAACAAATGAATACATATTCTGCTCTCACATTTATAAAAGGAATTACTTTTCCAGGAGTTACTGGGACAAGCAGAGCATTTCAACACACACTAGAAGAAATTAAGCTTGTTTCACCGACTGATGCTAGTGTGTATGTATGTGGTGAGACAGGAGTGGGAAAGGAATATGTCGCGAGAGCGATTCATGAAAATAGTCCAAGAAAAGACGGGCCCTTTATAGCTGTTAACTGCGGTTCTTTGCCTAAAGAATTAATGGAAAGTGAATTGTTCGGTTATGCTGAAGGTGCATTTACAGGTGCGCGACGTCAAGGATATAAAGGGAAATTTGAACAAGCGAATGGAGGAACATTATTTTTAGATGAAATTGGTGAAGTACCATCAGAGATGCAAGTAGCATTATTGCGTGTTTTACAAGAACGTACAATAACTCCAATAGGAAGTTCAAAAGAGGTACCAGTAAATATTCGTATTATTACTGCCACACATAAAGATTTACTACGGTTAGTAGAAGAAGGGAAATTCCGTCAAGATTTATATTATCGTTTGCACGTTTATCCGTTATATGTTCCATCGTTAATAGAAAGAAAAGAGGATATCCCATATTTTATACAACACTTTTGCGAACGGAAGAAATGGAATGTTGTATTTCCGAAGAGTATTTGCAATCAATTTTTACAACATATATGGCCCGGAAATATCCGAGAACTAGTAAATGCATTAGAACGCATTTACATTTTGTCGCAAGGACGGGAAATATGCGAAAAACAAGTCGCTTTTTTGATACAAACAATGATGGGAAATCAACAACAACTTGAGTTACAAGTTGAAAATAAAACCCAACATACATTGAATTTCCGCGAAAAAATACAGCGTGATAGCATGATTGAAGCATTACAAAAGACAAACGGAAATGTTTCATTAGCTGCAAAACTATTAGATGTACCCCGTAGTACATTTTATAAACGAATGCAAAAATATAAGTTATAAAGTAGATTTTTGTAATCTACTTTTTCTTTGTGGGCTCATGTTCTGTCGGAATGTGCGCTTACCGGGGAAATAATAGAACAGTTAGAAATTAATTTCCGAAAGGGGGACTTATGTGAAGTATATTGAAATTGGCTTCGGAAATAGGTGGTTCGTTCGAACAGAAACTGAAAATAAAGATGGAACTGAATTTGAGGAACGAGGAATTATAAAACCTATTTATTTTGAGTCTTTATATGTACGAATTTGGTTTCGGAAAACGTGTTTTATTTTTGATACGAAAGAAGGGTTTAAAAAAACTAAGAAGAGGAGGATTGAATATAAATTTATAGTTGGAATTGTAAGTAGAATAAATAAAGAAAAAGTGTGCTGATATACGTTATTATATTGACCAGGAAATTCTTTGGACTTATATCAAATTCATAAAAAGCAATTTTACTAAATATAAATTGTTAATAAAACCACTAAAAATTATTATCAAGACCTAAAAGCTAAAAATCCTAAAAAAATAAAGGTGAGCGCATATTAGTCATGTATAATATGTACTCACCTTTATTTTCTTGTTCAAAGCCCCCGTTAGTCACTCATGGAACATGGAATAAAGTGTGGTATTGATTTAAAATAAAGTTTGATAATTTATAAAAAAGATTGATAAAACCCTGTATTAATATAAGATTTTTCTTTTGCCCCTTAAATTTCAGTTGTATTGTTCAATTAAAGGGCCAGATTGTTGAGGAAACAGGAATAATAAGAATACTCAAAAGATTATTTGTGAAGTGTTACACTTAAACTAACGGGCAGTTTAGCTTAAGTACATTTTTTCACAAATTTAAAGGGGGAAATTTCCCCATTTTTTATACCAGCTTAACGTTGATTCGGGAATATTGAACTTCGCTACCTGCTAATTGAATTCTACTTCATCTGGAGACCTTTAAATTAAAATGTTTCCTTTCTTCTGACAGACTTATTAAATTTCGAAAACAATCAATTCAATCATCTTTTCGTATAGAAAAACTTATTAAGAAACATGCACTAGAAAAAATATAAATCATATATAGGAGATATCCCGTTTGAATGCTTGAGGAGGATATTATGAAACCTATGTTACCTAGTGAAAAATATTTTGGTAATTTAGAACTAGTTTATGCATTTTATGGGGCTATGCCTACAGGTGTTACTGTTTCAGAAACCGGTCGTATTTTCATTTGCTTTCCGAAATGGGGAGACGATGTTAAATTTACGGTGGCGGAAATTTTTGAGGATAAATTGCAGCCTTATCCTAATTTACAAACCAATTTGGTTAACCCCGAGAATATCCCAATGACTTTCATCAGTGTCCAAAGTGTTGTTGCTGATGGAAGGGGAACGCTTTGGATATTAGATACAGCGGCACCCAATTTTTCTGAACCTATTAAAGGGGGGGCAAAATTAGTCGCTGTTGATTTAGAAACCAATACAATAAGAAAAGTATATACCTTTACAGAAGATGTTGTCCTGCCTACAACTTATCTGAATGATGTCCGTTTTGATTTTCGTGTTGGAAAAGCAGGTTATGCCTATATAACGGATTCTTCTTCAAGAGGACCAGGAGCTATTATCGTCGTAGATTTATCAAATGGAAACGCGTTTAGACGGTTAAATGGAGCAAATTCAACTTCACCCGATCCCTATTTTTTACCGAAAGTAGAAGGTCAAATTTTAATGAATCGAAACAAAGACGGTTCAACTTCTCCATTTAGGTTGGCGTCTGATAGTCTTGCGATTTCTCCCGATGGAAAGATATTATTTTTTGCTCCACTAACCAGTCGGCATTTGTTCTCGATCTCAACAGAAGCCTTGAGAGACAGAACGATACCGGACATGAATTTACCTTATCATGTGGAGTATTGGGGAGAAAAAGGTGCGTCTGATGGAATGATCACCGATGCAAAGGGAACTGTTTATGCTGGAGATTATGAAAACAACAGTATCCGTAAGATATTGCCAAATGGCATAATGGAAGCTATCGCACATGATCCGAGAATTTTGTGGCCGGATACTTTTTCAATTGGTCCGGATCAATATTTGTATGTCATTGTGAACCAATTACATCGACAGCCTAGATTTCATTATGGAAAAGACTTACGACAGAAACCTTATAGTTTACTTCGTATCAAAATTGATGAATTTCCTGCTCCGACCTTTTCATAATAAAAATAGTCAATTAATTGTTTTCATTGATAGAAAATGATCAAACTTTTTTATAAAACCAAAACATAAACCTGCTGGATAAGAATCCATTTTGATCAATCTTTTTCAAAATGGATTCTTTTTATTTACCATAGAATACGGGTTAACACGATATTTTTAATCAAACTTTATTTTAAAATTACGAAGAAACTCATGAATGTTTTAAAAAATATGGTGAAGTAGTAATACCCGAACTTATGAGTGAAATTAATGAAAAGTTAAAATGGGATGTTGTTAGTTATGTAGATCATAAGGAGTATGCTTTATGGCCACTACTAAAATATTTTAAAAAGATAATTAAACAAGATTCACAAGAATGGAAAACGCGGGGGTTAGAACTGTATAAATTATCTAGTGTAGCAGATATAAAGGGGAGTAATAGAGCCTCGTACGATATACAAAAAGAAACTGCAACTGCTGCAGTAAAAAGTGGGATTAATGACATATGGCAAATTAGACAACATGATGAAGAATTTCGTTTCTCGTTAAATTTAATATATAATCAATTATTTGATTTTGTGGAGAATGCTACTGATATTGAAGAGTTAATTTCTATTTGGATATTAAGTTGTGGGATATTATCTTGGTATCACAAAGAAGACCGAGCAGGATTAAAACATATTTATTTCAAATGTATAAATAAAGGTAAAGAAATAGGCGCTGAAGAAATTGAAAAACTATTAGCGGATTTATCACCAGAACAAGTAAAGATTGCTTTTTATCAAGAAAGTAAGGAATATGTAAAAATACAAAATCAAACTGATTATGATCAAAGAAGCAAATTAGAAGAAAGTGAATTAAAAGCAATTCTAAGTGAAATGAAAGAGGAGGAAATAATAGAGTTTTTAAAATTTGAAAAGAATTCATTGATGAGATGGACTTCAATTAATATTGCTTGGGATATTATTGAAAATCGTGGTGAGATTTCTAAGGACATTGCTGAAGAATTTACTGAAATTATTTTAAGTAGATTAGAGAGTTATTCTTGGGAAAATTCGGGGGGATAAGCATTGTTGAAAAAATTAAAAATATATTAAAAGAAGATTTTTTATGGGATTTGGCGGAATATAATATAAAAAATCTTGATGACGATGACAATTATTATACTTGTAGCTCGAATATGGAGTTTCTGTTGCAATACGCAGGAGATTTATTATCTATAGATATTGTGAAATATATGTTCGATGAAGAGTTGAAATGTCACTATATGTGGACATATAAGCTTTAATTTTGAAATTGCTCCTTCAACTAGCTATTTACCTCAGCCTAAAGATATTAAAGAACTTGTTTGTAATATTCTATTTGAAGATTTTTCATTGAAAATCTCAATAGCTCTTTCACATATTTCTTGATTAATATAAAATCTTTCTGTTATCCAATAATTAAGTTCAGAAAATGTAAGGCTTTGTTCTATTTTCTTACCTTGGGAAAATTGTTTTAAAACATTATTATTAATAGAAGTCGGAATGCCATCGATATAACCGAAAATCTGAATTTTCTTTAATACAGGAGATATACGCCAATCATTAGACTTTGTAATGATTTCTTTCATACTTGATAAATGTATTGGCTCTGTATGTAAAACTTTTGCTGGACCTGGATTTCTAGCAATTTTAATCCTATTATTTGAGACTTCATAAGTGAAAGTTTCTCTTACATTACTTACTTGAAATGATTCATAAAGTGGGTAAGCTTGGAATAAAGGTGCACAATAACCAACATCAACATAATAAGGTTGGTCTAAGTTAACCCGTAAGCATAAATGTCGGGGATCCATATACATATAATGAACATTAAAACCAAGATTTGATAATAACCAATGGAATCCAATTGAGTGCGCCCAACAAGTACCCCCGAGATCTTTTGTTGTAATACGGTTTATGTATGTCTCAATGGAAGGAAAATAATTACCTGTTTCATTACCCTTTTCCCAGTCAATTATTTTAGTAAGGGTTTCCCATTTTATTTTTTCTTGATGAGCTTTAATAAGCTCATTTAAAAACTTTAAGCTAGTAGGCTGTTTTGTCGTACCTAAAAATGATAGAAAGCTATTTACTAGTTGTACTTGGGTCATTTTCTTATCCTTTCTATATAGAAATTTTTATTGGTATTATTATACAATAGGTGTCAGAAAATACAGTCGTTTATTATTGGAGTGGGAGAGAATTATATGTCGATGTCGCTATATTATAAAAAAATCCGTGAGCAATTAGGCCATGAACTAATTCTAATACCGAGTGTAGCTGCTGTTATTAAAAATGAGCAAGGGAAAATCTTATTTCAATATCCTGGTGGAGAATACTGGAGTTTGCCAGCTGGAGCAATTGAGCCTGGAGAAACTCCAGAAGAAGCGGTAGTTCGTGAAGTGTGGGAAGAAACGGGTTTGAAAGTGCAAGTAAAAAAACAAAAAGGGGTATTTGGAGGGGAAAGGTTCCGTCATATATATCCGAATGGCGATCAAGTAGAATATATTGTTGTTGTATTTGAATGTGAAATTACTAGTGGAAAACTGAAATCGATAGATGGTGAATCTTTAAAACTACAATATTTCTCATTTTCTGAAAAGCCTACTTTAGCACTACCATACCCAGATAATATATTTTTATAGATGTAAAATAACACACCTTACTTATTGAAGATGTGCTATTTATATAACCCGGTCGTATACATCTCCGTTAACGTATACACAATTTCCTCTAAGTTAATCTTTTTATCATTTTGCGTAATAGTCCAAAGAAACGATTCATTCATCGCGAACCAACCGCGTGCTACAATCTCTTTATTTAAATTAGGTTGTGCTAATCCACTTTCTTGAGAGTAAGTAATATCCTGTTTAATACTTGTTATAAAACGTTCCCGAATCTCATCCCATTTTTGCCGTATTTCTCTTGATAATCCTATCGCTTCCTCTACAACTTGCAAAATAGCGCGTTCTTCATCTGCTAATTGCAGGAATGCTCTAACTTGATTTTGGATCATTATACGTGCTTCCTCTTTTGTTTGTGGAGAAAAAGAGCGCTCAGCAATATTATAAAATTGATTCATAACATCTTCCATTAAACTAATTAGGAGATCATCTTTGTTTTTGAAGTATACATATGCTGTTCCATAACCAGTTTCTGCATGTTTAATAATTTGTGTAATTGTCGTTTTTTGAAATCCATTATTTATAAAAATAGTGTAACCAGAGTGTAATAGTTTCTTCTTCGTTTCTAAGGAGCGGTGTTTTCTTGATGAAAGAGTAGAGTTTTTCAAAGAATCACCTCTTTATACTGAAATATCTGAAAATATAACTGTATTGTAAAAGAAGTTCATATATAAAGTCAACTGACATAATATCATTGACGTTGTATCAATTAAGGTGGTATATTTCAATTAGTTAGAATAAAAAGAAAATTAAGAGAAGGTGACACCATGTATAAAGAACCATTTCAACCAACTTATGAGTATGCGCTTGAATGTGATAAACATGATGAACTGAAAGATTTTCAAACTGAATTCTATAAAAAAGAAGGTACTATATATTTAGATGGAAACTCATTAGGGCTACTTTCAAAAAGAGCAGAGAAATCATTACTTACGTTGCTAGATTCTTGGAAAAAGTATGGCATTGACGGCTGGACAGAAGGTGAGCACCCGTGGTTTTTCCTTTCAGAGAAATTAGGTAAACTTACAGCCCCTCTTATTGGAGCTTTACCCGAAGAAACTATTGTAACCGGTTCTACGACTACGAATATACACCAAGTTATTGCGACGTTTTATGAACCAAAAGGAATACGTACAAAAATACTTGCGGATGAATTAACTTTCCCGTCAGATATTTATGCACTTCAAAGTCAAATTCGTCTAAAAGGATTAGACCCAAATGAACATCTAGTAAGAGTGAAAAGCCGAGATGGTAGAACACTTTCTGAAGAAGATATTATTTATGCGATGGAAGATGATATCGCTTTAATTTTATTACCTTCTGTTTTATATAGAAGTGGTCAAATTCTGGATATGAAACGTTTAACAACGGAAGCTCATAAACGCGGCATTCATATCGGATTTGATTTATGCCATTCAATAGGATCTATTCCGCATCATTTCAAAGATTGGGATGTCGATTTTGCTGTTTGGTGCAATTATAAATATTTAAATGCAGGACCGGGTGGCGTTGCAGGAATTTATGTGAATAATAAACATTTTAATAGACTACCAGGGTTGTCTGGATGGTTTAGTTCTAGAAAAGATAAGCAGTTTGATATGGAGCATACATTAACAGCTGCTGATCATGCAGGTGCTTATCAAATTGGTACACCGCACGTTTTAAGTACAGCACCATTAATTGGTTCACTTGAAATTTTCAAAGATGCTGGTATTGAACGTTTACGTGAGAAATCTTTACATATTACGAGATACATGCTGAATTTAATTGGACATGAATTAAAAGATTTCGAAATTACAATTGGAAATCCATTAGAGGATGAAAAACGAGGCGGGCACATTTATTTAGAGCATGCAGAAGCAGCACGTATATGTAAAGCACTAAAAGCAAATGGAGTAATTCCAGATTTTAGAGCGCCAAATGGGGTGAGACTTGCGCCGGTCGCTTTATATAACACATACGAAGAAGTGTGGAAATCTGTACAAATATTAAAGAAAATTATGAAAAATGAAGAGTATAAGCAGTTTGAAAATAAGCGAGAGGTTGTGGCATAAATATGAAAACATCAGAGTGGATTGATATTTCACAACCGCTAAATAATAATATTGCAACGTGGCCAGGAGACACACCGTTCTCGTATGAAGTTTCATGGTCAAAAGAAGAAAGTGGCTCGGTAAATGTCGGAAAGTTAACGATGAGTATTCATACAGGCACTCATATTGATGCACCATTTCATTTTGATAATGATGGAAAGAAAGTATTAGATTTAGATGTTCAAGTTTATGTTGGTCCGGCACGGATTATTGACGTTTCTAATTTTGAAAGCATCGGGAAAAAGGAATTAGAAAGCTTTCATTTAGAAGGTGTAGAACGATTATTATTACGTACATCTTCACATGGAAAAGCTGAAGAATTTCCAGATGTGATCCCTCATTTACGTGCAGACATAGCGTCGTTTCTTTCAGAGAAAGGTATTCGTTTAATCGGAGTAGATGTACCATCAGTTGATCCGCTAGATGATAAAGAATTAGCAGCGCATCATCAATTATTTAAACATGGAATTCATATTTTAGAAAATGTCGTACTAGATCATGTAGCAGACGGTGATTATGAACTTATTGCATTACCACTTGCATTAACTGATGCAGATGGAAGTCCAGTTCGAGCCGTTATTAGACCAATATAAGTAGAATCATATAAAAGGGGCGTTTGGCTAATATGAAAGAAAATGAAAAAGTAATTATGGAAAAAGGGATTCATACGGATTTTAAAGAGAATATGACGTATGGGGAGTATTTACAATTAGATAGTTTACTATCTTCTCAAAAAAGATTATCGGACCATCATGATGAAATGTTATTTATCGTTATTCACCAAGCAAGTGAGATTTGGATGAAGCTCATTTTACATGAGCTAAATGCGGCGATTGAATCGATTAAACAAGATAAATTACAACCAGCTTTTAAAATGTTAGCACGTGTATCAAAAATTCAGTCTCAAATTATTCAATCTTGGGATATTCTTGCGACATTAACACCATCAGAATATATTGAGTTTCGTGATTCACTCGGTCAAGCTTCAGGTTTTCAATCGTATCAATATCGTATGATTGAGTATGCACTTGGCTATAAAACGCCACACGCATTAAAAATTTATGAAAAGGATCCAGAATTACATGCACGACTTCATAAAGCGCTACATGCACCAAGTCTATATGATGTCGCGATTCAAGCATTAGTAATAGAAGGATTCCCTATTCATAAAGATGTGTTAAACCGTGATATTACGCAACCTTATGAAGAAGATGCAACAGTAGAAGCAGCGTGGTTAGAAGTATATGCGGATGTGAAAAAATATTGGAATTTATATCAGCTTGCTGAAAAATTGATTGATATTGAAGACTGGCTACAACAATGGCGTTTCCGTCATATGAAAACAGTAGAACGAATTATTGGACATAAAATGGGAACAGGTGGATCCTCCGGTGTTTCTTATTTAAAACGAGTACTTGATCAACAATTCTTCCCAGAGCTTTGGAATGTTCGTACGAAATTATAAAAATAAACCTGTCAGTTCATTATGGCTGACAGGTTTATTTTTATTTGAGCACAATTATGTTTAAAATGAAGGAACAAGATATAATAAATGGAGTAACTATTTAAATGGAGGTAAAGTTTTTGGATTTCAAGCAACTAGAAAATAAATTCGAAAAGAAAAAAGTGAATACATTTCTTGTTTATCAAAAAGGGGAATTAACAACTGAGTACTATAAAACACCTGAATGTGCAAATAACTTATATAAAATAAATTCGATTACAAAAAGTATTATATCTTTATTAATTGGTATTGCAATTGATAAGAGCTATATAAATGATATACATACACCGATTACAGAGTGGATTGAAAATGTACCTGGGGAAAAACATGATTTGACGCTTTATCACTTATTAACAATGACTACTGGTGAGGATTGGAAAGAGTTTGGAAATGGAGTAGTATTCCCAAATGACTTTGTAGAATCAGAGAACTGGGTACAGTACATATTAGAAAAGCCAATAATTGAAGAACCTGCTACAAAAATGAATTATAATTCAGGTTCTTCTCATTTACTGAGCTATATTATTCAAGAAGCTACTGGAATGTCGACAGAGCGGTTTGCAAAGAAATATTTATTTGATCCATTAGAAATTAACGAATACGAGTGGCAACAAGATCCGCAAGGTATATATGTCGGCGGCTTCGGTATGAAAATGAAATCTACCGATTTATTAAAATTAGGAAAGTTATGTTTGCAAAATGGATATTGGAATGAAAAAGAAATTGTATCAGCGAAATGGTTAGAAGAGTCAAGTAGGGCTCTATTTGAAACATATGAACATGTCGGTGCATATGGATATCACTGGTGGGTATTACATAACGGAAGATTTCACATACCGTATTGTATATATTTTGCTATGGGATACGGCGGACAATACATCGTTATCATTCCTCAGTTAGAAATAGTAGCTATTATAAGTAGTCATATGCCAAAACGTGGGCTCGTTCCATTAAAACTATTTATTGAGCATGTACAGGGAAATTCTAATTATATATAAGAAAAGGAGGGAATGTATGAAGGATGAAAAAATTTTATCTTTATTTAGATTATGTTTAAGTCTTCTAGTATGTAGCGCCATTGTTACGCAATTCATAATTAGGGCACAAGTGAAGCCGTTTAATCCAGTTAACTTTTTTAGTTTCTTCACCATTGAAAGTAACATTTTAGTTGCATGTATTCTCCTTTTAAGCAGTATCGGAACAGCTACATTTGGTCGCTCAGAACAGTTTAGTATACTTCGTGGTGCGGCAACGGTATACATACTTACGACAGGACTCGTTTATTTTTTGTTACTAAGAGGGTTAGAAGAGTCACTTCAAACGGCAATACCATGGGTAAATACTGTGCTACATTATATCATGCCGATTGCAATGCTTTTAGATTGGATTTTAAATCCACCTATTAAGAAAATCACTTGGAAACAAGCTGCAAGTTGGCTCTTATTCCCGTGTTTTTACGTTGTATATAGCTTAATACGTGGTCCAATCGTGAATTGGTATCCATATCCGTTTTTAGATCCGAGAATAGGTGGATATGGTAAAGTACTTTTATACAGTATAGGGATAGCAATTGTAATTGGGGCTATTTGTATATTGGTAAGATTTTTAGGGAATCGAAACTTTAGGAAAGAATTTTAGAAATGCAAGAACCCCCACTGTTTCTGTTTTTAACAGTGGGGGTTTCACTTTATCCCGCATTAACGGGCAGCCCGATTGGTGAGGGCTGATTAAAGTTTCACTTTATCTACTCGTCTTCTGAAACGACAACTTTATAAATTTCTCCGTCTTCGTTTCAAATTCTACATCAACAAAAACACCATATTCTTTTCCATCTTCACGTAACCACAATTTAAATTTTTCAACAGTTATTTGAACTGTTTTTGGTTTTCTACCTATATGAAGATAGTCAATAATTTCTGCTTTTGGGTATTGTTCTTTCGTCTTTTCTACGGCAAGTTTACCCCATTTGGCATACGGCGGCTGCGCATGAACAATTGATGAGCCTGTATATATATATGAACATGTTGTTAGGAACAGAATGACGAGTGCGACACGTTTTAACGATTTCTTCATGATGAACTCCTTTTATCCTTTTTTTATATTGTTTACATATTTTTTCAACGATATTAGTTTGGATTTTTTTGTCTTCTTTACATAAAAGCGAGGCTTTTACAAAACATAACCAAGAAATCATTTCCGTAATTAAGGAGGGAAAATTATGCGCCAAAAAGCTATTTTTAAAATAGCAGTTTTACTTGCGTTCATAGGACTGTCTTTAATGGTCAGTAGTATACAACTAAAGAATGTAGAAGCTTTTTCTAATCAAGTTATTCAAAGAGGAGCATCTGGCGAAGATGTCATTGAACTGCAATCTCGTTTGAAATATAACGGATTTTATACGGGAAAAGTGGATGGTGTTTTCGGATGGGGTACATACTGGGCACTTCGGAATTTTCAAGAGAAATTCGGATTACCCGTTGATGGTTTAGCTGGAGCTAAAACGAAGCAAATGCTCGTGAAGGCAACGAAGTATGACAAGTCAACTGCTAATAAAGGGACGACAACGAATAAAGGAAATAGCGGCGGAACTGCACAAGAGAATAAACCACCTCAAAATAAAGGGACAAATGTTCCGAACGGTTATTCTCAAAATGATATTCAGCTTATGGCAAACGCAGTATACGGAGAATCACGTGGTGAACCGTATTTAGGACAAGTTGCAGTAGCTGCCGTTATTTTGAATCGTGTTACAAGTGCGTCATTCCCAAATACTGTTTCAGGTGTAATCTTTGAGCCTAGAGCATTTACAGCGGTAGCCGATGGACAAATATATTTAACGCCAAATGAAACAGCAAAAAAAGCAGTTTTAGATGCGATTAACGGATGGGATCCAACAGGAAATGCTTTATATTATTTCAATCCAGATACTGCGACTAGTAAATGGATTTGGACTCGTCCACAAATTAAAAAAATCGGTAAACATATTTTCTGTAAATAGAGCGGAGGTGGGACAATGTTACGAGGTATTATCATTGTATTATTAACAGTCGGTGTAGTAGGAACAGGCTATTGGGGCTATAAAGAGCACCAAGAGAAAAATGCGGTTTTAATTCGAGCGGAAAATAGTTATCAACGTGCATTCCATGATTTAGCATACGAAGTCGATTTATTACACGATAAAATTGGCACAACACTTGCGATGAATTCACGATCATCTTTATCACCTGCATTAGCGGATGTATGGCGTTTAACATCTGAAGCTCGCTCAGATGTAGGACAACTTCCTTTAACATTAATGCCATTTAATAAAACGGAAGAATTTTTAGCGAATATCGGTGATTTCAGTTACCGTGCAGCCATTCGTGATTTAGAAAAAGAGCCGTTAAATGAGCAAGAATATAAAACGCTACAGACTTTATATTCAAATGCAGGAAATATACAAGATGAACTAAGAAAAGTACAACATCTTGTTTTGAAAAATAATTTACGCTGGATGGATGTAGAAATGGCACTTGCATCAAATCGTGATCCAGCAGATAACACAATTATTGATGGATTGAAAACTGTAGAGAAAAACGTAACATCATATTCTTCTACAAATTTCGGACCGACCTTTACAAGTGCGCAAAAAAATAAAAAAGGCGGATTTGAAGCGGAAGGAAAGGCAATTTCTAAAGATGAAGCGGCGAAAATTTCCAAATCGTTTTTGAATTTAAAAGGAAATGAAAAAGTAGATGTAGAGAAAAGTGGAAAAGGTGCGAAAGAATCCTTCTATAGTGTGAAAATTAAAGATGAAGCAACGAACAATGAGTTCTATATGGATATTACCGGAAAAGGCGGATATCCAATTTGGGTTATGAATAACCGCGAAATTAAAGAACAGAAAGTTAGTTTAAACGATGCAGGTAGTAAAGGTTTGAAATTTTTAAAGGACCATAAGTTTAATAATATGGAGCTTTATGATAGCTCTCAATATGATAATGTTGGTGTATTTACGTATGTAGTAAATGAAAATGGAGTACGAATTTATCCAGAAGCAATCCAAATGAAAATTGCTTTAGATGACGGTTCTATCGTAGGGTTCTCCGCAAAAGAATATTTAGCGTCACATCAAAAACGAACAGTTCCATCGGCAAAGCTAACTGCAGCAGAAGCAAGAAAGAAAATCAATCCGGATGTAAAAGTAATGGAAGAACGTAAAGCTATAGTAGTTAATGATTTGCATAATGAAGTACTTTGCTATGAATTTGTAGGTACTTTAGGAAAAGATACGTACCAAATATTCATTAATGCTAATAGCGGGGCCGAGGAAAAGGTAAAGAAAATGCAAGCTGTTGAAAAAATTTATGATTAAACCTTAAAAGTGAAGTGGTGAAAATAATGAAAACTCTAATATATATATTAATGCTTTGCTTCGTTATAACTGGATGCAGTATTGGAACAAAAGAAAACCCAAACGAAAAGCCGGAACAAAAAAATGTTTCAATGAAAAATGTTAATTATACGAATAAATCAAATAAGCCAAATGAAAAAGCGGCAGATCATTTAGCATCTTTAGCAGCAAGTGTGCCAGGTGTGAATGATGCGACAGCGGTCGTTGTTGGAAAATATGCTATTGTAGGTATAGACGTAAAAGCAAAACTTGATCGAACTCGTGTTGAATCAATTAAATATTCTGTTGCAGAAAGTTTAAAAAATGACCCTGACGGTGCTAATGCAGTCGTTGTAGCAGATGTTGATACGTATGAACGCCTCAAACAAATCGGAAAGCAAATTAAAAAAGGAAAAACAGGTGAAGGTATACTAGATGAATTAGCGGCTATTGTGGGACGAGTAATGCCACAAGTTCCAAATGATATGATTGAAAATCGAGAAACGAATCCAATTAAAGATAATGATAAACAATTACCAAAAGATGAAGAACAAGAGTTAAGAAAAGAACAGGATGATCAATCAAATAATCATTTGAATAAATGAAATTAGCCTCGTACTTAATTGTGCGAGGTTTTTAAGTATAATATTAAATATTCAGTTTATTTTTAAGGGAATATATGGTTTAATTATGATGGGAGGGACAACTGTTATGATGAAAAAAAGCGCATGTATATTGTTTAGTTTATGCTTAGGTTTCAGTATGACAGCGTGTGAAAAGAGAAAAGAAGTGAAAAATCAAACAGCAACTTCTTCTACTGTGATGGAAAGGCAACAGAAAGAATCTATCAATATAAATCATTTCTCGAACATAAATGAAGGAATGACTTATACAGAAGTGAAAGATTTAATTGGTTTTGAAGGGGATTTACTTATAGAAGAAGGGGTAGAACATTCTACACAAATTAAACAAATTTTTGCTTGGAAAGGAAACAATCCAAATTCATTTGTTGAAATTACCTTTTTAGATGGAAGAGTGCATTCAAAAGCACAGCAAGGTATAAGTTAATAAGCTAAAAAATGGGAGAGTTTAGCATGAACATACACACAGGGGAAATTCAATTAGTTCCGTATAAGGAGAAATATAAAGAAGTTATACAAACATTTACTTTACCAAGTGAACAAGTTCAGTTTACAGCAGATCCAAGCGCCTTACTGGAAAAAGCAAAAAGTGATCGTACAAAAAATGTGATTGTTATTTTAGATTACAATGGGGTACCGGTGGATCTTTTCGCATTGGAAACGGGAGATAGAGTAAAGGAGTTCACAGATAATGAGGATGCTTTACTTTTAACGTCATTTTCTATTAATCACAATAGACAAAGAAAAGGATTCGCTAAAAAGTCATTGTTATTATTAGAAGAGTTTGTAAAACGCTATTTTCCAATAAAAAATGAAGTTGTACTTGCTGTGAATGAAAGAAATATTCCTGCGCAAAATTTATATGCAAAAGTCGGCTTCGAAGATAAAGGTTTTAGAAGAATGGGACCAATTGGCCAACAAATAATAATGCATTTACCTATAATGAAATAATGAGATAGAAAACTTACTCTTGAATATTCACGTAGTAGGTTTTTTTATTTTAGTAATATATAATATATGTATATAAAATGAAACAGAAATGAAGGATATAAAAAATGAATCAAGATAGAAAATGGAATATCGTTGGGGGAAGAGTGATTAAAACTGGGATTGCAGTTTTTCTTACAGTGTTAGTTTGTGAATTTTTTAACATTCCAACTATTTTTGCTGTAATAACAGCAATTGTTACAATTGAACCAACTGCAACAGACTCAATAAAAAAAGGGCTTATTCGCTTTCCGGCCTCAACAATTGGATCGGCATATGCCATGACGTTCACATTTTTCTTAGGTCATCAAGCAATTTCTTATGCATTAGCTGCGATGTTTACGATCGTTACATGTCAAAAACTAAGGTTACATGCGGGAACATTAGTCGCAACTTTAACTGCTGTAGCTATGATTCCAATTACGGCAGATCATTATTTCACTGCATTTTTAATTCGTTTAGCTACTACATCTACTGGTATTATAGTATCTACTTTAGTGAATTTTTTCATTTTCCCACCACACTACACGAAAACGATTTTTGGATGTACAGAGGATCTATTTGCTAAAACAGCAAATATTATGGAAGAATGGATTACTGCATTAGTTGCAGGAAAAGGTATGAAAAAGGAGACCGCTCAGGATTTATCTAAATTAACTGTATTATTGCATAAGGCGATACAATTTGTTCAATATGAGCAGAAAGATTGGAAATATCATCAACATACAAAGAAGGAAATGAGAAGCTTTTTAACCATGCAGAACCAACTTCATATATTACAGCAAATCATTTACCATATAGATAATTTAGCTCGAGTGTCAATTGAGACTTGTGACTGGTCACAAGGTGAAAGGGAAATATTACAACGAACAACTCATTCTATAATTGCTATATTGAGAAACCGTTGTAATGAAATTGATGAGGAACATTTCAAACTTATTGCTGAATTAGACAAGCAATTTTGGAGTTATAAAAATGATTTGAAAGATTATAAACCAAATCATTATCATCATTTTTCAAGTGAATCTATTATTTTATTTGAGGTATTATCTATTCATGATATGTTAGAAGAATTAAAACAAATATCCGAGAAATATGAGTGGGGAAATCGATTCAATTGATAAGTTCATTTTACTGTGGGGGGAATAATATGACACTTTATATTGCATTACTAAGAGGAATCAATGTAGGTGGCCATAAAGTAATCAAAATGGCTGATTTAAAACGAGTGTTTGAATCAATAGGGTTAAAACAAGTGAAAACATATATACAAAGTGGTAATATTGTGTTCGAATCTGAGGAAAGTATAAACTTTCTAAAGGACCGAATACAATCTGAAATAAAAAAAGAATTTGATTTCGATGTTCCAGTCATGCTAAGAACACATGATGAATTTATAAATATTATTAAACAATGTCCGTATGAAGTTCATTCATTGTTAGAAGGAGAAAGTGTTCATATTGCTTTTTTAGCTAATGTACTTTCTGAAGAAGAGAGTAGTCAATTGCTTACATTTAAAAATGAACTTGAAGATTGCTATATAGATGAGAAGGTCGTTTATTTATTTTTCAAAAATAGCATTCGAAATTCTAAATTAATGAACCAGTTTCAGAAGTTACATACACCAGCTACAGTTAGGAATTGGCGGACTGCGAATAAATTAAAAGCAATTGTAGAGAGTATGTAAATATAAAAAGATGAGGTTTTCTACATGTAGAAAACCTCATCTTTTTACTTATATTGTTTTGCAACTATGAGTTCGACAATAGGATAAATAAAGAATGAAGAGCAAATTGCGATGAACAGAGGGAGGTTTTTAACGCCATCTAAATTAGCCCCCATAGAAAATCCTTCGGAGAAGATTAATAAAAGGAACATTACAACTACAAGCACAAAATACGCAATTTTAAAGCTTTTATATGTAATTTGTTGGCCCATTTCATCTTGACTTTCTTCTGATACACCGTGGGGATCTCCCCAAGTAATGTGATTAATTAAATTACTAAGTATTAACGAGATAGCAAAAATCGTACCACCCAAAATAGAACCTTCAGTGATGTATTTATATGTGCCATGTACTAGTATTGCAATTAATGCTAAAACAATGATTATAAAAATAGTTTTTTTAGTATTCAATAAATAATTGCCCCCCTCGATTGTAAAAAACTCTTTACAAATATAAGTATAAAATTGGAAAAGTATCATGTCAAATACTTTTTACATATAATATGTAAGTATGCAATATTTTGGTTTTATAATAAATAAAAAATTACAATACATTTGAATGTAAAAGAATGGGCTCGCATATATTTGGAAGGGATGTCAGATTAATTTAGGGGGTAGTTATGTCTATACTTTTAAAAGCTGGTGCAGATGCAGGAAACAACGGTTTGAAGTTAATGGTGAAAGGGCAAGACCCTATTTTTATTCCGAGTATTTATTCTTTATATATAGGTGAGCCGACAGGACTCTTAGATGAGGTAGATGTTTCATTATCTGAATTAGAAAACCACATTGATGTGACTATAAGTTCGCCATCGTTAATGCTTAATAATGTACGATACATCGTTGGAGAAAAAGTCATTCAAGATCAATTAAAAGGTACTGAGGTAGAGAAGAAATCAAATAAGTCAACGGATGAGTTAATGGTTATTACAATACTATCAGGTTTGGCGGTAAGCGCTATGCGTCAAAGTCCAACTTCTAGCCATATTAATATTCGTTATGATTTATCTGTCGCTCTTCCTATGCAGCTTATTACACAAGAAATAGCTGCTGAAAATGCAAAACGTTATATGGGAAATCATAAGGTTATTTTCCATTATCCGAACGGACGCGATGTGACAATTAATGTTTCAATTGAGTATTGTAAATGCCTGCCTGAGGGTGCTTCTGGGACGTGGGGCATTGTATACGATGAAGAAGGAAATGTTGTGAAACATAAAATAGAATGTGAGCAAAATCAAGTTTCTGAAATTGATTTTGTAGATAAAACTCTACTCTCTTTTGATATTGGTGCAGGGACGACAGAAGAAGTTGTTTCATTAGGGGTAAATTTCCGTCCGCAACTAAGTAAAGGTTTATCTTATGGTGTAAAAGAGACGTTACTACAAATCATTACGAGATGGAACCGGAAGTATCCAACTAAGACGATTGATAGTATTACAGAATTCAATCAAATTTATTTAAATGATACGCATCCGAGAAATACCTTATTAGTTGAGGAATCACAGCCGGCACTATTAGGTTTAGCAGCGCGTGTCGCAACAGATATTATAAATAAAATTGATGATATGAAAGACGATCCATACGTGTTTATTTATGGCGGGGGTGCAGTAATTATTAAAAATAGTTTAAAAATGATTTTAAAGCAAAAAGGACGACTCAAAAATGTAATCTTTGTAGATAATCCGTTATTTACAAATGCACGAGGTTTATTAGTATATACTTGTTCGCCAAAATATAGAGAGCATAAGCAAAAAGAGTTAGGATTTACAAACTTAACGATAAGTTAGTTGGTGGAAGTATGCGATCTAGGCGATATAAACGTGGTGATCGAGTAAAAATCAATATTCATAAATCGGTATCACCTGAAATGCTTGCGTGGCTGAATAAACAATCAAATCCAACTAATTTCTTCTTTTTTGCTGCGCAGCAATTATTTAAACAAGTAGGAGATATTGACGTTTCAAAAGCTTTACCAAGCAGCCATGTTTTCTCATTATATGTGGAGCCTTCATCCTTATTAAAAGTCGAAGTAAACCCTTTTAAAAACATGACACTAGACACAAATACATCCACCGAAAATGCAAAAAAAAAATTATGGAAATCTGTTGATCAATTAGATTGTCCATTTTTTTAAACATAGAAAAATATAAAAAGTCCCCATCACTATACATACGAATACAGTGATGGGTTTTTGTTTGTAACTAGAAGGGGGCACAATTTGTAATACAATTTGTGCCCTCTTCCATTAGTTGTTTATCTAAATTTTAGATGTATGTTTAGAAACAGCATTAATCATGCTTTCCCAGTCATCTGGATGGTTTTCGTGGCCTGCCCCTTTAAGGGTTAATAGTACTGAGTTTGGAATTTCATCAATTAGTGCGAGGCCATGTTCAAATGGTAGTGCTGTATCGTCTGTTCCGTGAATAACTAATGTAGGTGCTTGTATGGATTGAAGTACACCTTCATATGCATCATCACCTTGAAGTAAAGCGTGATTAAACATACTTAATAAATTGTTTGCGCGTTCTATTTCTTGTTTTACTTGTTTATAAACTCTATTTTCATCAAATATTCGTTCTGATCCACATAATAGACAAGATCCTGAAACTAAATACTCTGCCACATCATTTTTATTTGCCCAATCTATACTTGTGCCATTTACATGATGTGTTAAAATCCTTTCATCCATTGGAGGTAAATCGCGAGTATTGTCATCAGATCCTATTACACTAGTCGCTAGTAAAGTTAGCGTCAAAATTCTTTCGGGATGTTTTACAGCAGCAATTTGAGCAATCATACCACCTAATGACATACCAAAAAGATGGGCTTTATCAATATGATAAGCGTCTAATACCCCGATTGCATCTTCAGCCATATCTGTTACTGAATAATTTGAAGTGCCAGGTTCATATGTAACAGAGCGTCCAACATCGCGATTATCAAAGCGAATAACAAATTTTCCTGTGTTCGCCAACTTTTCACAAAATTCTTCATCCCAATATATCATTGAACAAGTAGCTCCCATAATTAATAAAATAGCGGGATCATTAGAGTTACCGAAGCTTTCTGTACATATATCAATACCGTTTATTTTAAATATCTTTTCACTCATAAAGTTAGCCCCATTTCTTTTGAATTTAATTAACAATACAGTTTTGAATAATTCTAAGATGTGTGTAAGATTCTTTTTGAAATTCATCCCGCTATTTGCCGGGCAGTAAGAGCCCGATTGGTGAGGAATGATTAAAGTTTTACTTTATAATGCTTTTTGCATAATTACCCCCAAAAATAAGTATATGGGAATTCAAGGCAAAAAATTTTGAGAAATAATTGTATGTTATTAAAATAAACAGCAAGGAGGAGAGGAAATGAAAGCAATTGTTATTGATCGATATGGCAGTGTTGAAGAATTAAAAGAAAGACAAGTTTTAAAACCGGTTGTTAAGAATAATGAGGTATTAATACGTATTCATGCAACATCTGTTAATCCGGTTGATTGGAAAATAAGAAAAGGTGACTTACAAGAACAGTTACGCTTTTCATTTCCAATTACTTTAGGATTAGATGTAGCTGGAGTTATTGAAGAAGTTGGCGAAGATGTAGAGTGTTTCAATATAGGAGATAAAGTGTTTACGAAACCTGAAAATATAGGAAGCGGCTCTTATGCTGAATTCATTGCAGTACAATTAGATTTAGTATCACATATGCCTAATAATATTAGTTACGAAGAAGCAGCTTCTATTCCTCTTGCAGGACTTACAGCGTGGCAAAGTCTTGTAGATTACGCAAAAATAAAAGAAAATGACCGTGTATTCATTCATGCTGGAGCTGGTGGCGTTGGAAGTTTGGCAATCCAAATCGCAAAATCATTTGGAGCTTTTGTTGCAACGACTGCTAGTAGTAAAAATAAAGAATTTTTACAGTCTTTAGGAGCGGATCTCGTTATTGATTATAAAAAAGATAAATTTGAAGAACTAGTATCAGATTTTGATATTGTGTTAGATACAATAGGTGGCGAAGTGCAAGAAAAAAGTTTTCGAATTATTAAACCTGGTGGTGTTTTAGTTTCCATTGTTCATGAACCACTACAAAAAGTAGAAGGAATAAAATCAGGATTTTTATGGCTAAAACCAAATGGAAAACAATTAGAAGAATTATCAGCTTTAATTGTAAACGGAAAAATCAAACCAATCATAAGTAAAGTGGTGCCATTTAATGAAGCAGGAGTTCGAGAAGCTCATATTTTGAGTGAAGGACAACATGTTAGAGGAAAGATTGTAGTTAAAGTGGAATGATAATGAAGATTACAGCTTATAGAGTAACTAGATTTGAATAACGAAAAAGCTCAACAATAGATAATATCCCATACTATACATTTTCATTTGCGGGTATTATTTATTGTTGGCTATTGTGTTATTACTTCTAATAAATACTGTTTCGTATTGTATCGTGTAATTTCTCTAATCCAATTTCCATATCTTTCTCGTTTAACATTGAATAGCTAATTCTTAATTGGTTATCATTTGTTTCGTAATTTAATAGACAAGCTGTTCCTGGTAAAAAAGAGACATCTACTTCATTTGCTTTTTGTAATAAGGTAAAGGGATCTATCGAATCAGGCAGTGTCACCCATAAATTAAAACCGCCATTTGGTATTTCAAAGTTTAGTTCTTTTAATGGCGATAATATATCAATTGTTAAATCACGTCTCATTTGTAAAGCTGTTCGTAATTTTTCTAAATGATTTTTCATACGTTCCGCACGTAAAAACGGTAGAAGTGCCTTTTGTGTTAATAAAGGACTACCGATATCCATTGAACCTTTCACTGCATATAGCCATTCAAAAATAGGGCCATCGGCAATAAGTGCTGCGATACGCAGTCCTGGTGCTAACGTTTTACTAAATCCTTTTATATATATTACGTGACCATCTTTATCAAAATTTTTGATTGGGGGCGGGACTATAGCATCCTCAAAATATATTTCTCCGAAAGAATCATCTTCAATAATAAAAAATTGATATAGCTCCGCTAGTTCTATAAGTTCCATTCTTCGTTCTTTACTCATTACTGTACCTGTCGGATTCTGAAAGGTGGGATTCGTATACAATAAAACGGGATTTTTACTTTGACAAATATCATCAATTAAGTCGGAGCGAACTCCATGATTATCAAGAGAAACGGGAATGATTTGAACACCTTTATTGATGAAAACATCAAGCGCGGCACTGTAACATGGACTTTCTACTAATACGATATCTCCAGGTTTTAATAATGTTTGAGCAATTAAATTAATTCCTTGTTGTGCTCCGCTTGTAATTAATAATTGAGATGGGTCTGTCACTAAATTCTGGTGTTCATGTAAGTAATTCACTATTTCAACTCGCAATTCATAATCGCCTTGAACTGGTCCATAAGTTGCTAACAACATCGGATTTTTATCCAGCAATTTATGCATTTCATCTGTCAAAAATGGATTTGGTAACAGACGAGGATACAGAATTGCTTGTGAAAAATTATAATATTTACGGTGCTTATTCATTGCATATTGAGAACGCATAACATTAATCGTTTTCGTTTGTTGCCATTTATACGGAATTGGTTTGAAATCTTTCTTTACCCGTTTATATATGTAAGCACCTTTTCCTTGTTCGATGCGTATATACCCTTTCGTTTCTAATTGTTTATACGCTTTACGAACTGTTAATACATTGATTTGTAAATCTGTGGCCATACAACGTAAAGAAGGAAGAGATTCACCATGTGAAAGCATACCACTTTGTATTCTGTCAACAATTTGCATATATATTTGCTTGTAATACGGTATGTTTGTTTCTTTACGCAATACAATTTTCATAGGTTCACCTATTTTTCTTTTTAACTTAATTAAAGCGAAAAATATATAGGGAATCAACTACAACTTGAAGTAACTGTTATATGTACCCATACACTGTTATACACCATAGCCTCTATACTCATTTTAAGAGTAAAAAGGAGGAAGAAAAATGGTCATTTTTAATTACATTTTAGTATGTATTATTTTCGGGACAACATTTTTAACGATAAAAATTGGAATTGAAGCAGGGGCGCCACCGTTGTTTTCAGCAGGAATTCGCTTCTTTTTAGCGGGTATAATCCTTATGATTCTTTTTAAATTAAAGCGAAAAGAAATTATGCCACATATATTTTCAAAACGCATTATGTATGCTGGATTTTGTTTAACATTTATGACATTCGCAAGTTTATATTGGTCAGAACAATATATTTCTTCGGGATTAGCTGCTGTTCTGTCTGCTACGGGACCAATGATGATTTTATTAATACAAGCAAAGAGGAATAGGGAGAAATTACAAAAGGAACAACTCGTTGCTTTAGTTATTGCACTAATAGGTGTTATATTTGTTTCTTTACCAGGAATGCATCAACAAGTAAGTTTCATATGGAGTATTGCTTGTATTGTTTTAGTTATAGGAGAGTTATTTTACGGAATAGGCTCTATTCGTTCGAAAGAAATACTTTCAGATTTATCAAATGTATCACCATTTCTTATTAACGGAATTCAAATGTTTTATGGAGGGATTTTACTACTAATCGCATCTATTATTGTAGAACAACCAAATGTAACTGTATTAACTTCATGGAGTGTACAATGGCCTATTTTATATCTCATATTTATCGGATCGATCGGTGGACACGGATTATATTACTGGCTCTTATCAAAAACAAACCCAGTATTTCCATCGACGTGGTTATATGTATCACCATTAATAGCAATTATCGTAGGGTATATCGTATTAGGAGAACCTTTAAATCCTACAATGGGAATGGGGGCTTGTTTCATTTTGATAGGTGTATTTTTAGCAAACCGTACAACAATTGGAGCTTATTTTAAGCAAGGGAAGCTATTAAAGAAGGAGCTTTAAATAGAAACGACTGAAGTGTTTTGAGAACTTAAATAAATAGATGACACAAAAAACATGCTATTACTAATTTGTAGCATGTTTTTCTTATTGGAGCCGTTACCATAATTTCCTTAGAGAATAACGAACACTGTACTTTACGAACAGTGTTCGTTATGTTATAAATAGAACAAGTAATTCAAAAACATGTAAGGTGTGATTAATGATGGAAAGAACGAAAAATACGAAAAAAAGAATTGCCATTATAGGCGCTGGACCAGGAGGATTAACATTAGCTCGTATATTACAACAACATGGTTTAAAAAGTGTGTTGTATGAAAGAGAAACATCCCCAATGAGTCGTCAACAAGGAGGTTCATTAGATATCCATCATGATTCTGCTCAAGAAGCGCTAAAAGAAGCAGGATTGTTAGAGAAATTTTATGAATTTGCTAGATATGAGGGAGAAGATTTTCGCTTATTTGATAAAAGTGGAAAAATATATTTAGATGAAGAAGCAGATTCAGCTGGCGGGGATCGTCCTGAAATTGATCGTGGTACTTTGCGTGAGTTGCTTTTAAACTCTGTTGATTCAGAATGTATACATTGGGGATATAATTTAATAAAAGCCGTTTCTCTAGAAAATGGTATGCATAAACTTCATTTTGAAAATGGACATGTAGATATTGTGGATTTAGTTGTAGCGGCAGATGGTGCTTTTTCACAAATTCGCCCACTTGTCACAGATTCGGCACCGCAATATACTGGAATTAGTATGATTGAATTGAATTTGCAAAATGTCACGGAAAATCATCCGGGAATAGCGGAGTTTAATCGACGTGGTAAAGTCTTTGCACTTTCGGATCAAAAAGGTATTTTGGCACAGTTAAATGGAGATGACAGTATTCGAGTATACTTAAGTTTTAGAACTAATAAAGAATGGCTTGATAATTGTGGGATTCCATTTGAAAATGTAGAAGAAGCAAAGAGTCAACTTCTACAATATTTTGAGGACTGGGATGAAACTCTTAAAAATTATATTAGATGTGCAGATGGTGCAATTTTTCCTAGACGAATTTATATGTTACCTGTGGGGCTAACTTGGAATAGTACACCTGGTGTTACTTTAATTGGTGATGCTGCTCATTTAATGTCTCCATTTGCTGGAGAAGGTGTGAACCTAGCTATGCGTGATGCAGCAGAACTTGCACTAGCTATTGTAAAGTATGACGATTTGAACGAAGCAATCAAAACTTATGAAGGAAAAATGTACGATTATTCTTCACAATCTGCTGCTATCTCAAATGATAACCTTGAAATTTGTTTTTCAGAAGATGCTGCTATTAAAATGTACAATCTTATGAATCAACTTCATGGACAACAATAAAACTGGATGTAATTAAGGAGAACTATGGAAGAGAAAACAAATACAACGAATAGCCGTCGTTCGCGACCAGCAAAAGAACCATTGAGTAAAGAAATCATTGTGAAAACCGCATATAACCTCCTGGAGTCTGAAGGAATATCAGGTCTTAGTATGAGAAAAATTGCAAAAGTGCTAGATACAGGACCATCTTCTTTATATGTTTATGTTAAAAATGCTGATGAATTAAGAGCGTTTGTATTAGATTATGGTCTAGGAAAGATTGAAGAAGTAGATGTCAAAAATGAAACATGGAAAAAAGAATTATTTGAACTTGTATATTCATATTTCAGAATTTTGTTCAATTCCCCTGGAATGGCAGAATTGGCTTTAATGACAATTCCAATTGGACCAAATTCGTTAGCTCTTACCGAACAGATTTTGCACCAATTACACCTAGGAGGAGTAAATGCGAAATCATCAGCATGGGGAGTAGATATTCTACTGTTATATGCTGCTTCAGTCGCCTTTGAACAAACAGCACGTAAAGAAAAGGGAACTACACTTGACGCAATTCGTGCTTCGTACGAAACATTAGATGTAGTAAAGTATCCGATGATTGTAAGCTTAAAAGATGATATGTTGTCTGGTGGAGAAGAAAGGTTCCGCTGGGGATTAGAAGTTGTACTTCAAGGTATTTTACATGCACAATAATAAGGATTTTAAAATCGAGAATTAATGGCGATATTTATATAAAATAAAAAACACACTATGTCTTTAAAATATAGTGTGTTTTTTATAATTAATTCACTTTTTTAATAAAGCCTTTATAATGACGTTTTACAAGCTGGCTTTCTAAAGTCTTCATGGTTTCTAGTGCTACACCGACAATGATAAGTAAGCTTGTACCACCAATTTGAGCAGAAGGTGGTAACGTAGCAATTTTCGTGAATACGAGCGGTAATATAGAAATTGCACCTAAGAAAATTGCACCGATAAATGTTAAACGGTATAAAATTTTAGTTACATATTGTTCAGTTGCTTTACCAGGACGAATACCAGGAACATATCCATTTTGCTTTTTCAAATTCTCAGCCATTTGTTCAGGATTTACTTGAATAAATGCGTAGAAGTATGTGAAAGCAACAATAAGACCGACATAAAGTGTCATTCCAATTGGATGTGCGAAATCAAGATTTGCAACTAACCATTTTGATACGCTTGAATCAGGGAAGAGCTGCGCAATTGTACGCGGCGTCATTAAAAATGCAGAAGCAAAGATAACTGGTATAACACCAGCACTATTTACTTTAAGCGGTAAATGAGTGTTTTTTGCTCCTTGATATGGATTGTTTCCTGAAACAGCTTTTGCATATTGGATCGGTATTTTACGTACAGCTTGTTGAATGTAAATAACGCCAACAACTATCGCTAAAATTACGAGTCCAATTAAAACAATTTTTATTATGTGCATGAATAGCTGATCGCCAGCATTTTGGAATTGTTGTAAATAAATTTGATTTGCAACATTTGGAATCGCGGCAACGAGACCTGCGAAGATAATCATCGAAATACCATTACCAACTCCGTTAGCGGTAATTTGTTCGCCTAACCAAAGTAAAAATGCAGTACCTGCAGTTAAAACTGTCGCAATAAATAAGTATGTAGTCCAGCTTTGATCTGTTATTAATTGTCCACCTGCTATATTATTAAAGCCATAAGACATTCCGATGGCCTGTATGAATGCGAGAATGATTGTAAAGTATCGAGTGAATTGAGCTGATTTCTTACGGCCCATTTCTCCTTGCTTTGCCCATTCCGAAAACTTAGGTATAACATCCATTTGTAGTAATTGTACTATGATGGAAGCTGTAATATATGGTGTAATACCTACAGCAAAGATTGAGAAGTGTTGCAATGCTCCTCCGCCAAATACGTTTAACATACCTAGAACGTTAGCTTGATCTTGTACTTTTAATACCTCTGCGTTAGTATGAGGAACTGGAATAAACGTGCCAATTCGAAAAACGATTAACATCGCTAGTGTAAAAAGGATTTTCCTTCTTATCTCAGCTACTCTCATGAAATTTGAAATCGTACGAAACATTATGTCGCCTCCTATATTTTTATCAGTAAAAAACTGATTATTATACCCTATGAAGTAACCACAAACCTCCTTCCGCACTAAATTCATTTGACAAATGGATTTTCATACACTTTGTAGTTTTCACGGATATAAAAATATAAGGTGTTATATAAGCGACCTATACACTTCACGTAATCATTCAATACCCATAATATATCGAATAAATTAACAAATGTACATACATACGCATTAAAAATGAATAAATAGGGTCATTTTTTACATTTATTTAATGATAAATTGATAGGACATTACTATTCAAGATTGTTATACATGTTATAAAAATAAAGGTGAGCCATTATGATTTATAACTAATATTCATTCAAATGTGTCAGCTAATAGTGTCTCCCAATCTTTAAAGGATAATTTATCATTTATATGTTTTAGTGCGTTAGGTACAAAAATATGACAAATAAGTTCTAAGCTATTACCATCTGGATCAATAAAATAAACAGATGCATTACCTTGATGTGGACGGACAAATGGTTCAATAGATTCATTACTCCCAAACGGAACAGCTTTAATTTGAAGTGAGTGTAACCAATGTAATGATTCTTTTAAATCCTCATAGGAAACTCTAAATGCAATATGACGTAAAGAAGGATGATATTTTGTTTCGTATTCAGAGCCCGCCCATAATCCTAGCCAACTTTTCCCATCCTCAATCCAAAAGAATGCTGTTGATTCATCGCTCCAGGCTAACTTCAACCCTAGTTTTTCATAAAATTCGATAGATTGTTTTAAATTACTCACTGGTAAATGCGCTTCGTATATTCCTTTAATCAATTAAAATCCTCCACCTTTTTATTTTCTTACAATTAATATATCGATTTAAAAAGAATTTAAAATCAAATAAAAGTATGAAAGTACATACTACTTTAGTAGTAGTAATAGTAATCAATTATATTTCAATTAAAATTCATCTCCCGCTGATTAAAGTTTCACTTTATGTGATTAGAAAATTCTTTTTGTTTAAGAAGGAATAAATATTAAAGAAAGCTAAATAAACAGTGTACGTATTTATAGGGGAGAAGATGTAAATGAAAGTTGTTATAAAAAAATTACCACCATTAGAAGTAGCGTATATAAGACGAACTGGTAGCTACTTTGAACCGCAAGATCACTGGGGGAAGTTACTGAACTGGTCAATTGAAAATAAACTGTATCCACCAAAGCAATCATTTATCGGAATATCATTAGATAATCCTGAACTTGTTGCAAGTCATAAGTGCCGGCATGATGCATGTGTTATGATTCCTGAAAACTTCGATAAAGAAAAGTATCATGATGTGCAATTTAAAAGATTAGATGGAGGTACATATGGTCTATACCAGTTCTATGATGAACCTCATAAATTAAGTGAAGCGTATCAATACATGTATGCAGAGTGGCTACCAAATAGTGAGTATGATGCAGATTATGATAGAGATAATTTAGAGTTTTGCTTAAATAATGTTGCTGAAGATCTAGAAGGAAAGTTAAAGGTTGATTTATTTGTGCCAATTAAAAACATACAAAAAAACAAATAACTTCATTTGTGGCTTTAAAATGAAATTGGAATAGTAGTGAAAGAAAATCTGTTTTCGAAGATAATGTTTTTAGCGTAGAAATTTAAGTATGTAGGTTGCAATGAAAGGAGAATCCGCATGGATACATTTGTAAATGACAAGTTTTATGAAACGAGAAATCAATTAGTTGAGGAAATTTCTTTGTTGAGTGATGCTCAATTTAATAGGAAACCAGATAAGGATAAATGGAGTATTGCACAAGTTTGTCATCATTTAGTTTTATTAGATGAGAGAGTGATAACAGTTATTTCCTCAGGGTTAAAAAAGTTAGATAGTACCCAAAATGAGCGTAAAGAAATTCACACTATTTTATTAGATAGAACGAAAAAGTTTATAGCTCCAGAAATGATTGAACCAAGTATAGAACCATTTGAAGTGGAGCAAATGCTCAATATGCTAAACGAATCAAGAAAAGAATTGATGCGTTTCCTGAGTACAATAGATGATGAGTCTGTATTAGCGAAAAAATCAGTGATGCATCCAGCTCTTGGAGAATTGCCCCTTGATCAGTGGATAGAACTGATCTATTTGCATGAACAGCGTCATATGTTACAAATCAAAGAGATAAAATTGCTTTGTGAAATTGAAAAGTAAAAATTATTCCCTATTTATTGATACGTATTATAAACAAGGAAAACGGTTGATTCATATTGATTCAGAAGAAAACAAAAATAGAATGAAATTAGTTGAAAGTGACCAATAAGCTTAAGAAAATATGAAACTATCCGATTTTCTGTATAAGTGTAACCCCGTCTTAAATGAAGAGCGGGGTTATTTTTTTGAAAGTGTTTTTATTTAGAAGGAAATAAATCAGCAACGAAATTCAAAAAATTAATCATGATAACATATTGTATATGCACGTTTTAATAAATTGAAATAATGATAAGTGATATGTCCTTATTTTGAAAGTACACTTCACACGCTTAAGGAAGGAGTATTCTGTCAGAAAACGATAAAATACAATTCTGTTAGGGGATGTATGCAATTTATTCTCTTTATTTTTGCAACAGAACCACCTTCAAAATTATCTTTTGTAGTTGAAGTTTCCTAAATAATAAGTTACATTTTTAAAGTTCAAGCAACTTTATGAAAGTACAAAAAGGGGAGAAATATTATTATTATGCAAAAAATGAAATGGAAGAACTATGTATGTTACTTTGTAATTCTATTACTGCTTGGAACGGCAGTAATAGTCAAACCACCTATCTCTAAGGCTGAGGAATCTGAAGTTAATATTACATTGTTAGGTACTGCAGATATTCATGGTAGATTTATGCCTTGGGATTATGCGCTTGATGGAGCAAATATGAGTGGAAGTTTGACGCAGCTTTATACGGTTATAAAGAAGGTCCGTCAAGAAAATCCAAATACCATATTAGTAGATGCCGGGGATACAATTCAAGGAAACTCAGTAGAATTATTCAACGATAAGCCACAATCGCCAATGATGGTAGCGATGAATACAATGGGATATGATGCCTGGGCATTTGGAAATCATGAATTCAACTTTGGATTAGATACATTGAAAAAAGTTAGTGAGCAATATAAGGGAAAAACGTTAGCAGGAAATATTTATAAGGAAAATGGAGAGCGCTTTCTTCCTGCATATACAATTGTAGAAAAAGGTGGAATTAAAGTTGGGATTATTGGTATGAATACACCAATGATTAGTGATTTTGAAAAAGGGACAGATCACTTAAATGGTTTAGTGGTGAAAAATCCGGTAGAAGAGACGAAAAAGGCAATTAAGGAATTAGAAGGTAAAGTAGATGTAATGGTAGGAGTTATGCATATGGGACTAGAAAATGAGAATGGTATCCCTGGTACTGGTGTTCAAGATATTGCAAATGCTTGTCCGGAACTAAGTGCTATTTTTGCGGCTCATATGCATAAACTTGTAAAAAAAGAAGTTGTAAATGGCGTAATTATTACAGAACCAGATAAATATGGAACACATATTTCACGTATTGACCTTACTTTTACAAAGCAAGATGAGAAGTTGGTTTTAAAAGATAAAACTGCTACCGCTATACCTGTAAAAAATGCTGATGGAACAACGATATTATCTGATCCTACACTTGAAGAAACACTAACACCTTTTCACGAATATGCGAGAGGAGATGCAAATGTTGTAGTCGCTCAATTAAAGGGTAGAAATCTTGTTCCTGAAAATGAAATAAAGGGTATCCCAAGTGTTCAGATTCAAGAAACACCTTTATCAGATTTCTTTCATGAAGTCATGCTCTACTACAGTAAAGCAGATGTAGTAGCCCATCAAATTGATAATGATTATGCCCGTTTGGATACAGGTCCTATTAAGAAAAAAGATATTGCGTATAATTACCAATATGCCTTGGGAGAAATTACAGTATATAAGATTTCTGGAAAAGATTTGAAAGACTATATGGAATGGGCAGCAGGATATTTTAACTCATCTCGTGCCGGAGATGTAACCGTTAGCTTTGATAAAACCCGCCGTGCATCTAAATACAGTACGAACGATTTCTTTGGAGGCGTAAAATACGAAATTGACTTAACAAAACCATACGGAAGTAGAATTACAAATTTACGCTCTATTCGTACAAACAAACCAATCAAAATGAGCGATGTTATGACGCTGGGAATGAATGCATATAGAATGGAGGCTCTTCAGGCAAAAGGAGGAGCTTTAGAGGGGCGTAAGTTTGAACAAATTTGGTCATCTAAACAAGAGAATGCATTTGGAGAAACAGGTGGAACCATTCGTAACCTTGCTATTACATATTTAAAAGAGGTAAAGAACGGTGTATACACACCAAAAGTTATGCGTAATTGGAAAATTACTGGTGTAGATTTACATTCTTCAGAGCATAAGGCTGTAGTTGATCTTGTGAATAAAGGGATTTTAGAAATTCCAAAAACAGAAGACGGAAAATACACAAATATAGCATCTATAAATACGAAAGACTCAATTTCAAAAGAAGAGATTGTAGCACTCTCACAAAAAGCAAATATTAATCCAAATCAGTTTAAGCATATAAAAACGAAAGGTGAATTTTACAAAAAACTTAGTAGGATTACTAAAAAAATATAAATTATAAGGTTTCTTATAGTAATTGTTATTTTAATAACATTAAACCCACTCTTACAATAGTAAAGAGTGGGTTTTTATGTTGTTATTTAGAGGTAAGTATACTTTTATTACAATGAATATAGATAATTAATAACTAACCAATTGGGTGAGCGCCTATAAGGACTCTCTTTTATTCAAATTAATGTACATATGTGTTCCGTTCATTATTTATAATATTGACCACAATTTATGTAATTTTGCATAATGTTACATAAATTGTGTATTTTCTCTTTTTTCCGACAGAAATAGACAGTATACTTTGTACAAGCTTTCTATTTCAAAAATTATACGAGGTGAAATAATGAAAAACAAAAAGACATTAACTAAGGTAGCATTAACAACAGGATTAGCTTTAACAGCTGTGGCACCATATGGGGTAGGTCATGCAGAGGAAACAGATCAACTACAAGTTCAAATTCAGGAAGAATCGTTCCGTTCGGGTGAACTGACACAACCGTCACAAAAGACACCAGAAAATGTAGTAAAGGATGCACTTAAGGAGAAAACAGAGCAAGCTCTCTCCCAAAAACAAGTCAATGGAGAAGCAGGAGTAGATTATAAAGTCCTTCAAAAACGTGGTTCGTATGATGGAACTACACTTGTACGTATGCAGCAAACATACGAAGGAAAAGAAGTATATGGTCATCAATTAACTGCACACGTAGATAATAATGGTGTTATTAAAAGTGTTTCAGGTGATAGCGCGCAAAATTTAAAACAAGAAGAATTGAAAAAAACTATTAATCTATCAAAAGATGAAGCAAAACAATTTATTTATACGAAGTACGGGAACGATATCAAGTTTATTACTGAGCCAGAAGTTAAAGAGGTTATTTTTGTTGATGAAAATAATGGACAAGCTAAAAATGCATATCAAGTTAAATTTGAAGCTGCAACACCAAACTATGTTTCTGGTACTTATTTAGTAAATGCACAAAATGGTGATATGTTAAAAAATATGGTACAAGAATCTAACTTAAAAGCCAGTGACAAACTAGTTGGCGCTTTAAAGAAAAATAAACAAAGCAGTCTTACATCATTAACCGGAACAGGAAAAGATGATTTAGGTATTAATCGTTCATTTGGTATCTCTAAACAAAGTAATGGCAAATATGCTCTTGCTGATTATACAAGAGGGCAAGGAATTGAAACATATGATGTGAATTACAGAGATATTACTAAAGAAGAAAGCTATTATCCTGGTACATTAGCGACTAGTACTTCGGCAACATTTAACGATCCAAAAGCGGTAAGTGCTCATTACTTAGCAACAAAAGTATTTGATTTTTATAAAGATAAATACAAGCGCAATAGCTTTGATAATAAGGGACAAAAGGTAGTTTCAGTTGTACACGCTTGGGATTCTGAAGAGACGAATGATCCGAAAAATTGGCAGAATGCATTAAGTGCTAATAATGGAAGTATGCTTGTATATGGTGATCCTATTGTTAAAGCATATGACGTAGCTGGACATGAATTTACACATGCTGTTACTTCTAGCGAATCTAATCTTGAATATTACGGGGAATCTGGTGCGATTAATGAGGCACTATCTGATATTATGGGAACATCTATTGAGAAATACGTAAATAATGGAAACTTTAACTGGACAATGGGAGAACAAACAGGATCTGTTTTCCGTGATATGGAAAACCCAGCTTCTGTTCCATCTTCACTAGGAGTACCTTATCCAGATGATTACAGTGAATTTAACGATTTTAATGGATGGGATCAAGGCGGTGTTCATTTTAATTCAAGTATTATTAATAAAGTTGCGTATCTCATTGCAAAAGGCGGTACTCATAACGGAGTAACTGTTAAAGGAATTGGTGAAGATAAAATGTTTGATATTTTCTATTATGCAAATACTGATGAGTTAAACATGACTTCTAATTTCAAAGAATTGAGATCAGCATGTATTCGAGTGGCAACTAATAAATATGGTGCGAATACAGCTGAAGTTCAAGCAGTTCAAAAGGCATTTGATGCAGCAAAAATTAAGTAATTTAGAAATATAGTTATCATTCATATATTAATATATTATGAAAAACAGCTAATGTCATTTTAAGGATATTAGCTGTTTTTTCGTAGCAATGTATTATTGAAAATAAACTGACTAAGCAATAGTTAGGCGCTTTATCTTTAAGAAGTTTCGACAAATAAATAAGGTTTAAAATATATAAAAACAGAAAATTAATAATATATTGACCTCTTGATGGAAAATCTATAGAATGAAAGCGATAACAAACGATTGCTTTAAAATGATTTCCCTGATCTTTTAGCATTTACAAACATATGAAGGCATTAACAAATCTATTTTTTTAATCATTAATGCAAACGTTTTCGCATTAAAAGGTCATTGAAATACATACGTGAAAATAGCCAATATGGAGGTGAATTAAAAGAGATTTCTAGATTAATTTAAGCAGTGTTATTCAGTGTAAGCATAATAAATCACTAGTAATATTTGAAGAAAGGGTGTATGTGGTGCAAATTACAAAAAGGTTAATTAACAAATCAGTTTTATTACTTACTTTAATCGTTATGTTATCATCTGTTTTCTCCTTTCAGAGTGTGAAGGCAGTTTCAAATTCGAAAACAACTGAAGTTATCATTCATTACAAAGAAAAGCTTGGAAATACAAAAGACTGGAATATTTGGTTATGGGGAGAAAATGCAAATGGTACATCTTATGAATTTACTGGTGAAGATGAATTTGGAAAATACGCTAAGATAAAAATAGAAGGTGACTATAATCGTGTAGGATTTATAGTTCGAACAAATGAATGGGAAAAAGATGGTGGGGATCGTTGGATTGAAAATATAAAGGACGGTCGTGCTGAAGTATGGATTCTTTCGGGTGATGAAAAAGTATATAACTCTAAGCCTTCATCGGATCTCTCAATTCAAAAAGCAACTATTGATAGTTTCCATGAAATTACTGTAACGACTAATGTCCCGTTTAATATTAAGGAACAGAAAATTGAAATTGAAGGCATAAAAATTAAGAATATTACTCCTTATGATATAAACAGTGGAGATGTTACTAATAAGGTTAAAATAATTACGGAACAGAAAATTGATTTAAAACAAACATACAAAGTTAAAATTGAAAACTTAGCTGATACGAATACTGAAATCGGTAAAGTCATTCGTAGCGAGGAATTCGACAATTTATTTTATTATGGTGGTAATGATTTAGGGAATATATATACTCCGCAATATACAAATTTCCGTGTATGGGCTCCTACTGCGAGTGAAGCGAAGTTGGTTACATATAAAAAATGGAGCGATAAAACAGGTACTGAAATAAACATGCAACAAGGTGAAAAGGGAACTTGGACAGCAGAACTAAAAGGGAACCAAAAAGGGCTCTTTTATACGTATAAGGTCAAAATTGGTGATAAGTGGACTGAAGCGGTTGATCCATATGTGCGTGCTGCTTCTGTAAATGGGGATAAAGGTGTAGTCGTTAATTTAGAAGACACAAATCCGAAAAAATGGAAAGCAAACAAAAAGCCAAAATTTAAAAATCCAGAAGATGCTATTATTTATGAATTACATGTACGCGATCTTTCCATCCAATCTGAAAGTGGTATTAAACAGAGAGGGAAATATTTAGGTGTAACAGAAAAAGGAACAAAAGGGCCAGAAGGTGTAAAAACAGGACTTGATCATATAAAGGATCTTGGTGTTACTCACGTTCAGTTTTTACCGATATTTGATTATGCTTCAGTAAATGAAGAGACTTTAAATGAACCGCAATATAACTGGGGATATGATCCTAAAAATTTCAATGTTCCAGAAGGCTCCTATTCTACAAATCCTTATGAGCCGACTGTTCGAATAACTGAATTAAAGCAAATGGTTCAAACACTGCATGATAATAATCTTCGTGTGGTGATGGATGTAGTATATAACCATATGTATAATGCTGCTGAATCTAATTTTCATAAGTTAGTTCCAGGTTATTATTATCGTTACAATGAAGATGGAACATTTGCAAATGGAACCGGTGTAGGAAATGATACTGCTTCAGAAAGAAAAATGATGAGGAAGTTTATGATCGATTCTGTAGCATACTGGGCAAAAGAATACAATTTAGATGGATTCCGTTTTGATTTAATGGGTATTCATGATTATGAAACGATGAATGAAATACGTAAAGCTGTTAATCAAATTGACCCTTCTATTATACTGCATGGAGAAGGCTGGGATTTAAATACACCTCTTGCAGCTGAGTTGAAAGCAAATCAAAAAAATGCGGAGAAAATGAAAGGGATTGCTCATTTTAACGATAATATACGTGATGGATTGAAAGGTAGTGTATTTGAGGAGAAAGAAAATGGTTTTGTAAATGGAAAGCAAAACATGGAAGATCGTATTAAAAAAGGCATTACAGCAGGTATTGACTATGATACCAATTTGTCTACCTATCAAGATCCAGAGCAGGTGCTAACTTATGTGGAAGCACATGACAATCATACATTATGGGATAAACTTGAGTTAACTAATCCAGATGATAGTGAAGAAGTACGAAAACAAATGCACAAATTGTCTTCTTCGATTTTATTAACATCACAAGGGATTCCATTCTTACATGCAGGACAAGAGTTTATGCGCACGAAATATGGTGATCATAATAGTTACAAATCTCCAGATTCAATTAACCAGATGGATTGGTTGCGCCGTGCAACGTTTAATAATGAAGTAGATTATATGAAGGGGTTAATAGAATTACGCAAAAAGTACTCAGCTTTTCGAATGACATCTGCAGAGCAAATAAAAACACAAGTTTCATTTATAGGTGCCCCGAAAAATACGGTTGCTTATACAATAGAGGGGAATAAAAATGAATACTTTACGGTGGCTCACAATGCAAATAGAGAAGCTGTTGAAATAAAACTTCCATCGAAAGGGCCTTGGAAAGTACTAGTAGATGGCAAGCAGGCGGGAAGTAAACCACTTTATGTTGTCCATGACAATAAAATTAAAGTTCCTGCATTAAGTTCCATTGTTTTAAAATCAGAAAAACCGATTAAATAAAAGCGAAGAGTGTGGAAATAAATACTGAATTGAGCAAAGTTAATAAGGATTGCAAATGAAAAAAGCGAAGTAAAAACAACCTTTACTTCGCTTTTAAAATTAATATAGCATAATTTCACATACTGTAATTAAATTACAATTCAATGAAGAATAAACAAAAAGGGAAGAGCTCATCAAGGTTCTTCCCTTTTTAATGTTTCATTAGGGGATCTTTCATTTTTTAATCGTGTATGGATTAGCGTGACGATGATTTATATATGTGATTGGTTAAAATGAAACATTACAAGTATAAGATTATGCGCTTAGTAATCTCGTTATTTAAGGCACGACATTGGATGAGTGCGAGGAGTTCAATCGATTCTGAATAAAATTAATAGTATCAGCGGCAATTTTTTTACGTTTAAGAACTATCCCGGCATGCCCACATGTATAAATATATCGTGTAGGCCTTTCCCAAGATTCCCACAAGTAGTCTGTATCCTCAGAATGCACATATAGATCGTGCTTACCTGAAATTAATAAAATATTTTCTTTTTTTACTTTTGGTAATGCTTGACTCGGTTCAGTGATTTTCCAATAATCTATTAAATCATCATACGTAACACCATGATGTTCCAAGTCTTCTCTAATAAATTTACCTGGAGTCGTATTCCAAATAGAATAAGAAAGTCGATTTGCATAGAAAATGGATGCTAACACATCAATTTCTTCTTCAACAAGAGAGGTTAAGTTAGTAATAAATCCGCCTAAACTAATTCCTATTAGAATCAGGGGCCCATTTTTATTTGCTTTAATCCATTTAATCAAAGCTCGTAAATCAGCTACCGCTTGTCTAGTTGCTTGTACTGTTCGTTCAATGTTTGCACTTACCATATACTCTCCACTGAAAAGGGATTGATCGGGTTTTCTTTCAAAATGATAGGGTAGAGTGAAATAATACATATTCCACTTTAGGCTGGTCATATGATCGTGGAATATTTTTTTCACACGTTCGTTAGAATCCATTCTCCAACCATGAACAAAGATAACCTGAGGTGCATCTTCATTTTTATGTAAGAATAATTCCCCAGTTACAGAGTCGTTGCGTGAATCACCAGATTGAACCGAGCTTTTATAGTTGAATTGTCCAACCATGTATTTCTTTTCCTGTTTTGAATGCTTAATGTCAAAATGAATATGTGATGGTTTTACTTTATAAAAAGATTCTATGTCCTTTATATTTAATGAAGTGTTAGAAAGGGAAGTATACTGAAACGCTACACTTCTTTTTTTATGTAAATCATACAAGGCGTACCGATCAATGAGTTTTGAAAAAATCAAATTAACCTCCTCCAAAATACATATTGTTTAAAACATGGACAAAATTTATGTTTTAAATTAATTATAAAATATTCTCTTTTCCTAATAGTAGGTGCTTGAATTATAAAAACAGGTGATAAATTTGTATATTATATTATAAAGCTTACAATAAATAATTTATACTAAAATTTAAGAAGCAAGTTAATATTCTTATCCATATAAAAGAATGTTAACTTGTTTCTTTTCTTATTAAAAGATGTAATTTCTATTAGGAACTTACAATTCTCAAATAAATATTCACAAATAGGTTCTCTATATTTATTGTATAGAAATTATACAATAAATATATTTTTTATATTATATACATTAAATTAAGCTTAACCTCTCTTTTCTATAAGTCTCTTAAATTGACTAACTCCTTACCGAAATTCAAAAACGACTGTGTTTTTGAATTTGTGTTCTAGCTTTTCTGGAACAGGTAAATAACTACACATAAACTCCTTATATCTCTAGTTAAACTACCGATTAGCTCCATATAAACTCTAGATAACCTATATAGAATACAAGATATCAAGGAGGTAAGAAAAAATGAATTTTATGAAACGAGCAATTCTCAGTATAAAAAAAAGGATAGGAACATCATTAATTTTGATGGCAGTTTTTCTGATTGTTACAAATTTGGTTCTTTCAGGTTTCACAATCCAAAATGCGTCAAAAAAAGCAGCGGATGCTGCGAGAAAAAAACTTGGTGCAGATGTTACTTTAGGTCTTGATTTCGACAAATTAGGTCAAAAAGCTAAGGAAACTGGAGAAATGCCAAATCCACCGCAGCTCGATACAAAAGAAACAGATCAATTAGCGAAATCCAAGTATGTAAAAGACTATAATTACATAGCTAACACTTTCGGTATTTCTGATGGACTTAAACTAGTAGGAGCTTCAGAAGAAGAAGGAAAAGGTAAAGCCGGAATGGCGGCTGTGCGAGGCGGTTCAAGCTCTGGTACAGAAATAGATATGAATGCTTCTTTTATGATTGAGGGAGTTCGCAAGACTGCATTACAAGAAAGCTTTAAAAACGGAAAAAGTAAAATCATTGATGGAAAACCAATTACAGAACAAATGAAGGATCAGAATGTAGCTTTAATGGAAAAACGATTAGCGGAATTAAACAATTTGAAAGTAGGAGACAAAGTTAAAGTGCAATCAGGGGATAAGAAGGAAACCCTTGAGGTTGAAATTATCGGTATTTACGAAACAAATGAGCAAGCAATGGGTCAACAGGCTCCTCCTATTATGGATCCAGCTAATAAACTATATATGCCGCATTCAACTATGAAAAAATTAGAAGTAGACCAAGGTATAAGTAGTGTTCAAGTCGTGTATTTCTTGAATGATCCACAATATATTGATGCATTTAAAAAAGAAGCAAAAAAATCTAATATTGATTTTAATTATTATAAATTAGATGCGCATGATTCATTGTACAAGCAAATGATTGGTCCTATCGAAAATATCTCTTCGACTTCTCAAATGATTATTTATATTGTATCGATTGCAGGTGCGATCATTTTAGGATTAATCATTATGCTATCAATTAAAGGGCGTCGTAAAGAAATGGGAATTCTATTGTCTATTGGAGAGAAAAAGTGGAAACTGATGGCGCAATTCGTAGTAGAAGTAGTGTGTGTCGCTATTTTAGCATTTGGATTATCCATAACAACAGGAGCTAAAGTTTCTCAATATATCGGGGATAATTTACTTTCGAATGAAATTGCTACTGCAAGCGAAGAAACAGATACCTCGCAACATGGTACTGTAATGATGGCTGGACCCGGTGGTACTCTACAAAATCAAAAAGAAGATCCAATTGATAAAATTGATGTAAGTGTAACAGGAGAAGATGTAGGAAAAATGGGTGGAATTGGACTAGCTATTGCTATAATAGCAACGCTTCTTCCAGCATTATCTATTCTACGTTTAAACCCAAAACAAATTCTTTTAAAAGATGAATGAGGAGGCTCGATATGGAGACGATTTTACAGTTTAAAAATTTGGATTATTATTATGAAAGTAATGGAAAAAATGTAGCGATACTAGATAATGTTAACTTTTCTTTTCAAAAAGGACATTTCTACACGATTTTAGGGCCATCTGGATCTGGTAAAACCACAACTCTGAGCTTAGGTTGTGGACTGGATGTCCCTAAAAATGGTTATGTACTGTATAATGGCAAAGATATTAGAAAAATTGGTTTGGATCGATACCGTAATCAAAATGTATCTGTAATTTTCCAATCTTATAACTTAATTACCTATATGACCGCTCTTCAAAATGTCTTAACAGCAATGGAAATTACAGGTGTTAAAGTGCAAAATAAAACAGCAAGAGCATTAGAATTATTAGAGAGGGTAGGACTCTCAGAAGCTGAAGCGAAACGAAACGTCCTGCAACTAAGTGGCGGGCAACAACAGCGTGTAGCAATTGCTCGAGCACTATCTTGTAATGTTGATTTACTAATTGCAGATGAGCCGACAGGAAACCTCGACGAGGAAACCGCAATGGATATAATAGAACTGTTTCAAGAACTTGCACATAAAGAGAATAAATGCATTATTGTTGTGACGCACTCACAGGAGGTTGCTAAAAAATCAGATCGTGCAGTGTATTTAAGTAAGAAGAAGTTGATCATAAATGAAATCTAATATAAACATCGTAGCTGTTTAATTCACATATTTTTCAAAAACTAGACCTTTCAAAAGCTTATATTTGATTTATAATAAAATCAAGCCATAATCAAAATGGTCTCCCTGTACTGAATGTTAAAATAGTTTGTTGTTCCCGTTTTAATAATATTTTTAAAAGAACTTGTAGGATATTCTACAAGTTCTTTTTATTATAATTGGTTACCTATATCATGGGATAATCACACATAAAAAAAGAGACAATACCTAGATATATAATCTAAATGCTGTCCCGTTTACCTGTGTATCTGTATAGTTATTGCAGAATTAAACCTACAATCATAATTAAACTAAATACTATCATCCAACCAAACGCGCAATAGCCAAAAATTCTAATCCATTTAGGTAATTGATGCATGTTAATTTTATTTGTGGGAACTCCTTGCATGAAAAACATCATTTTTTGATCTCTATCTCTATTATTTTGTTGTTCATACATAATATCATCACCTTTCCAGAACTATTGTGTTTATAGTATATCAGCCTAAAGAAAATTATGTACAGAATAAGAGGGGATAGCATATATATTATGTGGTGGACTTTATAAATAAATGCATTTAATTGCCATAGTTCTAAGCACTAATCCGTTATAAATACTGAAAAAGAGCCCTACATAGATAGGACTCATTTTCTTCAAATGTTAAGTAGCTGGATATAAATCAGAACCAAGGTAACGTTCTTTTATAATTTGAAGATGATGAAGCTCATGACCAGCAATGATGTATGCTAATGCACGAACTGTAACTTCAGAATTATTCGCATTTCCTCTTTGTGACCAAGCTTCTTTATCTAAGCTTCTAAGTAAATACAGGGTAGATTGGCGAACAACTATTAAATTCTCAAGAAGATCTTGCATTGATTGCTTATCAAAAGCAGCTCTAAGAACATACATATCATCATTATAGCCTGGAAGTTCTGCTGTCTCGCCTCGAGCGATTGATAGCAATCGATACGCCATAATCCGTTCTGTATCTGCTATATGACCGATTACTTCCTTTATACTCCATTTAGTAGGAGCATACCGGAAAAGTCCCTCACTATTAGAAATTCCCTTTAATAAAAGATTCGTTTCTTTCATTTGTTGTTCTAGAATATGTATGATATTTCCGTCTGATACCAAGTTGGTATACGTTGCATAATAGGAGTTATATTCACTTACCTTTGGTCTTATTTGCATACGAATCATCCTTTTTGTTTTATGTTTAATCTTTACATATAGCTTATCATAAAAGAGTTCCAAATTAATCTGAAAAATGGAGGGAAATATGCATTTTTCATCTTCCTTTTCAGTTTCATAGATGAAATGCATCTCAAATAAGAGAATCTAATTTGCTGCTAAGCGGAATTTCGTTTTTGCTGTTATAGTAGAAGATAAATATGTAAATTGAATACAGTTTGTCACTACTTATGATAATCGCCATTTAAGAAGCAGCATTTGTCCATTAAGTGAAAAACCTGTTAATAAATTTATACTTACTACAAAAACAAACAAACTCGTCCTATTTAAAGGAGAGTTTGCTTGTTTTTATGTTTAGATAATGGAATACTCATGTAAAATTGCACACTATGTTCCATATTTTTTATTGAATACTTTATATCTAGCGTTTCAAGAATTTGTTTAACAATATATAACCCCAAACCACTTCCTCCAGTATTTCGATTTCTTGATTTTTCAATTCGATAAAATGGTTTGAAAATTTGTTGTAAATCTTCATCTTTAATATTGACACCTGTATTTATAATTTGCATTTCGATTTGACCTTGTTTCGAATCCTCACTTAACTTTATATAGACTTTTTCATTATGTGGTGAATACATAACCGCATTGTGAATAATATTTTTACATGCTTTTTCTAAAAGAGCACAATCTGTATAAATAGAAAGGTCAGAATCAATTTCTTTTATTATTTCGATGCTTTTTTGAGAAGCAAAAAATTCGAGATCTTTTGTGATTGTACCTATTAACTTTGAAGGATTAACTTCCTCTACTTTTAGTTTGAAGGTGTGTTGTTCTAATTTCGATACGCTTAAAATTTCACGAACTAATTGTTCCATACTTTCAATAATTTGATGATTTTTCTTTAAATATTGATCGCGATTTTGATAAGGGCCAATATTGTAAATCATCCCTTCTAAGTATCCTTTCATTACAGTAAGAGGGGACTTTAATTCATGTGCTACAATCGCAAAAAACTCTCTGCGTTTTGTTTCTATTTCTCTTTCTTTTTCAATATCATTTTTTAATTGTTCATTTGCTTTTTTTAAATCAAACATAGCTTGTTGTAAGTTAATAGACATGTCATTCAAACTATTAGACAATTCTCCTAACTCATCTGTAGAGCGAACCTCAATTTTTTCGGAGAAATCTAAATTTGCCATCTTTTGTGCACCTTCATTAATATAAATAAGTGGCTTTGTAATAAACCTGGAATAAAAATAAGCACTCCCTATACCAATTACGAGTACAATGATACTAATATAGGGGAGAAAGCGGACTAAAACCTGTGAAGCTTCATCAATCGGTTGAAATGTAGCAAAGACTATAAGCGTTAAACTACCATCTTGGAATTGAATTGGTTTCGTAACGTTATATGAATTGCTAAGGGTACTTGCATTCTCGAATCGTGTTGCTTTAGTAACTACTGTTTTTTGCGTACCACTTTGAATAAAAGAAAACGAAGGAGAGTAAATAATTACCCCTTCTTTATTTTGAAGGTAAAGCATCGCATTATTTTTTTTTGCGTATTCATCAAAAAGTGGTATCGCATCTTGAAACGTAAGATTTTTAGACTTATCAATGATTTCGTTTATCCCTGTTTGAAGTTGATCTGTTTTATATTGCTCATAAAATGTAGGGAGAAAGAAGTATAAAGTTAAATAAATCAATACTGCAAAGGATAACAAAATGAGAGATGTAGTCATAAAGAGTTTATAAGTGATTTGCTTCATTTTCATGAGTTTCACAATACTATTCATCAATTTTATAACCAATACCCTTTATTGTTTTAATATAAGGGATAGCTAATTTTTTGCGTAGGTTTTTAATATGTGTATCAATTATTCGTGTTTCTCCAAAATAATCGTACCCCCAAACTTTCTCTACGATATTTTCTCTTGTAAGTACTTTTCTCTCATTTTGAAATAGTAGTTGTAGAATTTCAAACTCTTTTGTCGTTAATATAATTTCAACGTCATTTACATACACTCTATATGCATCCACATCGATACGAACTTCTTTAAATATCAAATGATTATTTACATTTTTATCATAACTTCTTCTAAGTACAGCTTCGACTCGTCTAATCAAAACATGAAATGAAAAGGGTTTTGTTATATAATCATCGATCCCAAGATCGAATCCTTTCATTTGATCTTCCTCTTCTTCCAACGCAGTTAGCATAATAATTGGTACGTTTGACTGACTTCGAATCATTTTAGAAACTTCAAACCCATTAAGATTGGGCATCATAACATCTAGAAGAATTAAATCAAATGATTGCTTATTAAATTGTGTCATACCCTCTAGTCCATCTGAAGCGACTACCACTGTATAATGCTGTGTCATTAAAAATTGTTTAATTAATTCCTGAATTTCTTGATCGTCCTCAACCACGAGGATATGATAGTTTTTCATAATATCACCTCTGGTAGTCATTATAGCCGTACAATCTGGAGTTTATGTGGAGATACAGTAGTAAACTTCATAGGACGTTTACTATCAAAAAGTATTATTAGCTATATTATTTTTTGATGGAGAAATAATTGCTAAAAAAAACTTATCGTATGAATTGATGTACGATTAATATTTACGAAAAACTAATGTATAATAATGTGAATTGTATGTATTTTCTTGAAATTTGCGAAAATATACTTTTGCTTCTTTACCAAAAGAGGAAAAGGAATTTCAATATAGAAGAAGCTACCGTAATACTAGAGTGTGTGCCAAGAACTTTGGATTTCTTTCATCTAGTTTCTATTTAATCGTTAATCACTACATAACAATGTTCTTGCTAAACCAAAAGTTTAAAGGTACAAACTTGGAGAGATTTATATAATGCTAGAAAGGTTGTGAAATGATTTGATGGGTTATAAAGCGATGCTGTTTGATTTAGATGATACATTACTTGATAGGGATACAGCAGTAGAGGCATTATTTTTAATTGTTTTAGAAAAGTGTTATGAAAATGTAGATGGTGCGGCTAAAAGCAACATGTTACAGAAATTCAAAGAATACGATAAAAGAGAATATGGCATAAGTAATAAAACGACAGTTTTAGAATCATTGTTTGATGAATTCACGCCGAAGTATAGATTGCCACGCAATTACATCCAAGATTTTTGGAATAATAATTTCCCTAGATGTTTTTCAATAGAGCAAAATACTATTCATTTCTTAAATCAAATAAAGAAGCACTTTAAAGTTGGAATTATAACAAATGGCTCAACTCAGAGGCAAAAAGCTAAAATATTTAACACGAATTTAAATAAGTATTTTGAAACAATCATTATTTCTGAAGAAGTGGGATTTAGTAAACCTGATAAACGTATATTCGAACTAGCATTAAATAAGTTAAATTTACAACCGGAAAATACTTTATTTGTTGGGGATGACTTAGAAAAGGATATTGCTGGTCCTCAAAATGCAAATATAAAAGGTGTGTGGTTTAACCCTCAGAAAATCAAGAATACTACCAAAATACAACCATATGCCGAGATTAACACTTTGAATAGTTTGTTAAGTTATGTTACTCCGCAATATTTTTATAACAAGTAAAGGCAATTCCATATATATATTCAAAAATATAAAAAAAAGAGAAACTATCATTAATTTCATTGACCGTATTAGTAATAAAAAATATATACTTACAATAAAAAATAGAGGCGATTTTAATCGCTGTGGCTAATTTAATCTATGATTAATACGAAGTTTTGTAAAACAATTTTACTCATACTGTGTAAATTATAAAGGGGTGGTGTATAGTGATAATAAAGTTATTGAATTTTGATTAAAAAAGATAAGAGCCTTACTACATTCTATATGCAGCAAGGCTCTTTAAAGTTGTTTCAAATTATATCCATCTGCTTATGTAATGCTTAAAAAATGGATAATAAAGTTGTTTACTTCTTATTGAACTAACGCCCCCGTTAGTTTAAGTGTAACTCTTCACAATTATTTTATATTATATAGATAAATAGAAAGATAAATTAGAATTTGGTTTATAGTTATAAAAATAAGTTATTTATACCCTTATAATTCTTCAAAAAGGAGAGTGTATGAAAAAAACTATTGTTTTTGTATTAACGATATTTATATTATTCTCAGGATTTGCAACACAAAGTTATGCGTTGTCAGATTCGAAATCTGTGGCAATACAAGCATTGCTAGATGATGCCTGTCGTACGTCAGGTGTGCCTGGAATGTCACTCTCAATACTTGCTGATGGTGAAGTGTTCTACTTTTCTTCTGGGTATGCAGATCTTGAAAAGGGACTTTCTGCAAGTGAAAATACACTCTATGAGTTGGCCTCGGTGAGTAAAGCTTTTACTGGTATGGGGATTTTGCTATTGGAAGAGCAAGGGCTGCTATCAATGACTGACCCTATCCAAAAATATTTACCTTGGTTTACGTTAAAGTATCAAGGTAAACCTGTTGATATGCAAAACCTTACACTAAATAACTTTCTTCACCATACCAGCGGCCTAACAAATATTAGACATACTCAAAATATTCCACAAGGTAATACGCCTGATATGTTGCAAAAGACTGTGGAAACGCTGGCAGATGCAGAATTGGCGTTCTCTCCCGGTGAACAATATAAATATGGAACCGTTAATTATGACGTATTGGGTTTGGTTATTGAGATTGTATCACGACAAAGCTATGAAGACTTTATGAAGGAACAGGTACTTCTACCCTTAGGTCTTCACCAGACGTATGTTTATAAAGAAGATGCTCAAGCCACTGGACAGTTAGCACAGGGCTACCGTTCTTCCTTTTTTATAACAACTCCATTTAACGCTCCGGATTATGCTGGGAATAAACCTGCCGGCTATATCATTTCTAATACAAAAGATATGGCGCGTTGGATGGGCATACAGATGGGTATCGTGCAGGACATACCCGAAATATTTCACAGGGCCATCGAAAAATCACATAGGGGTGATATGTCTGTTTCGGCTGTCAATGATATGTATTATGCGGCAGGTTGGTCGGTAAACGCCGAACAAACGTTTATAGAACACACTGGGGGTAATCCAAATTTTAGTACCAAAGTAGCCATACTGCCAAATGAAAGAACAGCCATCTGCTTACTGAGCAACGGCACAAATACCAATATAAACCTGGTACTAAAAGTTAAAAATATATTAAACGGCAATCTAACTCAGTCATATGAGATAAGCGGCACACAGCTTTTGGACATCATTTTTTCGTCTACCACAATTATTCTTTGCCTATTAGCCGTTCTGTTATTTTTCTTAGGATTAAGAAAAAGGAAAACGAATGAGCAGCAGCCAATGACAAAAAAGAGAACAATCGTAACAATTATTTTCCTAATCGCTACGATTGCCCAGTGTATAATGGTTTTTGCCTTCGATTGGTCAACGATACTTATTTGGCAAACATATAGTGTTCTTACAGCTTTAATTTCGTCAACATTATTAACAGCAAGCATTACTTGGTTTGTATATACTCACCGATTAGATGCCTCGGTCCGAAAATAAGTATAATGTTAAGTAAATAAATCTTAATTTATTGATATCCTTAATTTAAAAAACAGAAGACACCTCGGTGTCTTCTGTAATGTCATCGACACTTCTCCTAGTTAAACCCACTTGCTATTTCTTCCACTAACCTGCCTCGTTAGTAGAAGAAGGATTTTTAAACTACTATATTATTTTTTAAATGACTTTATTGTAAATTAAACAACTTTATTATCTCTGTACAGGTGGGACTATGGAAATAAAGAAAGTAGTAATCGATGGAATCAATATTGCGGTCATTAGAAACGATAAGGTATTAATATCGGATGTTCAGTCTGCATTAGATACTATGGCAACAGTTCAAAATGAGGTAGATGCGAAACATATTATTATCCATAAATCTTTAATAAGTGAAGATTTCTTTGACCTAAAAACACGGCTTGCGGGTGATATCCTTCAAAAGTTTATAAACTACAAGGTAAAGATTGCTATTGTTGGAAATTTCTCTATGTATACTAGTAAAAGCTTAAAAGATTTTATTTATGAATGTAATAAAGGAAATGACATTTTTTACTTAGCAACTGAACAACAAGCAATTGAAAAACTAAGTACATTAAAGTAATAATTATATCCTGCTAAATTCCCCCATTTCACTTAGTTCATAATTATATACGATATAGAAGAACTGATGTTTGTGGTAAACTAAGAGATGAATAAAGGGGGAGTTTTTTTGAACAATTTTAATAATATAATCCAAAATTTAAATAATATAGTTTACAAACCTAACAACTTAATGATTACGAATCTAAAAGAAGAAAAGCAAAACGCAGAATATGCAGGATGTTTATTTCACTTAAATAACAAAACCATTCGTTTTAGAAAATCAAAAGTTACTCCTAATAAAATTGGGCAATTTGTTTCTTTTTGGGAGAAAGATGAAAATATGCGAAATAGAGCTTTCTCTTATGAAGCTGCTCCTGATTTATTAGTAATCACTTGTATTGCTGATAATAAACTAGGGCAATTTATTTTTCCTAAAGAGATTCTTCTTAAAGAAAAAATATTGAGAACACAAAGTCAAACAGGGAAAATGGCAATGAGAATTTATCCTGTTTGGGATACCACTGTTAGTAATCAAGCTAAAAAGAGCCAAGCATGGCAACTTCAATATTTTGTTGATTTAAGTGATAGTAATAGTTTGCCTATAGATAAACTATTAAATTTATATTCGTAGCTTTTGGTTTGCCACAAAAAGAAGTGATTACAAAAAACATGTGTAATGACACCTCCTATGTGAATCGTAATTTTTGTACCGGTACAGTTTAATGAAATGTACGTTGTTACAGTGCCCCTTAAAATTTACAATCAGCATATATTATTTAAACTTATAAATTTTTAAGGGGTGCTAAATATGACAAGTTTACAAGATCAGCTTTTCACAAGATTAAATCTTAAAAAACGTAATGAAGTAACGTTTGAAGAATTACCTACCATACTCTTTTCGTTTGCGCATACTATACCATTTGAGAATTTAGATGTTATAGCACGAAATACGAATCAAATCTCTCTGGAAAACTTACGAGAGAAAATTTTAACTAGTTCCCGTGGTGGACTTTGCTACGAATTAAACACTCTTTTTTACTATTTCTTAAGAGACTGTGGCTATGATGTACAACTGGCATTAGGTACGGTTTATAAAAACGATATAAATGCATGGGCACTTGAGGATGGCCACATAACAATTATTTTAACTTATGATAATGTACAGTATTTAATTGATGTCGGTATAGCTTCGTTAGTACCTCTTGTTCCTGTACCTTTTACTGGCGAGTCTGTTTCTTCAAAAAATGGTTCGTACCGGGTGAGACGGAAAGATACGAGTAAAGGAAATTATGTTTTAGAAAGAATAGATGCTGCTGGAGAATGGAAAGTTTGTCATGCTTTTTATAAACATATTATTGATGAGATAGTAGTAAACGATGTTCAAAGAAGAGTGATAGAAGATGAGAAGTCTGTTTTTAATAAAGGACCAATTGCAGTAAAGTTGACGAACTCCGGTCATATTTCATTAACGAATACAAGTTTAACTGAAATTATTCGTGGGGAAAAAACTAAGCATGAAATTACAGAAGATCAATATAAAGAGTTTTTATATACTTTATTTGCTATTAAGTCATGAATAATAAAGATAGTCGGTTCTTATTCAGAAGCGGCTATTTTTATTATTTTTGGTGTAAATGGTTTTCTTCTAATACGTTTCGGAAACTACGGTATAGTTAATGTTTTTAATGTTTCCTCAGCTTCTTCATATGTATGAAAAATTGGTTCTTTTCCATCATCCCCTTGTAAAACTAGCCCTTCATCTCGGATTACATATGGCATAAAACCAACCCATCTATTAAAGAATTATGTTCTTTTGCAGCAGAATAATACGATTTAAAGTTTGATTTTCTTAATACATATAATACACTAGAACAGTACGAAAAAGTATGTACAATGAATTTTGAATGTAAAGGAAGATTATTATGTCAGTTATTGATAAATTGAAACTTAATAAGTATACAAATATGGTCGTTATTAACGAACCAAGTGATTATGACATTTTTACAGGTAAAGAAACTGCATTCTCAAAAGAACACGATGCTATCTTTATATTTGTAGAAACGCTTGATGAAATGGTGAAACAAACGAATTTTATTATTAGTAATGAAGAATTACTAATTGAAAAAGGTTACGTATTCTTCGCATATCCGAAAAAAGGTAATGCTCGTTATAGTACGTTTATTCACCGTGATGAGATGTTTCCGGCATTAAACGTTGGAGAAGATGGTTATGTGGGAGAAAGCGATATTAAATTTGCACGAATGGTAAGTATGGATGAAGTCTTTACTGTTGTAGGTTTAAAACGTGAAAAGAAAAAAACAACGAAAACATCTGCTATGAGTCAATGTGTTGCCGACTATGCAGATCGAATTAAAGATGTTGAAGCATTATTAACAAATCACCCGAATGAACTTAAGTTTTATCAAAGTTTAACGCCTGGATATCAGAAAGATTGGGCACGTAATCTTTTTTCTGTAAAACAAGAAAAAACACGTGAAAAACGTCTAGAGAAAATGATAGAAATCCTTTCACAAGGCTATAAAACAATTGAATTATTCCGTAAGAAGAAAAAATAATGATTAAGAAAGTCACAATGCTGCAACAATTAATTGTGATGAGTACATTGAAAAAAGCATTCCTTCCATTATACTAAGGAATGTTCTTGTATTTATATAATTAGCAAAAGAGAAAAGGTGTTTGAAATGAAATCGTATATTGTAGTTGGATCTGGAATTTTAGGAGCGTCTACTGCTTATCATCTTGCTAAGGCAGGTGCGAATGTTACTATCGTGGATCGCCAACAATTAGGGCAAGCAACTGATGCAGGAGCAGGTATTGTATGTCCATGGCTATCACAGCGTCGTAATAAAGCATGGTATAAAATCGTTAAAGGCGGTGCACGTTACTATTCTTCGTTAATTCAGCAATTAGAAGAAGACGGTGAAACTGACACAGGATATAATCGTGTAGGTGCAATTAGTTTACATACTGACGAGAAAAAGTTAGATCAAATGGAAGAGCGAGCTTATAAACGACGTGAAGATGCCCCAGAGATTGGTGAAATAACTCGCTTATCAGCTGAAGAAACAAAAAAATTATTCCCAGCATTATCAGACGAATATAGTTCTGTTCATATTAGTGGTGCTGCACGAGTAAATGGAAGATTATTACGCAATGCCTTAATAAGTGCTGCGAAAAAACATGGTGCAACTTTTATAAAAGGCGATGCCATATTAGTCCGTGAAGGAAATCATATTACTGGAGTTACAGTAAACGATGAAACAATTTTAGCAGAAAAGGTTATTGTAACTGCAGGCGCATGGGCGAATGAAATCTTGAACCCATTAGGAATTAATTTCTTAGTTACATTCCAAAAAGGACAAATTGTTCATCTGCAAATTGAAAATACAGCAACAGAAAATATGCCAGTTGTTATGCCACCAAACGATCAATATATTTTAACGTTTGACAATGGTCATGTCGTAATTGGTGCAACACATGAGAATGATACTGGTTTCGATCATCGTGTAACAGCTGGTGGTTTACATGAAGTATTCCATAAGGCATTAGCAGTTGCACCTGGCTTAGAAAATGCTACAATGCTTGAAACGAGAGTTGGGTTCAGACCATTCACACCAGGATTCTTACCTGTTATCGGACCACTACCTAACTTTGAAGGAATTTTCGTTGCGAATGGATTAGGGGCTTCGGGTTTAACAGCTGGTCCATATTTAGGAGCGGAACTTGCTAAACTAGCGCTCGGACAACCGATTGAATTAGATTTAAATGATTATGACGTTGCTGGCGCAATTGAATAATACGGAGTACTGCTAACATTTATGAAAAACCATGCTAAACAAATTCGACAGAGAATAAGTAGTTTTTCCTCTGTTAAGAGTAAGCCTGTTTATGAAAAATAAAATTATTTAAAAATAGAGGGCCGACATTATAAACCTGCATTAATAATGTAGAATTGTGATGTCGGCTCTTTATTCATATTGATTTAAAACTTATTTTCGAGAGGAGGTTAAGTAATGAGAGCGCCATATCAAGTATTGATATTTCCTTATATAAAAACTGCCGATTCTATTCAATATGCCATTTTTAACCGAAGTGATTATGGATATTGGCAAGGAATAGCTGGTGGCGGAGAAGACGGTGAGATTCCTATTGAATCAGCAAAACGGGAAGCGTTTGAAGAGGCTGGTATTACAAGAGAATGTCCATATATACAATTAGATTCTGTGTCTTCACTACCAGTAGAGGATGTAGTTGGAGGATTCCTTTGGGGAGAAGAAGTTTATGTAATAAAAGAATTTTCTTTTGGAGTTAAAGTCCCTACAAAAAACATATCATTATCTAAAGAACACTTCAATTATAAATGGTTATGCTTTGAGAAAGCAGTAACGCTTTTGAAATGGGATAGTAACAAAACAGCATTGTGGAAATTAAACAAAAGATTATTAAAACAATAAAAGTGTTAGCTAACAAAGATAGTAGTGGAACAAGAATTGAACCATTAACAAACCTTTGCTACACTTCTAAACAATGTTTTAGATTATAAAATAGAGTAATATAGATTTTGTATAGGTAATTTACTAAGAGAACTTGTACTAAGAAAAGCCCTATACAGTTGACTCTGAAAAAATGAAAATAGTTAGAAATATTTTTATATCGTACGGTTTTTGGCTATGAATAACGGAATAAATATTAAGTATTCAACAATTTAAATAAAATGAGTTAGCTTTTTATTTTAAGAAGAAAGATGACTCGTTTTATGCTAAAATTCGCTTAGTGTATATTTTCGTTAAAATGTGGGTGGGCCCCCTTTTAGCAAAACCGGAGTGGGAATGATGAGTATAAATAGTTTTGTGGGATTGATAAAGGACGAATTATTAAAAGAGGTAAGTATAAGAAGTGAGGATGAATTCGAGCCTGTAGTAGTTAAAGATATTCCTAGACTTTGGAAGTGTTTAGGAACAGGTAATTATGCCGCAGTATTCATGCACAAAGAATACAAAGATTGGGTAGTGAAAGTTTACGTGCGAGAAGGAGAAGGAATTGAAAAAGAGTCAGAAGTATACCGAAGAATTGGAGAACATCCTTCTTATTCAAAGCTTATATATAAAGGAGAAAATTTCATAGTATTGAAACGTTTAAAAGAAATTACCTTATACGATGCTATTCATAAGGGGATTAAAATTCCTAAGCAAGTAATACTTGATATTAATGAGGCTTTAGAGTATGCGAGGGAACAAGGGTTAACTCCTTGTGATGTTCACGGGAAAAATGTGATGATGGAAAAAGGAAGGGGATATGTAGTCGATGTATCTGATTTCTTAAAAACAAAAGAAGATAGTAAGTGGAGAGACCTAGAAAAGGCATATTTCACCTTTTATTTTCCTTTCATTTATAAATTGCCTTTCCCCGTTAAAATACCGTATTTTATGTTAAACATTGTTAGACGTTCGTACAGAAAATTTAAGAAGCTTAAAAAGAACTTCAAATTATAAAAGGACCACATATGTTCCTGAAAACGATTTGAATTCACATAAATAACTTTAGAAAAATTTAAAATTTTGTTTAGGGGCTACTTCAAGACCTTAGCTTGCTGGGCATGTGGTGCTATCCCAAAATATAAAAAGATTAGGAGTGAATCCTAATTATTTTTCGTCCATTCTGTTCTTTTGAAGGTTTTATAAGTTCTGTAATTAACACAATCCATATTATGATAGAGATTATTGAAATAATATTTATAGACATATGTAACACATCCCTTCGTGTTTTCACATAAATATTTCTTCTTTTATAAAATAAAAGCAATTTAACAAGAAAATATGTAACACATTACAAATCAATATTTTCCTGTTAAACCACCTTTTTTAAATAGAAATACGACTGATAAAACGATAACAACAGCCTTCAAACTTCCCCAATATGGATAAATAGCATGATCTGTTAGACTAGCATATTGAAAAATATTCTCTAAACCGAAAATTCCTATCATGACTGCTAAAATGAATGAAGCTGATCCATACGTCCCGTTATGATAGAGGGTAAATAAATAGACTGCGAAAATTAGTGGTAAGATGATTTGTAGTACGATTATCATAGTTCGTCCCCCATATTATTTATAATTATATTATATACAAAATTGTAATAAAAAGGAATACGACTTATTTGATACTAACAGAACTACTCTAATCATATTCTTCTATAAAAAGAAGAAAAAGGGGTGTACAGTAAATTGACAAAAGTTAAAGTTAGTTTACGACCCATTGTTCATAATATAAATTTACCAACCGTATTGAAAACAACAATACTTCCAGGCGAATCGACCGAAAGACTATTTATCGCAACCCAATTAGGAGAGATTTTCTACATAGGGAATGGAGTTATAAAGACATTTTTAGATATTCGTCACCTAATTATTAAATTAGGTACATTTGAAGAAGGTGTTTCTAGTAGCGGTTATGATGAACGCGGATTGCTAGGACTTGCGTTCCATCCACAATTTTATCAAAATAGGTTATTTTATCTACATTATTCAGTAGCCGGAACTCAAGGGCCAGGTGCACTTTCTGAACAATTTAAACCGAATCCTTGTGACCCTAAAACGTTAAATTTAAAGTGGGTTAATAGAAATACGCAATATAATCACATTGATACTGTGGAAGAATGGACTTTACAACCTAATGGTCAAGCTCAAAAGCGACGAACATTACTGAATGTAAGAAGACCATTTTTTAATCATAACGGAGTCAATAGTTTAAACTTTTCACCAGAGAATGGAAAACTTGTTTTTACAAATGGAGATGGCGGATCAGGTTATGATCCATTTAATTTAAGCCAAGATGATTTAGAAATAGCAGGAAAAATAATTGAAATCGATGTAAGTAAAAATACATTTATAAATAACCCTCCTGTAGTTACACGCTTTAATGAACTTCCTTTATCTATACAAGAAACACTTACAGTAATTGCAAAAGGAGTACGTAATATAACCGGCATTTCATTTCAAAGGTTTTATAATCAATATATCAAATACGCTGGAAATGTCGGACAAGATATTGTAGAGTCTATTTTTTCATTTGTTCAATATAAACCTATACCGGTTACAGAACTTGTTCAAATGCATTTTATGAGGTTAACTCCCAATCAAGATGGGTTTATCAATTTTGGGTGGCGAGGATGGGAAGGGGATTTACCTACTTCTTTTATACGACATTGTTCCGAAAATCAGACTTTGGATGAGAGAACAATGGTTTATCATGATGAAACAATACAAACTTCAGTGAAGCGTATTCTGCCTCTACTTAGTTATTTTCATAAAGATTCTAGAACAGATAAGTTTGGAGGAACTTCACTTACAGGAGTTCAGCCATATATGGGAAATGCAATTCCAAATTTAACAGGTAGCGTAGTGTTTACTGACCTTGCTAAGAAAGAAGATTCTCAACCGCCAGTTAAGGGTGTTTTAGCTTATACTAGAGCAGGTACAGACGGTAAACATGCTGACTTTCATGCTATTGAAACTAATTATGATTTTGGTACGCAAGCAGCTTATTATATGAGTTTAGGAACAAATTTGAATCAAACTAGATTATATTTAGGAGTTTACGGTTCTATGAAAGTAACTGATTTTAACAAAGGTACCATTTTTGAAATTATCCCTTGATACGATACAAATTATCAGTCTAAAAATATAAGGAATTTATTCTGTTCCCAAAAAGCACGACTTAACTTGTCCACCTAAAAATCTTCAATGTATGAGAATCTATTAACTTACAGAAAGTAACTCATAAACCGTATGTGTACGAATAATATAGAAAGTACTGAATGAGGTGTCTTTAGGGGGGATTTTAATGAATCGGTTTGTACGTTATTGGTATCAACTGATGATAGAGCATGATATAAGCTTTGTTCATAAAAGAAAATTGTCCCTTGCGAATAAGTTAGTACTTACAGCTTTGATGAGTGCATTAGCCACCATGTTTCAAGCAGCGGGTAACTTAGTTCCTGGTATAGGTTTGCTCATTAGTCCATTTTCGACATTACCGATTTTTTTTGCTATTTTCTATTCTACTCGTGAGGGAATACTTTCTTATATTCTTACTATTTTTCTACTATTTATTATTGAGCCAAGTGAACTAATTGTCTTTCCTTTTACTACAGGCTTATTAGGTCTAGCCTTAGGAGTATCTTTTTTAAAATTAAAGAGGAGAATTTGGATAGTTTCTTTTTCAGCAACGTGTCTACTTATAGGTATTATGATCGTTCTCGATGTTTTCCGTTTTCCGGTACTTGGTCCTACTGTTCATACAACTATGGACATAAAAATTATTTTATCAATATTTATACTGAGCTTTCTATACTGCTGGATTTATGCAGGTTTTTGCAGAATAATGATGAATAGATTATGTAAAGTGTTGTATTGACAATGGCATAATGAAGATTGGAGAATGCATTCATGACTAACGTTGCAGTTAGAAGACCGAATTTGAATGATGTAGATGAACTATATTTATTTTTCCGTATCGTTATTACGAATACATACAAAAATGAAGGATTGTCACAATTATTGGATGACATAGAAAATGAAATTAACTCAAAAAAGCGGTATTTGAAAAGTGATTTTGAAAGTAACGGAGAAAGTCGTTACTTTTTATTAGCGATTGATACAAATAACGATAAAATCATTGGAACAATTGAAGTTGGTCCAGCAAGTACATTGATTACTAGTTGTACAGGTGGTGTACTTAAGGATTTGTATGAAATAGGAACTGTATTTATACTTCCAGAGTATCAAAGAAAGGGTATCGGGAGTTTACTGCTACATACAATGTTTCTTACGTTACTTAGCAGAGGAATAACAGAATTTTGTTTAGATAGTGGATACAGAAAAGCGCAAAGTATATGGACAAAGAAGTTTGGAGAGCCTAGTTATGTACTGAAAGATTATTGGGGAGAATCAAGTGATCATATGATTTGGAAGAAGAGTTTACATGATACACCTATAATATTTGAATTATAAAATGAAATATACCTATGAACGTAGCTTTTCTTACATATGTATGCTATTATTTATCTTTATAATAAAAGAGGACGTGAATGAACTTGATTAAAATTAGTATCCCTGAAGTTGATGTTACAATTACTGAACGTAAACAAGTTATTAAAGGAGACGAGCCAATCATTACTCCAATTAATGGATTTATCGATTTCCACTTGTTCCCTAGAGATAAAGGCGGCATTTTTATGTTTTACAATATTAATGACGAACTACTTTTCGTAGGTAAAGCTCGTAAAATTAGACAACGTATTAAGAAGCATTTTGAAGATAATGTTTCACCAATTAAAAATCACCGTGATGAAGTATACCGCATTGATGCATGTATCGTAGAAGATCCAACAGAAAGAGAAATTTACGAAACATATATCATTAATGAATACAAAGCGAAATATAACGTTGATAAAGTATTCTACAAATAATCAACATTAATAAAAAACAATCCTAGCTAATATGCCAGGATTGTTTTTTATTTAGATTTATTCTTCATATCTTTCTCCTCTTTTCAAATGATTAGCCACAATAAAACAGAATATCCCTATAAATATAAGTACAATACCAAGCGTTTTATGTTTTCCCTCAAAGAAAGGAATATCTGAAATAACATTTGTCATACATAGTCCTAAAAATACAAGGATAGGGCCCATCCAAAGTAATACATTACCGAATTTTGTGTGCTTCCACATAATAACCCTCCTTAATTCTCTTTACATATATATCCATAAACTAAAAGTAAATTCATAGAGAAATATAGTTTTTTTCATATCGAAAATTTAACCCTCATATATTGGTACAAGCAAAAGAGAAAGGAGACCATCATGAATTGGTTAGAAGCTTTCATATTAGGTATAATTCAAGGTTTAACAGAATTTTTACCAATCAGTAGTACCGGACATCTTTATTTAGGAAGGCATTTATTTCAATTAGATGAAGCAGGCTTATTTTTAGATACGATGTTGCATATTGGGACTTTACTTGCAGTGTTTATTTATTACAAAAAAGAATTTATATATTTAATTAAAAATCCATTTTCAAAGCTAATGTTATTACTTATAGTCGGGACAATACCCGCAGTTGTTATTGGTTTATTGTTTAAAGACTTCTTTGAAGATATTTCAAAAACAGGAATCACGATCGGTTGGGAGTTTTTAGTGACTGGATTCTTTCTCTACATGGCAGATAAACAAAAAAATGGTCGTAAAAAAATGGATGACATAACATATAAAGACGCACTAATTATCGGGTCATTTCAAGCGGCTGCTATTTTTCCAGCCATTTCTCGTTCTGGAATGACAATTGTCGCTGCATTATGGAGAAAATTAGATCGTGAAACAGCTGCTTACTTTTCTTTTTTACTTTCGACACCAGCCATTGTTGGAGCTATCATTTTGCAATTTGTAGACGTTTTTCAAGGGAAAGCAGAATCTATTTCTAGTACATCTTTAATTGTCGGAACGTTATCAGCAGCGTTTTTTGGATACATAGCCGTTTCATGGATGATTCAATATTTAAAACGTCACTCCTTAAAAGTATTCGCGTATTACGTATGGGGATTAGGTATTTTAATTTTAACTTTGCAATTTACTGATGTATTTTAAGTATAATGATAAAGAAGTTAATTAGTTTAAGATCCTGTTTCATTCATACAAGGCAGGATCTCTTTTTATTAAGGGGGAAAATATGTTTAATAAGGCTATCGTTATTGGTGGAAGTATGGCAGGAAAGTTTGCAGCAAAAGCATTATCAACTTTTTTTAAAGAAGTAATCATTTTAGAAGTCGGTGAAAAATGGGATGGAAAAGCTTCAAGAAAAAGAGTTCCACAAAGTAATCATCCTCACGTGTTATTAAAAGGTGGAGAAAAAGCAATTGAAGAATTGTTTCCTACTATTACGAATGAATTAATAGAAGCGGGTAGTATTATAAACAACTTTACACGTGATTTGAAATGGCATCAATTCGGTCTATGGAAACAACCGTTCATAGGGGAAGTACATATGATTCAACAAAGTCGTCCTTTACTAGAATGGCATATTCAAAAACGAATACATCAAATTTCAAATATTACTATTAAATATGAAACATTGGTTAAAGGGTTATTGGTAGATGAAAAGCTTAACAAAGTGTGTGGAGTAAAAGTTAAATATTTAGAGACAGACATACAAGAAGAAGTTCATGCAGATCTTGTTGTTGATGCGAGTGGATTTGGCTCAAAAAGTATAGAGTGGTTACGAGAATACGGAATTGAAGTACTAGAAGAGAAAGTTCGTATTGATTTATTTTACGCAACAAAAATGTTCAAACTTAAAGAAAATGAGAAATTAGACTGTTGCAATGTGCTAATGTCTCCGAGTTTCCCTGATAACCCTTATGGCGTTCTTATTCAAACGATAGAAGATAATCGTTATTTTGTTACTTTCAGTGGATACGCAAACGAGAAAGCACCACAAACAGATGATGATTTTTATGATTTTGCTGAAAACCTATCAATTTCTAATGTTACAGACTTCCTAAACAAGGCTGAGGGAATTACTGATATAAAGACATACAAAATTCCCTATCAAGTACGCCGGCGATTTGATTTAGTGAATAATGTACCAGAAGGCTTATTAGTTGTTGGAGATGCGCAATGTCGTTTTGATCCCGTTTTCGGCCAAGGCGTATCAGTTGCTGCTATGGAGGCTCACCAGTTGCAATTACTTCTGCAAGGCAGAAAACAACTTGATAAAACATTTACACAACAATTTTATAAAAAGGCAGCTACTATAATAGAAACCCCTTGGGATATGACAACAACAGAAATATCACGTCATCCGCAACTAAAGAGAGAATTAACTACAAAACAAAAATTTCAGCTATGGTATACGAAACAAATATATCGACTATCCGCAAGTAATTCTGATGTTTATATTCGGTTAGTACGAGTGATGAATTTAATTCGTAGTCCATTTCATCTTTTTCATCCGAAAGTGCTACTATCTGTATTACTTAATCGAAAGTAATAGCAGGAATATAATTGATTAAAAAAGAATGTATAACAGTTAGTAAATCAAGAAGGAGAATACGGGATGGAAATATACATAGAGCAACTAAAGAAACAAGATGCTAAGGATTTATTTACGTTTGAACTTACGAATAAATCTTTTTTTGAAACAATGGTACCAAATCGTAGCTCAAAATATTTTGAATTTGAATATTTCCAAAAACTACTAGACGATTTATTAATAGAACAAGCGGATGGAGATTCTTATTTTTATTTAATTCGTAATGAAGAAAAAGAAATTGTAGGGCGAATCAATTTAGTAGATATAGATACGAAAACTCGAATTAGTTCGCTAGGGTATCGGGTCGGAGAAAAATTTACTAAAAAAGGAGTTGCAACAGCAGCCGTAAAATTAATTTTAGATGTAGCGAAAAAGAATGAAATTACTGAAGTTCATGCTAAAACAACTACTAATAATCTCGCATCACAAATTGTACTTGAAAAAAGCGGATTTTCTTCTTATCAAAACGAATCAGATATAACATCTGTAGAATTAAATGGAGAACATGTGAAGTTTGTACACTATATTTGGAGAAATACTTCGCGCTTATAATAAGGAGGACTTATTCATGAATGATTTACGTTATCCAATTGGCCAATTTACATACAAACGTCCTATAACTGAAGAAATGATTGATACATGGATTCAAGAAATTGAAGATTTACCTCATGAACTAACAAAGGCAATTAAAGATTTAGATCAGAAGCAGTTAGATACACCATATCGCGTTGGAGGGTGGACTGTCCGTCAAGTTGTTCATCACGTTGTTGATAGCCATATGAATAGCTACATACGCTTTAAATTAGCACTGACAGAAAAGAATCCAACTATTAAGCCGTATAAAGAAGAGAAGTGGGCAGAGTTACCCGATTCAAAATTACCGGTAGATGTTTCACTAGTAATGCTAGATTCATTACATAAAAGATGGGTTAACCTTTTATATTCTCTAGAAATTGAAGATTTAGAAAAGACATTTAACCATCCTGAAACTGGTGAAACAAAACTTGCTGTTGCAATAGGCCTATATGCATGGCATGGTCGTCATCATACCGCTCATATTACCTCGTTAAGAAAGCGACTTAATTGGTAACATGGAGATTACATTAGAGAAGGCGACAGAAAGTGATGCAGAAGTTATATTTCAAATGCAAATAGACTCATTTAGCCCTTTATTACATAAATATAAAGACTATGAAACAAATCCAGCAAATGAAACTATCGAAAAAACTATTTGTAGAATAAATCATGTAGACGGTGGCTTATATAAAATAATAGTGGCAATGAATCTTGTTGGAGCGATATGCATTTCACAAAAAGAAACACCCTCTAAATTTTGGATCAGTCCAATGTTTATTCACCCGAGTTATCAAGGAAAAGGAATTGCCCAAAAGGTACTTACATTAATTGAGGAAATGTTTCCTGAAGCAACGAGCTGGGAACTTGCTACTATTTTAGAAGAAGAGAAAAATTGTTTTTTGTATGAAAAGATGGAGTATAAAAGAACAGAAGTTACAAAGAAATTAAATGATGAAACTACACTTATTTATTACAAAAAAGAAAGGTAAAGCATATAAAATACGCTTTACCTTTTTATGTTATTTTAGATTAAATATACAAAAATAATGTATGTTCTTCCAAAATACTCGGGTTAGTAATTTTAAAAATGAATAAAAATACAAAATCACTACTTTGTCGTAAAGGTTACTAACGCTTTTTGAATGCTTAAAATACTATCGTCACCTTTAAATTCTTTCGTAATTGGATCCTCCATACTAGACACCCAAATTTTAAGTTCTGCATCTAAATCAAAATGCCCAGCCGTTTCGATGCTATATTGTGTAATACTTTTATAAGGAATAGAATGGTATTCTGTTTTTTTGCCAGTTACTCCTTGTTTATCTACTAAAATAAGACGACGATTTGTAAATACGATTAGATCACGAATTAATTTATAAGCATGCTCTACTTTTTCATCGTCTAGCATAATCTTCTCTAAATCACGTTCTACACTTTCAGAACTCGTATTTGATGCATTTCCTAAAATACCGCTAAATAAACCCATATTAAATTCCTCCTTTAATATATGTGGAATGAATTACTTATATTGTAACATGTTACTCACAAAGATATTATGACATTACTTTAGTAGTTTCTGGTTATTGTTGTAATTAGTTTATATAACCTCATCTTAAAATCTTATGCTAATATGAAATTAAGAAAAAAGAAGCAGAGGGATATAGCATGAAGAATATTGGTTTAGTATTAGAGGGCGGAGGAATGAAAGGTTTATATACTGCAGGTGTACTCGAATATTTCATGGAAAAGAACTTATTCTTTCCATATGTAGTCGGCGTATCAGCTGGAGCCTGTATGGGAGCAACCTATTTGTCACGTCAAAAAGGTAGAAATAAGAAAGTAAATACAGAGCTAGTATCAGATTACAGGTATATATCTTATCGAAACTTAATTCGAAAACGTGAATTATTCGGAATGGATTTTTTATTTGATGAAGTACCTAATAAAATTGTACCATTTGATTTTCAAACTTTCTTAAACTGTAATGAACAGTTTGTTATAGGGACAACTGATTGCGAATCAGGACAAGCCATTTATTATAATAAAGCAGAACACGGAAATGATATTTTAAAAATCATTCGTGCATCTAGCTCTGTGCCGTTTATAGCACCTGCTGTAGAATATAATAATCGAAAATTATTAGATGGAGGGATTATAGACCCTATACCAGTTTTGAAAGCCCAAAAGGATGGTTATGAAAAGAACGTTGTAATTATGACAAAGCCAGAAGGATATGAGAAGCAGCGAAATAAATTTTCAGGCCTGGCTAAAATTTTATATAGAAAATATCCGAAAATCGCAGAGGATTTAGTAAACCATTATCGTTTTTATAATGAGACGATATCTTATATGAATCAAGAAGAACAAAAAGATAATTTTTATGTAATTCAGCCAAGTGTACAGCTTCCTATAAGCGGAATAGAAAGAAATAAGGAAAAGCTTGTTAATCTATATAATCTTGGGTATATCGATGCTCAATATCATTATGAAAACTTATTAAATTGGATAGAGAAATAAAGGAGGAGAAAGTTGAAGTTAGGAAAACAAATTATTTTTAAGGAATTGCAGAAAATGCATAGTCCACTTCATAAACCGTTTCCTTATCGTGCTACAGCAAAATTGCAGCGAGACTTAAAAAGTAAATTTACCGAAGATGACTGTATAAACGCTGATTTTAATCATTATTGGATGCATACAGCAGCTACTTTAAATTCTGTACTAAATGGAAACGAACAGAACATTACGTTTCAACAAATAAAGTGGTTAAGAAAATCGTTTTTTGAGTGGTTTCCGCAATATCGTTTTCTAGAAACAGAAATTGTGAATTATCCCATTTTGTATAGAGATTTCATAAGTTATGAGAAGACCAGGAAGCTATTACTTTATTACCTTACTGAATAAAAGCGAAAACGTACAGGTTACATTACTTGTACGTTTTTTTGTTCATAAAACATTCAATATTAACAACTAGTTTATATAGGAATTCTAATGAGAAGAAAGAAGTACATATAATAGAATGATACAGGGGAGGAGAGAGGAATAGCTGTTTTACTTTAAGTTATTGTCCAACTCGAATACAGTTAGTTATTTATGTTAAAATATTTCGAGTGAAATCAAGCTTTTAAGGATTTCATTAAACATTAAACAAAACAAGTTAGCAACGTAGAAGGGATAACATTAACATGAAAAACGTATCAAATATAGATAAAGTAGAATCAATAAAATCTTTACAGTCAACAATTAGTAAACTTGAAAATGCCTTATCACAGATGACTCAAAAAGGATCAAATACTACTTTAGTGAAAAAAAGACTCAAAGCAGCTAGTATCGGCTTAGCTATGTTAGAAAGTGTTTGGAAGCAAGAAACTCATCATTATACTCAGGAAGATTTAGCAGAAGCTCGTAATGTTCTGATTGGTTTGCTTCCATCAATTGAAAAGATTTACGTTAAGTCAAAGCTTGGGAGTCCTCAAAGAACACTTTTAGAAAGAAGAATAAAATCATTAGAACTTTCTATTCAGGCAATTGATCATTTTTCTAATCAATAACTTCTCTAAACACATAACTTATGACTACTTTTATATAGGGATTCTTTGGGATCTGTCTGTAAATCAATTACAACGATTGTTACAGACAGATATTTGGTATATTACGTTTAGAACGAATAAGAGTTTTATTTCAACTTATTATTTTTCAGTCAACGATTTTTTTGAAAATGATTGGATAAAGCGTAGTGAACAGTATCGACTAGATCCATTTAATGAAAATACATTTGGAGAAGGTACCAATAAAGCGTCTGTGTTAAACATAGGAATGGAGGTGCAATATAGCAGTCGTTTTCCTTCAAAGGATTATCCGTCCGGAAAGATTGAAACATATTCTTTTTATAGTTCGATTTTAAATAACACACGCAAAATTCATATTTATACGCCTCATGATTATTCTCACACTTCACATCTTCAAGAACTTCTCATTGTATTTGATGGGAATTCATTCATTAATGACCTTTCAATCACAAAAACACTTAATTATTTAATTTACGGAAAAGAAATCCCATCGTGTATTGCTGTTGCTATAGATCCTGTCTATCGATTAGAAGAGCTAACTTATAACGATAAAATGAATGCATTTTTAACGAAGGAATTACTTCCGTGGATTCAAGCTAAGTATCACGTTTATCAGGAAAAGAATCATACAACAATTGCTGGTTTCAGTCTTATTGGCTTAGCAGCTTTTTATGCAGCACTTCAAAATCCACATATTTTCGGAAATGTGTTGTCAATGTCTGGATCCGTACATTGGAAAAAGGATAATTATGAAAATACAATTCCTTGGATTGAAAATCAAATTTCATCAATAAATTCTAATACGACTGATCTACATTCTTACATAGCAGTAGGTGAACTCGAAAACGAACCTCTTTTAACGGCTAATAGACGGCTATATAAAGCTTTAGAAGAAATGAAACACCGAACCACTTACGAAGAGTTTCAAGGCGGACATGATAGCGCATGGTGGCGAGAAAAGCTATTCGATGGATTAAGGGCATTAGAATTTACAAAAACGACATTAGAAAATAAAAAGGAGAGAGAATCTATGAATCAAGAAGAACTAGATAAAAAACTAAAAAAGCAAGAGATTTTAGTAAAAGATGAGAAAGTTTGGTCCTATACGTATGAAGATCATATTAGTTCTATCGTTAAAGAAGCAGAAAAGAAAGGGTCTTTTGATCATTTACCTGGTAAAGGGAAACCTCTTAATCTTGATAAAGATCTTTCGTACAATCCTGAAAAGCAACTTTATAGAACTTTAGCAAATAATCATGTTTTACCTAGGTGGATTGAGCTTTCAAAAGAAATTGACGATTTAAAAGAAAAGCTAAAAGAAAATACAAATACTGCAGAAGCAGCGGATTTAATTCGAACTATTAATAAAAAGGTATTAGAACATAATCTACTTTGTCCACCAAGCGCGCAAAAAATGAGGGTGAAAATGGATTTTTAACGATTTTCAATTAAGCTATCGCTTGCTATATAATTAAGTTAGGCATTTTCAATTCATTACTAAAGGGAGGCAAATGTAGTGAAGAATACGTATCAACTTCAAATTCCGAAAGAACTAGAACAGTATCGTAGTATTTTAGAAGAAAGTGTGAAACCGTATGTTAAAGTGTCTGGAACGCAAGCAGAGACAACGCTTTTTGAAAGTAAGTTTGGTGGATATCCGTATTTACCTATAGATCAAGAGCATCCTAAAGACTCAAACGGACAACCTATGATGCTACTTGCGCAGTTAAACCTTGAAGAAATACCAAACATTGAACATATGCCTCAACATGGAATGTTACAGTTTTTCATAAGTGCTGAAGAAGATCTTTTTGGAGCAGATTTTGATCATCCAACAGTCCAAAAAGACTTTCGAATTATTTATCATTCTACAATTATAGAAGATTTAAATAAGGTTATTACTGATTTTAGTTATTTAAACACTTTAGATTTAGAGAATTTTATCATACCCGAAGCAGCAAAACTAAAGTTTGAGTTGGCATATCAACCAGTAACACCAAGAGATTATCGATTTGAAATGATTTTTAGTGATAACATTGATTGGGAAGAAATTGTTGATGAAGAAAATAATACAGAATTAGGCGAACTGTATGATGATTTATGTAAAGATCAAGGACATAAAATTGGTGGATATCCATTTTTCACACAGACAGATCCGAGAGAATGGGAAGAAAAATACCAGCAACATGACATATTATTGCTGCAAATCGATACAGACGATTCATTAAATATTATGTGGGGCGATTCTGGGGTTGCTAATTTCTTTATACGTAAGGAAGAGCTGTTAAATCTAGATTTTTCCAATGTCATTTACAATTGGGATTGTTACTAGAAGATATAAATAAAATAATAGCAAACAAAAAATCTTCCTGAAGGTGAGGAGGATTTTTTTATGTTAAAAATAAGCGTTATGTTAACTAGAATAAAAAACAATGAGTGTAATGAAAGTCAAGCCTAAATAACAGAAATAACAACAAATAATGTAAAGTTGTAAAACATGTGCAAATAGCAATAAATTCATTAAGTAAAACATAAAATAAAATTACTAATTTATATTTTGTATAGAAATAATTTTTCTGTATAAAAATTTCTTGCCAATCAAAAATGTTTTTAATTCGTTAAATCTTAAGCGATTATTGATTAAGATTTGCTGTGATGAATTTATAACAAATAAAAACGATAAAAACTGAAGAAATTTGTTTAGATAAGATTTCATATGAATCTCACTAAAAATCCCCATTTCGTCTCATTAAGTATAGTTTACTTGGTTTTTGATACCTGATATTACTTTGTTTCTATAACTGCCTATAATATATATTATGTTAACTAACTTTAAATAATAAACTTATTATAAATAAGTCAATTTTTGTGATTAGCCTCCCCTCGTTCTTTTTAATCATTCTGTGTGATGGATTGTTTAGTTGTTTGTTTTATAAGTTGTTGATGAAAATGTCTCCAGATATAAATTATATTTAAGACAATAAAAAATGCAATTCGTTTTAACTGAACGCATTAAACGAATTGCATTGATATGATTACGAATAAGTTCTTAAAATTAGTTTGCTACAGCAATTGCTTCAATTTCAATTAATAAGTTATCGTTAATTAACTTTCTAACTTCGACAGCTGAACTTGCTGGTGGATTCTTAGTATCTATGTATTGATCCCGAATATCTCTAACAATGGCCATTTGAGAAATATCTGTTAAGAAAAATGTTAATTTTACTACATCATTAAAGTTTAATTTTGAAGATTCTAATGCAATTTTAATATTTTCAAATACTTGTCGCGTTTGTGTAGCTAAATCATTAATACCTACTATTTGACCGTTAGTATTGATTGCTACTTGTCCAGATATGTAAATTGTTCGTTTAGCGTTACTAACTTCGACTACATGTGAATATCCAAAAGTTGGTGGCATCGTTTCTGGATTGATAAATTTTTTTTGCAAGATTTTTCTCTCCTTTTAATATCTTATTTTCTTTATATATTAGATTTTAATTTTGAATGATTATTTATTTACAAATTACTAAAGATTCCACATACACTCAGCTGCTACATATGTGAAATTATATAAGTCGCTTTTATTTAAAGTTCGTTAAAATGAGTTTGTAATAGATTTAATAGATTATGTACGTTTGATTTTTTTGAGCACTAGTTATAATTACACCTTGTTTTATTAATTCTTCAGTTACTTTTGTATAGAAAAAATGATACCACCAGATAAAAAACTCTTCATAAGTTATTTCTTTTGAGTATCTGCTGCTCGCAAAGTATTCTTTTAAAGGTTTATCGTTTTCTTTAAATAATAAGACTAAATCTTCACTGATTGTGTTTGCAATTTCGTTAAGTATTGGTAAGTCTGCTGTTTTAAACATAGGGATAACAGGTTGTGAATTTTGATATAAGCCTAATTTTTCGTAAAGTACATTTAGGTGTAAGTTTATTTGCCCTTCTGCTGCTACGAAATTTTTTACTAATCGCTTTTTTACATAATTAATATCAGTATTAGTGTTTTGAAAATGTTCTTCAAATGCTTTATTATTTGCTGTTATTAAATTTAATGTTGAATATCGAGTATTTCCATAAAGACCAATTTGAACTTCTCTTAAATCTAAATATGTATTACCATACATCCCGAATGCCTCTATATCTGTCTGTTCTTGTTCTGGAATAGCATAATAGTATCTTTTCTTATTTTTTAGAGGTCGTTCCTTTTTTAAATAGTTTTTCTCAATGTTAATTATTTGTCCAAAATCTAATAAAACACCGCTATACAATAACAGACTATACGATTCTTTAGATAAATGATTAAACGTGTCGATTCTTTTTGAAATAGTTTCAATTTGATTTGAATAATTTTCAATGATCTTAAGTGTTGGTTTAATTAGAGGTTCACAAAGGTTATAAAGCTTTTTTCCTTCAGTAGCTGTTATCACCATACACGTTGGATAGTACCTCCCTCCTGTTTGTTTCAATAGCCCCTCTACTTCTAATGAATTAACGTGCTTTTCAAATTCCTCATTCGTCCAATTTAGCTTCGTTTTTATAGCATTTGACTCAATTCCAAGATGGAGCATTACAAGTAAATACTGAAGGTTTGTTTCACTTATCTTTAAGGCTGGATAATTGTCACCTGATGAAATCATTTTTGCCTCATAAGATGTTTGAAGTATTTTCTCCGGAGTATACTTAACGAACATTTTAATATTCCTCCTTTTTTAGTGATTTAATTGTAAAATTTATGTATTTATTATGTTCTATAAATAAAAATAAGAATCCTTTAATGATTTCAAATTAAAAACCTTAGTATGGCTATGTTAATACCTATACTAAGGTCATCTAGAATTTTATATTTAGTTATTGCTAGTTGGATTTGTCAAATTAATTTGTTCATATTCTGTTTTAAATTGATTATCATTTTTTAACCAACGTTTAAAAGTTTATTCGCTTATTTCTATATTAGAACAAGCTGTGCCAATACATTTATTTTTCATATATTCTTTAAGGAAATTTTGTTTTCTTTGTTTAACAGCAGTTTGAGTTTGTTTTAGCTTTCGATCTTGTAATTGATCTAGACTTAGACTTTCTTTCTGAAATACTTCATATTTTCTATGCAAATAAATATCTTTGTCTTTATAAATTCAATTTGAAAATAGTTGTATTGATTTTCTTCCGGATAAAATGACACGATAATGTTTATTTTGATCTAGTAAATCGGCTGTTAAATTGTGATTTTGTAGTATTTGATTTAAAGAATTCATAAAATTATATGATCCACCTACAAAACTAACTGTATAAGTTTCATAATTGACGTAACCATCTCCATCAAAATACCCACGAACAAAATGATGTGAAAATTCTTCTGGTACGAAAGGAAATTCAATTTTAAATGATTTACATGGCATGATTCCGTGTATGTTCATAATGTCGTCTTTTATTGTTTTGCTATTAATATTTAGCATGTATACACCTGTTTTTTTGTTTTGGTATAGCGGCTGATTTGTGTGTAGTTCTTTTTTTATATCTTCTAAAATGTAACTTTCTTTTTGTGATATACTGACACATTGATTTTCTTTTTGTATAACGCCGTCAGCTGCTATAAACCCTAAAATATAAGCCATATTATTTGACCAAGTTTTAAAAAAATCTTCTTTTATGTCATACTTTCTCTTCCAGCTCCCTATAGCTCGCCTTGGAACGTTGTTGTCTGTTAGAACCATACGAATATACCTTGCAGACACATTAGCAAGCATAGCAATTTCTGAGGTGCTTTTCCCTTCTGCATACAGATGAATGATTTCAGATTTTGATAGTTTACATTTGGACTTCTTTTTTCGCTCTATTTGCACTTATATCCTCTCCCTCCTTTTGTTAATTAGAAACATATTTTCTTCTATAACATACAACGGAACGTATGTTCTTTCTTTTTTGTAAGAAGGGATTTACTAAATTAAAACAATTTACATTTACTTCATAGTGGTTTTCTCTGCTGCTAAATAAGTTTCATTTTATATTTACGAATATTGAATTTGACGAATTTATGAACTGCAATGCATTTAAGATGAAAGGTAAAATAATTTAGTTTAAACTAAAAATAGCTACAATAACAACATACGTATATTGTTAATCGTAAAAAGGAGAACTAATGAATAAGAAATATACAAATCAAATTCATACTGATATGAGTGTTAAACCGAAAGATATTATAAGTTTAATGACGGATTACTTTAAAATGAAATCAAAGCTGCGTCCTATAAAGAATTTACCGATCGTTTTATCAAATAAAGATAATGAATCTTTAGAGAGTGTGACATGGTTTGGCCATTCTGCTTCTCTTTTAAAAATAGAAGGTAAAAAATTGTTATTAGACCCGATGTTTGGAGATGCCTCTTCCCCGTTTCCTCTGTTTAATAGTAAACGTTATAGTGGTACCTTTTCTTTAGAACGTGAAGAACTTCAAGAAATTGATGCGATTATCATTTCTCATAATCACTATGACCATTTGAATTACAAAAGTATTATGCAGTTAAAAGATCGTGCAAAGCACTTTTATGTTCCATCTGGAGTTGCGCAATATTTAATTAAATGGGGCGTTTCACCTAGTAAAATTAGTGAGCATAATTGGTGGGACGAAATTACGTTTGATAATATTAAGTTAGTATGTGCGCCTGCAAGACATTTCTCTGGACGTGGTATGACAGATAGAGATTGTTCATTATGGTGTTCATGGCTTATTCTTGGTCAAAAGACTAAAATTTTCTTTAGTGGTGATAGCGGTTATGCCCCTCACTTTAAGGAAATTGGTGATAAATACGGTCCATTCGATCTTACATTGATGGAATGCGGACAATATGATTCGAGGTGGTCTGCGATTCATATGTTGCCTGAAGAAACTGTACAAGCTCATATTGATGTTAAAGGAGAAGTACTTCTTCCAATTCACTGGGGTGCTTTTACGTTAGCATTACACGAATGGAGTGACCCGATAGAACGTGTTACGAAAGAAGCCAACCGTTTAGGTGTTAAAATTACAACGCCTCAAATTGGCGAATCTATTACGTTGAAATCTACAGACTATCCTAGGTATGCTTGGTGGCGAAAAGTCTAATTATAGTAAAAAGCGAATCTGTCTTATATAGAAGATTCGCTTTTTACTTATTGATTATAATGTATCGTTTACAAACTGATTAAACTTGTCTATTTCTTCAACGAATGGATTATGATTACTTTCTTCAAATTTAGTTAATGCTGCGTTCGGGATTAAATTTGCTATTTCACGAGAAAATATGTAGGGACATTGCGCATCATGCTTACCACAGTATATAAAACTTGGGATTTTTACGAATTTAAGTTTCTGACGAACATCATAATCTTTATATTCAACTTGTCTAAAATAATTTAACCGATTGCCAACTGTCTTTCCGCTATTCGGCAATTTTAATGCCTCTTCAAGCTTTTCTTCAGAATAAAAAGACATAAGTGCCCACTCTCTACTTAATGCTTTTCTTTCTTCTTGTACTATACTATCCTCATTTAATGTATTCATAATTGATACGATTCTATTAAATTTTTCATTTTTACTACAGTATATACTATCTTTATGGGATGCATATTCCATACTCGCCGCTGCGCCACCAACAATTATTTTCGTTAAACTTTCTTGTGCTTCAGTCGCATATACAAGAGCTAACATCCCTCCTGTTGAATGACCAGCAAATCCCCACTTATTAATATATAAAGCTTCCCGAATCGCTATTTGCTAAATCTGAATTCCCACAACCCTTTAAATTAACTAAATATACGCTATAAAAATCAGTGAATGGGTTTGCAAAAGTATTTCCATTATTGTTATATTCACTATACATATGTGTAACGCATAAAGGCGGCCCTTCTCCCTTCACAAAATACTCAAATTTTCCTCTAGTAGTTTTGATAATATTTGTTTTCCACATATTGAATCTCCTGTCTAAAATTTTTATTTCTATCTGCTTTTAGAAGTGAATTCATAAATAAAAATATTACTTTATTATATTGGATTTCCCACTATCTAAAACTCTATTTGCTGGTACACTGGACATTTCAACCACTGTATTCATACTCTTATCAGTTAGTTCAATGAGTTCGTTTTCATGTTTTATTTTATTTAAATCCCACACCATTCCATGAAATTCATTATGCTGACCACTTACCTGTATAATGCTTTTTGTTTTATTTGAAGGCTGTATTTGAAGATTTGTAAATTGATTTCCACTAATTTCATTTGGCGTAGTTACTTGACTATCCATATAAATCATATTTACACAGTCTTCTAAAGAAAAGTTCATAAAACGATTGGCATTTATCCAAGCTTGTCCGGTGCTCGGTTTTTTCGCTACTAATTTCAGTCCAGTTTCCATTCCTACAACTTTAATGTTTTCAAAGTTAACAAACGAAATTTCATTTTCTTTTCCAGCGGAGTATAAAGAAATTCCGGTACCTTTATTCGTTTCCGTCCAATTGATAATATTTATATCTTTTATTTGTGTTTTGTTCCAAGTGTTATAATATTTATTTTTACCGTCTAAATAAATAACTTCAGAGTTAAATTTAGAATCGTCAATAGCTATATAAGCTCCTTCAATGGATGCGTTTTTCTCTAATTCTAGAACTCTAAAGTTTCCCTCAACCACAAATTGTGATCCGTAACCAAATAATAATTTCACACCTTTTTTAACAATGATTGGTGACGTGATTTTATACTTTTTATCATCAAGCAATACAGTTTTTATTTTACTAGACGCCGCTTTGTTAATAGCAGATTGTATTTTTATTGAATCATTTTCCCCTTTAAAGTCTTCTACATACAAGTTAGTACTTTTAGCTGCATAGTCTTTTTTGTTGTATTGATAAAAAGCAAAAATAATTAAAACTATACCAATGAGTAAAACAATTATTTTCTTCATCGTACTCACCCCATATCGATTAATCTATGGCTTTTATATTTAGGTTATTATTATTTTGCTTTGTATTTCAGATTACCATTGTATCCTTGTACATAATGTAATTCCTCCCTCTATCCCTAATAAGCTCTTACTGGTGATATAAGATGTACTGCTGCAGATTGCTCTCCTGCTTCAATCAATATCGGTCTCATAGAACCGCCAAAGCTTAAAGTAATCGTTTCTTCTTTTATTGCTCTTAAAGCATCAACCATAAAACGCCCATCGAAAGATATATTTAATTGTTTTTCACCTTGAATCGCATCTATTTGTTGCGTTTCGGATATTTGCCCAATTTGAGAAGCGTTTGAAGAAATTTTAATTGTAGATTCGTTTATGATTTCTAAGTTAACATTGTTATTGGCCCATTCACTTGCTAATAAACTTGATCGGTCTACGCCTTGTAATATCTTTTTTCTATCTACGTTAATAACCGTTTTAAATTCATTTGGAATGAGATTGGAAATGTTAGGATATTTCCCTTCAATTAGTCTTGAATATAATGTAGTTGTTCCGAGCGTAAATATAATATGACTCTCTGAAAGGTAGATATATACGAATTCCGAATTGCTGTTCATTAATTTTAGAAGTTCACTAATGGTTGCGCTTGGTACAATACAATTTGCTTTTACATCTGAGGAAAGTAGCGTTTCACGTATCGCTAGTCTATGTGAGTCAGTTGCAGCACAAATTAACTTATTATTAGATAACTCTATATGCACCCCAGTAAGAACAGGTCTAGATTCATTTTTCGCTACCGCAAAGACTGTTTGTTTAAATACTTCAATCAATTGCTCTGTCTCTACTTTGATTTCTGCATGATTGTCTATAAGCGGTACATTCGGAAACTCATCTGCAGGAAATCCATTTAAACTTAATGTGATTTCTTCTGATTGTATCGTAATTAATTGCTCATTCTTACTTTTTATTGCTATATCACTTGGCATTTTCTTTATTATTTCAATGAAATACTTTGCAGGTACAACAATAGTTCCTGCCTTTATAATAGTTGCAATCTTTTCGTCTTCAATTGAAACAGGAATGAATTTTTCGATAAAAATATTCGAGTTACTTGCAATTAAAGTAATTCCAGATTGATCTGCAGTTATTTTTATACCAGATAATATAGGAATTAAAGATTTTGTTGATATTGCTTTGTTAACTTCTGAAAGTGCTTGAGTAAATTGTTTGTGATTAACGATGAACTCCATGTTTTCCCCGCCTTACATGAGATAATATTTTTATGAAGATTGATGAACGATTGTTCCGTTAAAAAAGTACGGTACTGTTTCTTTCCTTTGTAATAAATCTAGTAAATGTTCTGGTATGCGTAAATATGGAGCTGCTATATGTAATTCCATCCAAGTAATCTCTTCAATTTCTTTTGGCCTTGATATATATGTCTCTCCGCCAATTATTTCACCTAGAAAATTAAAGAAAATTGCATGATGATCTCTTTCCTCAAAAAAGGCTTCGCTGATAGAACAAATCCCGTTTACATTTATATGTAACCCTGTTTCTTCTTTTACTTCCCGAATTACTGCTTCTTCTAACGTTTCTCCTAATTTAACTGCGCCACCTGGTAATGTATAATAAGAACCATTTTCCCCTTTGTTTTTTACCATTAAGATTTTTTCGTTTGTTTTATCGTATAAAAGTGCATATGTAACATTTACTTTTTTCATCTAAGTCCACCTCTAATAATGGGAATTTTCTATCTTTGTTACATTCTACCATTTATTCGTTTTAAAATATAAAAAAGTTAATTGAGTATTTCATTTATCTGCTCTTAGCAAAGTTAATAATCGATAGTCCTTCATTACAAAATAAAAAAGAGCGTATTTTGGAATTGATTATTCAATGTACGCTCTTTATGCTCTAATTGATTCATTTTTGAATTCTATATACTTTATAACCTTTTTTCTAAATAGTATCGATTGTGTCCTTTCGGATGATCTTCACTTACTCCGATTACTTTATATCCATGCTTCTTATAAAAATCAGGTGCCTGAAAACTAAAAGTATCTAAATTGATTAACCTGCACTCTTTTTCAATTGCAAATTCTTCAATAAGTTTTATTAACTTGGTTCCGTAACCTTCATGTCTATATTCTTCAGAAACCCATAGAAAGTCAACGTGTATATGGTGCCAAAAAGTTATCGCTGTTACCCCGCCTACGATTTCTTCTTTTTCATCTCTTACTATGAAACTAACCTTTTCTGAAGGTGTTTTTTCTTCATCTGCGAGATATTTTTGATTATATTCAATTACTTTCTCTCTTATGTAATCACTATCTTCTTGTACCCACTGCTGTACCATTTTCATTTTAAGTATCACACTCCTTTTACGGTAGCTATTCAACTTCATAATTCTAATGTCCTGTTTAAATAATAGTCGTAGATCACTAATACAATTGTTTCATTTCACTAAAATAAAAAAAGCCCTACTACATTTCATCTGTAATAAGACTTATATACGTTGTGTAGAATCTAATTAATCTCAATGAATGTAATTGCTCAAAAAATATTAAAATTGTTCAATTCTTTTTTATGAAAACTTCCGTTATTTCAACACCTTAGGAGAATAGTCCAATTGTACCACTACGAAAAAGAATGAACATTCCTAAACCAATTAGAACAATTGGAACAATAATATGACAGTTTTCCTCAAGTACTTTAGCTAGTATAGGAGCTTTTATCAATTTGTAGCTAATAAAACACCATATCGCTATCATGGAAAAAAAGATAACTAATGTAACGATATTTGTTTCAAGAGTTTGACTAGCAAACATTGGTATATAAATCGAAATATTGTCAGCTCCATTAGCTAATGTAATTGAAGCTACTTTAAATAATGAAACAGTAACGTTATCGATAACTTCATTACTTTTATAAGAACGAAGTGACAATAGTCCTTTAACCCCCATATAAATTGGCACTAATCCTAATAACCCAATCCACGAAACAGGAATGAAAAAAGAGCTTAAAGACCCAATGATACTTAGAAAAATAATCATACTAAACCCCACATATTGCCCAATAACAATATAAAGTTTTTTTCTCGTAGCTTTTTCGCGGACAACTCTACCTTCTTTCCTGATTACTTCTGTTCTTACTTGTGAAAATAAAACAAACAGTATAAAAATGTCATCAATATTTGTTGTAGCGAATGCCACAACAGAAGAAATTATGGTTGTAATCAATAAAAGCCAACTACTTTCATTGTAAACTTATAAGAAAATAATGGTCTATGAATGAAGTACGCGTTCCATCACAAAGTTGGTTAACTGTAATTTTCTAAATGTTTTTAGCAACATGTTAGTTCCTTTATAAAACAATATGAATATTCTAAGTATCTGCTACTCATTTCATTTTAAATTAAATAACTCTATTCTCTCTACACAAAAAATGTTTTGTACTAAAAAGAGCCCTATATTAGGACTCTTTTTAGTATTACGCCACTTTCCGATGTAGATGTTTTAGTTCCTTTGTCTTCTCTGCATTTGGTGGACGGATTAATATTGAAATAATGAAGGAAATAACACTTAAAACACCGATTATAATGAAAGTTGGTTGAAATCCCCCGAGTATCGCTCCAATAAATGATCCTGCAAGCGCACCAAATCCGAAACCTTGGTAGACAATCCCGTAATTTGTACTATGGTTTTTTAACCCAAAAAAATCTCCGACAATAGCTGGGAATATAGTTATATTACCGCCGAAGCAAAAGGCGACACTTGCTACACAAGCAAAATAGATTCCATAATTTAGCGGAATAAAACTTAAAGTAAAGACTGACAAACCTATAATAATAAACGTTGCAGAGACAATTTTCATTCGGCCGATTTTATCTGATAACGTCCCAAGAATGATTCTACCTACTGTATTAAAGATCGCAATCATAGCAACGGCGTTTGCAGCGGTTGCCGCGCTAAGTCCAACGAGTTGTACACCGATATCTTTTACCATACTGATTAAATACAAACCACCCATACACGAGGTGAATAACATAAAAAATAGCAGATATACTTGTTTCGTTCGCATCATTTCACGCGGAGTATAATCATTGTGTAATGTTTCAGTTACAGCATTACTTACAATTGCCTCACGTAAGAAGAACGATCCGATTAATACTAAAAGTAACACGATAATGCCCCAATATAAGAATGTTTGTGATACACCAAGATTATCGATAAGATTTCCGTTTATATATCTAAAGATTAAGCTGCCCATTCCATAAGCTGATACAGATATACCTGAAATAAGCCCTTTCCGATTTGGAAACCATTTAATTAAATTAGATAGTGATGTAATATAAGCTGTTCCATCCGCATAACCAACAACGACACCAGCTAATAAATATAATAGTGGTAAGGAAGAAACTTGTGAACTAAGTATTAAGCCGAGTCCTAAAACAATTCCTGCAGTAGCAATAAGTTTCCGAAGTCCTAATTTTTTCTGCAACTTTGCTGCAAATAAGGTTGAGAATGATAAAGAAAAACTTGTTATGGAGAAAGTTATCGCTACTGAATTAAGATTCCATCCAAACTTACTTACAAGGGGTTGATTAAATAAACTCCATGTATAAATTGTTCCAAGTCCAATTTGAACAATGATTGTACCTAGAACAATTAGTAACGGATTTATAGAAGTTTGTTTCATACTAACTGTCCCCTTCTTTTATCTTGACATGAATTTTCACAGTTAGTATATCCATCGTAAATTGCAAGATACTGTACGGAAAATGGTAATTAAGTTCATATACACAAAAAGACACTTCATAAAGAAGTGTCTTTTGCAGGTTATATCAGATGTTTCTAAAGAAAGCTTTGTTAAGATAAGCCATTTTCAAATGCTTATGTATATAGGATACCAAAAGATTTCTGTCATGTGATGGGACTTAAGATGTATTTTTCATTCATCATATAGTCGGATAAACGAAAAATTAGTATTCAATTTCATCAAAATCCTTCGGTTGCGGTACCGTTTGCATATTAGCTGCATCTTTAGGATCGCTAAAAATCGCATTTTGTTCTGTATTTACACCTTTTATATTTTGTTTTTTATTTTTTTTCCCGTTTTCTTTCACTTTAGATCACTCCTTTTTGTTATAGGAGTAATTATTCCCTATTACTGCTACTAAATGTATCAGCGACTAAATTGCTAAATTCACGTAAATAATATAAATAATTATCACCGCCGTAGTTAAATCTTTTATTATACATTTTTGCAACAACTACATTATATTCAGGTATTACTAAAATGGTCGGTCCAGTAATCCCTAATATTTGATACGACCCTTTCGGAACTCGTTCACCAAGTTCACTTAATCTTGAAGGTTTATTTTGAACGAACCAAAACAAGCCATTTTGCGGTAGATCTTTGTTTATATATGTTGGACTCTGCAAACTTGTAGCAATTTTTATAACTTCTTGTGGAACAATTTGTTTATCATGTATCTTGCCATGGTTTAAATGCAGATTGCCCCACTGTGCAAATTCTCTAGCTGAGACAAACAGATTTTTTTCAGTACCGTCATCTACTGTACCAATTTCACTAATCGCGTCTTCATTTGGATTGTTAATAACTTTAACCAAATTTTCATCTTGCTGAATTCTCCAACCTGTTTCTTGAAAATTAGCAGGTTTAAACACACGCTCTTTTAATAATTCAGGAAAACTTTTACTATATAGCTGATAAATAAGACGTGTCATCATTCTTACATTAATATCTCTATACGCCCATGCTTGTCCAGGTTCAAATTCACGAAAAATTGTTCCGTCATTCGTTTCACCTAAACCATGCGAATGGGTTACTAAATGTCTTAGCGTTGTTTTACCAAGTAATACAGGATCGAAGTCTTTAAAATACTTTATCGCTTCATCATCAATAGAGTTTATTTTCCCCTCGTAAAGGGCATACGCTATCATTAATCCTAAATAACTTTTTCTCGCAGAAGCAACATTAAACTGCGAAGATGCTGTTACCTCTTTACTATTAAATGTATTTGAGTGATATCCATTATAATGCTCTAGTACAATTTTGTTATCCTTTATAATACATAGTGCTGTAGCAGAACTATGATTTTTTTCTTTTATATTCTCTACCCAAGAAATCAACTTTTCGTATGTATACAAATAAATCCTCCTTAACCCTAATACAAAATTACAGCATGAAAGAAAAGTATAAACAGTATTTACACCTTTCTTTCATATAAAATATTAATGATGTACTATATTTAAATAATCCACCAGTTCCAGCAATTAAAGCAACCAAAACATCCGGCACAACCTACGCAACCACCACATCTGCCGCCGCCGCAACCGCCACAGCGTCCACCACAACCTCCGCATCCGCCACAACGACGTGCATCGCCTTGGATGTAATAATATGGATATTGACTTTGTTGTTGATCCCAATACACAACATTACCAGTTTGATAATCATTAAGGTTTAATGTTTGTAATTCATGTTGAAACTGATTCATTACGAACCCCTCCATTTATAAATATAAATTCCGCCCAAACGTTAAAGTTTATATATTTTTGTAAACAAAATAGAAACAAGACTATAGACTAAATGCGTACATCAACAAAATATGAACTTACACTAGGTGATGTACCTTGTTTATTAGCCTATTTTCTTTATATCCTTTCGATGGACGTATTTACTATAAATAGAGTGATTTAAAAATTACTTATCCAACAATTTAGTAGTTCATCACTTAATTTTCTTTCTAGTAATTCTTTAACTGAAGGCGTTGGCATGATTTTATGAGTATTTAAAGATTCTTTACTGTAATCTATCCAATGAAATGCTAAATGAGACTCGCTAGAGTGTGGTGTTAAATCTGTATGTAAACCTTGTGACTCTACTTCAAAAATGTGATTAATTTCATGATGAAGCACTTCTTTATCTTGCCATTGATTTTCTATGACTCCTAAAAATTGTTGTATACTACAGTTTACTCCAAGTTCTTCTCTTAACTCCCTTATTAATGCGTTCTCTGCTGATTCACCAATTTCAACATGACCCCCTGGCAAGAAATAATGATGGCCAATATATTCAGCAACTAATAATTTTTCATCTTTTATCACGACTGCTCGTACAATATGATGGAATTTACTTTTCAATTGATATTCCTCCTAGTCATTCAATCTATACTAGTTCAAATTTCACGACTTTACTTCATAATAGTTAAACAAATAAACGATACACTTGCTCACCATCATAATCATGTCCTAATGATTGAAAACCGTAACGTTCATATAGTTTCTTCGCAGAGACATTATCTTTATGTACGGTTAATCTAATTTCTTTACACGCCTTACATGTATTTTTGATCAAATAAATGCTTTCTTGTAATGCTGCTTTTCCATAACCATTACCTTGCTGCGATTGATCAATAATAAATCCGTTAATCCAATACATATCCGATGTCTCTCTTACAACAGCATGCATAACAAAACCAACCATAAGGTCACCATCGTATATAGCGAATGGTATGTACTCTACATTGTCACCATCTGGTTTTATATATACTTTAGCAAGTGAAACTGCTACGGCGGGGACAAATTTTCTTTGATCTTCTTTAACTTGTAACTTTAATGCATCTTCCCAATTGTCTCTCGTAACAACCTTTAACTGGACATTCAATATTGTAAGCTCCTTTATATAGAGGATGTATTTTTATATTCAACGCATTGAAATAATTCCCTTTTTCGACAGCAACTTATAACATAATTTTTATAAAATCTTGAATGAATTTTTCTGCATCTATTTCTAAAGCTATACGGGCTCCTTCAGATATAGAGTTAGGGCGAAAATCAGCAAATGTTTGTCCTTTCGTATCTCCGTATGTATCTACATTCACTGTACGATGCACAAATTCAAAAAAATTTGGATTTACTAATCCACTTATAGCAACCACATCGTGTAGCAAAGGTCCTTCGATAGATGGATTAAGTTTTTGGTATGCAGATAAATAGTAATCATACATTGGTTTCATTATCATATGAAATGAATTCTTTGTATTAGCTTGGATGTAATTAAAGACATTTGGTGTTAAAACTGCTTTGTTTGTTACATTTAAAGGGAATATCAATAAATTCTTTGCTTGCTGAAAAACAATTTTACTTGCTATAGGATCTCCATACACGTTTGCCTCTGCTAATGGCGTAACGTTTCCTACTTCTAAAAAAACACCACCCATGAAATAGATTCCTTTTACATTTAGCATTAAATCATTCCATAAATTAAAAGCAATTGCTAACGAGGTAGATCTTCCTACATCGACAATCGTTAAATCTTTTCCATACTTTATAAGAATCGAAGCAATACTACCAAAGTTGTATATCGGGATAGATAATACGCTTTCTGGAACATGGATGGGCCCTAATCCTTCTGACCCGTGAATTTCAGGGTAGTACGTAGTAATTTCTTCTGTAAGTGGTTTTGTTGCACCACTAATTACCGGAATGTCTTGTCTATTTGCTAACTGTAAAATATACGCTGCATTATGTGCAGCATGTATATGCTCAACATTTCCGTATCCAGTTACAATACCGACAATTTCAATTTCGGGATGCAGTAAACCATACATAATAGCAAATGAGTCATCAATACCTGGGTCTCCGAAAAATAATACTTTTTCCAAGAAATACTCTCCCCTCATAAAAACATAGAGTCATCAATAACTATGTATATGAAAAAAGCAAGTATATCTATGCGAATTTTAGAATGGATAATGTTTTACAAAATATTAAAAAGGAACTAGCGTATGCTAATTCCTTTTTTAAGTAACCATTCTCAAATTTAATTAATTATCGTATCCTTCATAAATTACATCTTTTATTTGATTTTGTGTTTTTTTATCATCAGATACAGGTTTCCACCAATTTCCTGTAATAAATAACATAGTTAATAAATTATAACTATCACTAAAATAACTTTCTCTCTTATTCTTCATCCAATCCCATCCACTATTTACCCACTTTTGATTATTACTACTTGTTATACTTGCAGCAATAAATGGTGAAACAAATACAGCAGTTGAATAACTACCAATATTTGATCCGTTTAATTGATAACCATCCACAATTTTTGAAGGATTTCCATTCGTTTTATTTTGAATCCATGAAGAAACTTTATCAGAGATGACTTTACTTCGCTTCTCACCGTACATCGCATAGTCCATTACAATTCTCAATGGTACCCGACTAGCATTGTAATAATATGCATTTGTATATTCTGACTCATCTAAGAAGTCTTTAGGTGCGGGTTGTGGTGGGTTTTTTACAACGAAATCTGAAATAAGTCCTGTATTTGGAGAGTACTTATTACTAAATTGCGTATAAACATCGTACAAATTATTAATAACAGTAAGCCAAGTTTTATCACCTGTAAATTCATAAAATGCTCTAAGGTGTGACATCATCCAATCAGATGGTCTCGTATCAAGTGAACTTTTAGAATCCCAATCTCCTAAATTTAGTCGGTTATTATTTGTAACATTACTAGCTTTAATACCTTTTGTAATCATGTCTTGTGCTTCTTTCAAATAATTAACTGTTCCATTAGATCCCCACTGCTTATGAGCAAGAAGAAGAGAATACGCAATATCTAAATCTCCATCAGTAGCAGAATCAAAATGACCTTGTGCTTTTTTACTATCTGCGACAACCCATCCCATTAAATTAGGATTTTGAGAACTTTTAAAAGTTCTTGCTGTTTTAAATAAACCGTCATAGATTTTTTGAGCATTCGAATCATAACCAGCCATTAATACTGTAATTATCATCCCATACCCTTGACCTTCTGAAGTTCCAAGTGGCTTAAACCCATCAGCATCACCTGTAATCTCTCCTTTTACATAATAACCACCAGGTAAAGAAGATAAATCATTTTTCAAATATTTCTTTTTCCAATTATCGTAGTAACTTCTTACAGAAGCATTTAAACTTTCCTGTGTAACATGATTCGGTTTTATAACACCTGCATAATTAACTTGCTGGGGAAATGGTTTCATCTCCTTTGCAGCAGCTACTTGTTGATTAACTACAGGAATAGAATTTTGTACTGAATTGTCCGTTACACTTGCTGCGAAACTAGAATTAGAAAAACTAGCTAGTCCGATTCCTACAATAGAAATACATGTGAAAATTTTTCTTTTTCCATTCATTATGTTGTCAGCTCCTTTTAAAATGCTTACTACATAAAATGTAACATACAATATTTAACTGAAATACAAAATATTATATTTATCAACATAAGAAAGAAACTATATAAAAAAGTATCATAAAATCATTATTGAATTACATTATACGGATTGATTATTTACTAAATTCCTATGTTTTTCTTTTCTTAATACTGGTATATGAGCAATCACAATTCCAAGTATAGTAATTCCGCCGCCAATTATTGAAACTAAAGTTGGCACTTCTCCTAACCATATCCAAGCAATGAAACACGCAATTATTGGCGTTAAATATAGAGAACTTGTTGCTTCAGAAGCACCAGCACGAGATATAATATAGGCCAATGCAATATACGGGAGTACTGTTGGAAAGACACCTAAATATATAACACTCAAGTTAACTTCAAGAGGAGCTGCTAATATTTCTTGATAAACTCCGGGTAAGAAAATAAGCATACATACAGTACTAGACAAAATTGTATATATGGTAAATGGTAAGAAACCGTATTTTTTTAAGTAAGATGTTTGGAAAACGAAAAATAGACTTTCTGAAATCGCCGCTAATAATATAAATAATCCCCCGCTATTTAATTGAATAGCGTCGCCTTGGCTAAATGAAATTAAGGCAATTCCTGCAAAACTCATTACACCACCGATCCAGCCATTTAATTTCATTTTTTCATTCAAAAAAACAGAAGCAAAAATTGCCGTCACTATTGGAGTGACTGAAATTATTAAACTTGCAGATCCAGCATTGACTGTTTTTTCGCCGTAATTTAATGCGATGTGATAAATAGTAAACCCTAAAGCACCAAATATAAAAATTGCTGGGATATCCTTTAAATCCGGTAATCGTAGTTTGTATATAAATGAAAATAACAAAAGTATAAATGAGGCGATTAATAAGCGTAGTAAAGTAAGGTGTTCAGGCGTATAAGATTCAAGCCCCAGACGAATTGCTGGAAAAGCAGTTCCCCATATAAGAATTGTAAAAGCATGAGCACATATAATGCGTAAATCCCATTTTTTATTATGCATGTTTTCTCTCCCTCCTTAATAAACCAACCATTTTTAAATTACCAATTATTTCTTTTCATCATATTTAATAGTTGATACAATGTCTTCAACCAGTTATTTATCGGAAAAACCAACCACTTTGAATCTTTTAAATTAACGAAGGAGTTTTTTATATGACAACCGATAAAAAAGTGCCCAAATATCGGCAGATAATAGACTATATGAAAGAAAAAATTGAAAACGGAGAATGGCCAATTGGAAGTAAAATCCCTAGTCAGCGGCAGTTAGCAAAATTATTTCATGTAAATCGAAGTACTATAATAACTGCGCTAGATGAACTTATGGCAGATGGTTTAATTCAAGGACAAATCGGAGCAGGAACAATTGTAACAAATAATACATGGTCATTATTAGCGACTAATCCCCCTCCTGATTGGAGTGAATATGTAAAGGCCGGTATTCATAAACCAAGCAAGTTAATGGTGTGAGAAATAAATGAAGCAGAAGCAAATAAAACACTTATCCATCTTAGTAAAGGTGAACTTGCACCTCATCTTTTCCCGCTCGAAACTATGCAATCTATAATGAAAAACGTCAGTGAGGAATTAGATTATTTCGGATACGAAGAACAAAAAGGTTTTTATCCGTTACGTGAAGCAATAAGCAAATACGTAAAATCATTTGGAATACAAGCATCGCCGGGTTCTATATTAATCGTCTCTGGTGCACTACAAGCATTACAATTAATATCAATTGGTCTCTTGCATAGAAAATCAACTGTTTTACTTGAACAACCTTCTTACTTATATTCACTTCACGTCTTTCAATCAGCAAATATAAATTTGTCCGGTATACCAATGGATCATCACGGTATTTTACCTAACGACTTATTAAAACGAATTAAATATAGTCAAAAGAAAAATATTTTATATACAATTCCTTGTTTTCAAAATCCAACGGGGATATTGATGTCCAAAGAGCGAAGAAAAGAAATATTAAAAGTATGTGAAAAAGAGCAGTTACCTATCATCGAGGATGATATTTATCGTGAGTTATGGATTGATGAACCTCCCCCAGTTCCTTTAAAAACGATGGATAAACATGGACATGTATTATATATTGGTAGTCTCTCTAAAACACTTAGTCCAGGACTTAGAATTGGTTGGATCATCGGACCAGAACCTGTTATTGATAGATTGTCAGATATAAAAATGCAAACAGATTATGGATCCAGCTCTTTATCTCAAAGAGTAGCTGCTGAATGGATAAATGAAGGTTTTTATGAAGCACATGTAGCAAACGTAAGAATTCACTTAAAAGGACGAAGAAAAATAATGGTACAAGCTGTACATAAGTATTGTACAGATATCGCAACGTGGGATATTCCTAATGGTGGATTTTTCATATGGCTAAAGGTTGTACCTAACATTCCGATGAAAAAACTATTTTCAGAAGCGCTATCAAAAGGAATTCTTTTAAATCCAGGACGTATTTATGAAGAAGAATCAGATCAGTACATTCGTTTATCATATGGATATGCTTCTCCAGAACAAATGACTAACGGAATTAAATTGCTCAGTGAATTAATTCGGAAGTTAACGGCATAAAAAAATCCTCTTTTGTTTTTGGAGGATTTTTTTACGTATTTTATTTACCACAATTTCATTTCCTGCCCTAATAAAATAAGTTCTTCATAAGGATCTCCGTCAATATTTAATACTTGAGCAAAAGCAGGTTCTGTTTTTAAACCTTGTTCCTTTAAGTGAATAACTTCTTCCCTTATATAAGGATGCTGCATTAATAACATGTGCTCCACTATCATATGTCTATATGCATTTTGATTACGCACTGGCTTAGGTTGAGCAAATAATTCAAATTCAAAACCTTCGAATTCAAAATTCACCTTTATCGATTCAGTACCTTTCATTTTTTTCTTTTTTATGTCGAACCCTCTATAAGAACCATATAAAGATCTCATTTCTTGCTCAAAAACATCAAAGTTATATACTTCCATTACAATATCTAAGTCAGATTGAGGAGTATCAATTCTTATCGGGATTGTCCCGCAAAGAACGGGATTATATAAAGCTAAATCCTCCATTATGTTTAGGCTATTCAAAACATCATATATTTTTTGTTGCTTGTCATTGCCCGATTGTAAATATGTAATAGATGTAAACATGGAAGTCTCTCCTTCATTTCACGTAATACGTGTCTCACTAAACTCAAGAAAAATTTGTCCGTTTAAACTTGTTCTTGAAGTACCTTTACTTCAATATATTAAAGTGAATAAACAATATGTTTCAACTTTTCTCCTATGCTGCAATACTATAAAAATAAAAAGGGAGGAATTATGATGAGCATTTTCAACATTCTTTTAACCATCCACATATTATTTGGAACGATATGTTTAATAACTGGGATAATAGCGATGGTTGCTCAAAAGAAGAAAGGTAAACATACGGAATGGGGTGAAATATATCACGCATCCTATGTCGTTATCACCGTTACTGCCATTATATTATCCATTATAAACTGGGATAAAATCGCATATTTATTTTATGTAGCAATCTTCTCTTATTCATTTGCGATTTATGGATACCTTGCACGAAAAAAACGTTGGAAAAATTGGCTCCATCACCACATTAGAGGTATGTTAGGTTCTTATATAGGTGCAGTCACCGCACTTTTAGTAAATGTCGGCATCCATATTCCCATTATAAATTTACTTCCGCCAATATGGTTTTGGTTTTTACCCACCTTAATTGGTATCCCCCTCGTAGCCAGTGTATCAAAAAAATATAAAAAGCGTAGTTAAACTTCATTACATTTTCGTTACTTTCTGATGATTATTATGAAAAATCATACTCAATGTAATATTTTATTTATAAATTCAAGATCGTATTGCTTTAAGTTAGTCACTTAGCGCTAAATAAGAAGAATCCAATAACAGTATTGGATTCTTTTTCAAATTTCATTTCAATATCGGCTTTATGCATTCAATGATGTTACCATTTGGACCAAAAACCATCTTTGTATACTTGTGGGTACTTGTTTTATTGGTTCAGTGATAATTACACCATTATAGTTTAAGATTGTAATAACGAATGTAAACGATCCGGGTAATTCGTAAACATCCCATCAACGCCCCATAAAAGTAACTTTTTCATATCTTTTTCATTATCTACAGTAAATGGATGAACTTCTAATCCGTGTTTCTTTATTCTCTTTACATAAGCGGAATCAATATATTTATAGTTCATCCCAAGACCGATGCAGTATGTTTTATACTTTTTTATCTCTAATTCAGTTAATTGAACTGACTTTTTGTAAGGTAGTAATTGTACTAGCGGTAAAGTAACATCTAAACTATGAATTTTTTGCAGACTTTCTTCACTAAATGATTGAATAATAACGTTATCACTTATTTCGTAGTGCTGTATAATTTCTAATAGCTTCTCTTCCATACCAGCGTATTCATCTGGTGATTTTGTTTCAATATAATAGTTTGCACCATTCCCGAACGTTTCAATAATTTCTTCTAGTGTTGGGACTTTAGCATCTTCAAAGTCTTTCTTTGCTAAACTTGGATGCTTTTCATTGAAAAAAGAACCTGCATTAAGTTTCTTTATTTCTTCTAATGTATGTTCCTTAACTAGACCCGTACCATTTGTAGTGCGGTTTACTGTTTCATCATGCATAGCTACTAAATGTCCGTCTTTTGTCATTTGAAGATCAATTTCTATATAATCTCCTTTTAATTGTTGTCCTAATTTATACGCTGCTATTGTATGTTCCGGCGCATACGCAGAAGCGCCTCTATGTGCAATGTTTTTTATATGATTTGCTTGATTAATAGCTTTCGTGTACTTACGTTCATCTACTTTATGTAAAACGAAAGTACCTAGTAATATAATGGTGCAAATGATTGTAATGATATATATCTTTTTCATAATGATGTATTAACTCCTACATGAAAGCAATTTGGATCGAATAATTTATTCAATTAAATGTCGATTTTCAAATACAGTCATTTGTCCAACAGATTGAAAACCAGCCTTTTTATAAATATTAATCCCATCAGGTGAAGCTTGTAATACGCATTGAGAAACTTTCAATTGTTTTGCTTCTTGCAGCAAGTAATTAAACATAGTGGAGCCAAATCCTTGCCCTCGCATTTTTTCTTTAGTTGCTATATCATAAATACCAATACTATCTTTTGTACATACTAATGAACCAACAGATACGACTTCATCTTTAAAAATCCCTAAATATAGTTTCATATTTTCACTATTCCATAAATCGAAAGAAGCAGTTTCATTATAAAATGTTTGCACATGTATACCTTCCTCTGATGTACCAAATAGATTAGCTAACGTTTCCCCAAACTTTTTAATTTGTCCTAACGAAGATGCTCTTTGTATCGTAAAACCTTCTGGCATTTTTATTGTTGGTTGAATTGTCTTTAAGTCTGCTACCATCCCAATATTTTGTTCTGCTTCTTTTAAGCCAAGTTTTATTAATTCGTTTTTTATAGCCTGTTCATAGCTATTATCCCAAAACCAAACACACATTGGAAACTTCTTTTTATTATAGTTGTTTATCACTTTATATAATTTCTCAATGTCTTCCGTTACATCATTGTTTAGTAAAGTAATGATATTAAATGTATCTGCAGGTAAACCACAATCTACAGCAATGTAGTCCTTCGTTTCTTTTACATTCATTCCATGTACATGACGCGCAATATATGACATTTTATATGTGAAGTTATCTATTAATAACTGTTTATAATTCATTCTTTTTTCTCCTTTCATAAAAATTCGTATTCAAATCGTTCAGTATTAAATATAACATATACGAAATGTAACTATTTCTATAAAAATATCTCTATAAATCACTCTATACGCTCTGAAAGAATTAAAAATGATATAACGTTGTCGGAATGAAAAAAGTGGTATATAATAAATATTAACATTACTAGTAATTATTTTAGGTATTCCTAGAATAAAGGAGCGATACATATGAAAATTACTATTTATTTCGGAAGTCATGAAGATCAAGATGTTCGTACTATGGACTGTCATTTAGATGTAGAAGATACAGAAGAGATTGTTTCTGTATCATAATATAAATTGTAGGGATGAACCCTCTTCCCTACAGCGTTTAAGGCACCCTTTACAGGTGTCTTTTTTGTTGTTTTTTTCGTCAAAAACCCTTTACTTTATAGCGTTTTAATAGTAAAATATAAATATACGAACAAACGTTCTTTTTATTTTAAACGTACATGAAGGGATGATTTTAACAATGGCTCCATTAAAGCGCAGAGGAAGAAAAAAGCAAGCACCTATTATTTCAAATACAGGCTTTATCGGCTCTGTCTTTATTGATACATTGGAGTTACAAAAGAAATCCTATTATTTCGCTCGTAAAAAACTTCAAATTGTTCATCACGTATTAGATGGTCTCTCTGGAGCAACAAGTGCTTTATTTAAAGAACATAACATTTCAGCATACATGTCATGTGTGTATTTACATAAACAAAAGAAAATTGGCTTTGTCCTTTCAACGAAACCATTTGAACAAAGTGATGGCGTTGCTTATTTTGTCAATTATTTAATCGAAAAGAATTTTTACGGCGGCCATGACGAAGATGTAGAATATCAAGAAGTATTTAATACAGGTTTTATCGGTGTAGTATTCGCTGATTTATCTAGTATAGATCGCTTTAATTTCGAGTTTGAAATGGGTATGCTAACGAAATTAATGAAAGATATGATTATTCCGGTTAAAGAACTCTTTTTACGCCATAATGTACCGGCTTACATCTCCACTTCTCATTTAGAAGAACAAAACAAATTAGGTTTCGTTCTCTCTGTAAAGCCATATGACGAACGCGCTGAAGCAGATTTATATTTTGAAGCATATTTAAAAGAACGAGGATTATTTATTGGTGATGAAGAAGATGAAATTGATAAGATCGTTATTAGAAAAACAGCTGAATTACGATAGAAAAGCGCAGGATTAGAATCCTGCGCTTTTTAAGTTACGTTAAACACTATAATCTTTTGAATGAATTTCTAAATTTAACTTATTTGCTAAAATTTTATTCAAAATAAAAAATACAATCCCCCCTGCAATAGGAAGCGTGTAGGCTGGAATGAAATTTAATAATAGTCCTGATATTGCAAGTGCTATTGGCTGCATTATTTTACCTAAGCTTAATCCAATACTAAGAACTCTTCCTCTATATTCTTCAGGAATCTCATTTTGCATGAAATACATTAAAGGAATATCAATTTGTGCTATCATAAATCCTAAAAAGAACATAATCATGCAATACGTAGTAACATATACCAAATTATTTACTACAATAGGTTTAAATAAAACAGGTATTCCTGAAACTATCATAAAAATTGCCAACATAAAACTTATTTTTTTCAATAGATAAGAATAAGAAAAACAATCAGTTATCTTTTTTACTAATATTGCACCAACTATCATACCTATCGGAAAAGTCCCTTGAATCATACCAAATTGCTTAGAATTAAGATTGAGAACTGTGTTAATAATGTATGGCAACGGAACGGTTACAGCAAAGCCTAAAAAGAAATTAAGAGAAATTAAAATACTAAAAGTATTTTTTAAGCTTTTCCGCTCCAATAAGTAAGAGTATCCCTCCTTTATATCTTCAATAAAATTAATTTCTCTAATTGAACATTCCTCATTTATGTTTTGCTCAAACAATTTAAAGTTAATAAACAATATGGAAATAGCCGAAAGGATAAATGAAATACCATTTATAATTATAAAAATTTTAATATCAAAGACTGCAAAAACAATCCCCCCTAACATAGGCCCTAAAATTAAAGATATAGAATCGATAATTTTACTTATAGAATTAATACTCATTAACCGTTCTTTAGTAACCATATTCGGTTTTACGGCCTCTAATCCTATTCCAAAAAACGTTGTAAATACTGTCATAAGAAAGGTAGTAGTATAAATAATGAATAAGTTTAATCCATAATAGTTGCTTAATATATAAACAGTTATTAATAAGCACCCGCTTAGTACATCCATGCAAACGACGAGTTTCTTTTTATCAACCTTATCAGCAATGACACCAGCAAATGGATTCATAACAATCATTGGAATCGTTCCTAATATGAGCGTAATCGCAAAATGTAACGCAGATCCGGTTATTTGTAAAACATACAATCCTAATGCAAAACTATAAATTGAGCTACCGAATAGTGATACTGTTTTTGCAATTGAATATAAACAAATATTTCTTAGTTCTTGGTTTCTTTTTTTATTTTCTATATGTAATCGTAAACTTCCCATCACTTTTCCCTCACTTTTCTTTGTATTACATAAAGTGTAAATTCTCGGGTTAACCCAATATCAATACACTGTGTTTAAAAATTACTACAAAGAAATGAAAAAAGATGGGGTTAACCCCGTGCACATCAACTGAAGATATTAGTGCCTCCTACAACGATAAAAAATAAAATGATTAATAAGATCACATGTACAAATGCAAATTTTTTATTGAAATCTAAAAAATAATATGGTATCTTCTATTACGTTGATTAATTACATATGAGAATCATGTATAACTCCAAGAATATGGCTTGGGGGTCTCTACCAGGAACCAACAACTCCTGACTACAAAATGCGTCTTTTAGCGTTTGTAGTCAGGAGTTTTTTTGTTCTACGGTAAATAATGCAGAGAAGGGAATATAAAAAATGAATTTCAAAGTATTTATATTAGCTTTAGCAACGATAGCGGTAGGTCTTGTAGAGCTTATCGTTGGAGGAATATTGCCAGACATCGCTAAAGATTTTAATGTTTCATTAAGTTCCGCTGGTCAATTAATTACAATTTTCGCCTTTACTTATGCAATAGCAGGTCCTGTATTATTGATTTTCACAAGTAAAGTGGAAAGAAAAAAATTATATATTATTTCACTTTACATTTTTCTAATTGGTAATCTACTTACTTATTTTAGTCCGAACTTTACTTTTATGATGATAGCAAGAATTTTAACTGCTATGAGTACTGCTTTAGTTGTAGTACTTTCCCTAACAATTGCAGCTAAAATTGTTAATCCCGCTTATCGAGCAAAAGCATTAGGATTAATTTATATGGGTATTAGCTCTTCACTTGTACTAGGAGTACCACTAGGCATATTAATTTCAAACACATTTGGCTGGAGAATTATTTTTTTATGTATAGCTATTTTATCATTGGGGTCTATTATCTTAATTTCAGTATTTTTAGATAAAATACCTGGAGAGGAAAACCGAACTCCTTTATCTATCCAATTAAAGGCCGTTTGTAGTCTTAAACTAGGATCTGCCCATCTAGCTACCATGTTTATGTTAGCAGGACACTATACTCTATATGCTTATTTTACTCCTTTTTTAGAAAATAAGTTTCACCTAAGCCCTTATTGGATTAGCATATTTTATTTAGTGTTTGGTATAGCTGCAGTAAGTGGCGGTGCGTTTGGCGGTGTATTATCAGATAAAATAGGCGCTCAAAAAAGTATTTTGATAGTTATTACTCTATTTGCTCTAATCTTATTTATATTACCGTTTACTGCAGTTTCTATTATCCTATTTATTCCTGTTATGATAGTTTGGGCTGCATTGAGTTGGGGGCTTGCACCACCTCAACAAAGTTATTTAATCCAAACTGCCCCGGATACGTCAGATATACAGCAAAGTTTTAATAATTCAGCCCTACAAATAGGAATTTCACTCGGCTCTGCAGTTGGAGGTATAGCTTTAAAACAAGTACATAATGTCGCCAATATGGCCTGGGTTGGTGGATCTTTAGTTTTATTATCTTTAGGTTTGGCTATCTTTTCTCTTACTAGACATACACCGACAAGAGACTGTCCAGTGAGTGCTAAACATTTAGATTAACATTCTCTTTTTCTTTTCATCGTAAAAAGTATAGATAGGAATCGTCATAAATAGTCCCGTTATAAAAACGGACTTTTTATGACGGGGTTAACCCCATCTTTTTCCGAAAAATGAATATGTATAAATTTCTTCTCCTTGAACAAAGAAATCCTCGTACTTTCCCCCTCGTATCAAATAATTTGAAGTACTTTCATCAATCGATTGAAACTGTAAACTTTGGATTTCTTTCGTTACTTTTACAGATGTAAAATTCTCTCTGAGTCTAGGTGCAATTTGGCTATTTATACTAAATTTATTAAATAAAATAAACGAACTTAATAAATAACTATTGTGTTTAAAAAGAGAATTTAATTCGCACAATAAGAACTCCTCATGTTCAAAACTATAATTACTTGTACCTGATTGATCAATTACAATATCAATAGAATAATTCTGAATAGGTATGTTTAGAAAATCGGCACAGATAAATACAATATTTCTTTTCACATTTCTTCTCTCAATTACATCTTTTAAAAGTAAAAGTTTATTCAAATCTCGATCAACAGCAATATATAAACACTCTTCCGGTAGTTCTTCATAAATATTTCGTAAAAAGAACCCAATACCAGACCCTAAATCAAGTAGTATTTTTTCATTTAAATCTAATTGCATTAGTTTCTTTTTCGCCCATTCTCCTCCTCTTTGAACATTTTCCAAAAAAGCAGTATCAGTTTCATGAATATAATCCGAAATAGAATCTTCAAGTGATTTCTTTTCATACGCTTTCACTGAGTTACCAGCTGTTAAAACCCCTGAAATAATCGTGTATTCTTCACCACAATTACAAATTAACTTTCCCTCAATAATTTGATTCTTATTAATAATGCCATCTTCAAGAATTAAATTTCCGTTACACTTAACACATTTAAATAAATGAAGTACTTTTAAATCTATCCCTAAAATTGAACTCGAAATTTCAGTTTCTATAGATAAATTATGTAACGCTTCCTTTAATTTGCATTTTCGTTCCTCTAAAGTTTTTATTTCTTGTTCAATCTTTTCATATTTTACTTTAAATAAAGATTGATAAAAATTATCCTTTTCATAGCCTAAGGATTTCCCTAAATTTTTATAAAGAAACAGTTCTTTAATTTCATACAAGCTAAACCCTAGCCATTTGTACTCTAATATAAGTTCTATATCCTTTTGACAATACTCGTCAAAAAAATAGTGACTTCCTTTTTTCTCGGGAATAACGAGTCCGAGGTCCATATAATGTCTAATCGTATCTACACTTACATTATTTACTTCTGCAAACTTACTGATTTTCATCCTAATCACTACCATTTATATATTTGTTTATACATACTTCTTTATTATTTTAAAAAATCCTTTCATCTCCCTATACAAAATTATTTATGCTATGAAAAAGATGTAATTAATTTTAAAGTTCCGCCACATACCCATTAAGCTAAGCTTATATAAGTTTAGCTACTCCTTTTTTAATCTTGAATTTAAAAAAGAGTAGCAGGTAGTACGTTTATATCTATATATCTAAAAACTGTGAATTCATGTATGAATTAAAAACTGCGGCGTAAGTACTGCAGTTTCTTCCTTTTTCATTGAGTTGAAATATGTAAAGTTACGTACTTTAACTGTAGCGGACTTGTACTACGCGTTCATATTAATTTTATAGACGTTTAAGGATTTTGTTTTATGGGAAGTATTCTTGCTGTGAAATTAGGATTGTAAATATAGATGAACGTGATTCAAATCAAAAAAAGGTACTCCTAGAAGTACCTTTTTTACTATTCTATATGTGCGAACGCTTTCAAAATTATTGGATATAAATCGATGTACGCATTGTATTAAATGGTGCATTTATAGATGTCTTTTGGTACTCAAAAGTTCCTTGTTGGTGTCCAGAAGCATCCCATTTATAATACCAGCCAACGATTGGTCTTCCGCCAATTATAGTGGAATCAATACTTTTTACATTAGAACCATTCATTTTAGCAAATGGGTTTTGGCCATAGCCCAATTCTTTCTATTGTTTTTTCTTTCATTGTCAATATAATCCTAATAATTTTATATGTAAATAGATTGTAGCTGTATAAACATTAGTGTGAATATTCTATTATATATTTCTGCAATTCTATCACTCAATATGAATGATTTACAGTGTAAAACGAAATACACATTACAAATTGATTCTATTATTTTCATTATTAGCTAGCGTATAGCGAATTTAAACCCTATGAACCATTGTTGCTATTTTTTTAGTTCATAAACAGATGCCTATATTTCTTGTTACTATATAATAATGTTACACCAAACTGATATCAGTACACATAGAAACAATAAAAGAGAGCATATTTTAAAAGATTTATTAAAACATGCTCTCTTTTATTAATTTGAATGAATCTTTCAGTAAAAAAGTACATTGATTTGTATCCTTTATGTAACAAAAATAATCGTTTTAAAAATCTTGTTTTTATGCTTTTTTCTATTATTCTTAAAGATAATTTATTGAATATTCTTATTGTACTCTAATTGATTTTGAATTCCTGATCTATCAATTTGAATCCAATACTCTGAAATTTTCCCGTTTTCTATTCTATACACTGCACTTGCTATTTGAATTATAGGGAGGCCTGTAGGTTCATACCCATCTATTTCTCCTATGTGTGTACCTACTTGCTTCCAGCGTACATATACTTTACTATCTTGTACTAATAATTCTTGAATTTCTAATGAAAAGTTTCCATATATTCCTATCATCTCTCTTACATGCTCAGCATAATCTTTTGGCGATCTGTATACTGTTTGTTCCTCTTCAGATATAACTTGATGTGCCAATACTTTATCTGCCATATATCGATTTGAAAAATCCGGATTACTCCCTGAACGCACTTCTTTAAAGAAATTTCTAATAATTATTTCCGGTTTCATTAAACATCCCCCTTAAAAATAAATCCAATTCTAATATCACCTGAATATATCGGATAAGTGTTATAATTCTCATCCTCACTCTTTCTTAATAAACATGTCAAGTTTGTAGTGTTGACATTAAAAATTGTAAATTTGCTTAGGATTTGCTGAGCATTGATTTAAACATGCAATATTTAATGTTTAAATCAATATATAATGATGTATAATAAATAAGAACTAATCAACATTTTTCGTTTAAGATAGTCTATCCATCTCTTACTACCTAATGACCTCAAATAAACGCTATTCAAGTCATGTTAAGAGGTACCAAAGACGCCCATATGGGCATCTTTGGTGTAAAAACACCTTATAGTATGTAAGGTGTTTTCTTATTTACTATATCTGGAATACCTCTATTTGAATAGTAAAATGTGGCTTAAATTTTACCTCGATTGTTTTGTTTTCTACACCGCCTTGAACATATAAGGAGTTACTACGAGTATAGATTCGTTTTGCCGATTTCATCTCGGCTTCAAAGATACATTTATTTTCATAAGACATGTACAATGAAACAGTTTCCACGTAATTCTTGTTATGAACGAATATCGGAATTTTTGAAGGTTTCAATGAGGCTGGTGAAGCTATCACTGGCATGACCAGTCTTCATGCCGCGCCTGAAGACTTCCAAAACAGTTGCTGGCAAAGCGATGTCGATGCCGGCTTCTTGGGTAGTATGAACAACGTGCTCAACGCTCGCCAAGCCCATTGCGAGTCTGTCCACGTCACCAGGGTGCTCCCCCTCGTCGAGACGCGGGGTATAGAACTCTACGAATTTCGGGAGTGACGACATCATCGCCGAAGCGTATGGTAGGAATTGCTCCGCCGTAATGCCGTTTGCGTTAGCGATTGCAAGAGCATGTAGGTAACTTAGCATTGCTGTCCAGAATATATCCATCTGTATCTGATAGTATAGCATGGCTAATCCGGGGTCCTCGCCCCGGTAATCGGTACTTGTTAACACTTTCAAGGTCTCCCTGTGAGCCTCGAAGGCCACTCGATCACCACTATAGTATGTGTAAGATTCCGACTTACCTATGCCTGACGGTGGAACTTGCACCCCTCCAGTAATATGCCAGGCTCCACGGTCTTCCAACCATTTAGCCGCCTTACGAGCTTTCTCCGGAGTATCCGAACTCAAGTTAACGAGCACCTTACCGAATAAGTTCTCAGAGACGGGTTCAAGAATAGAGTACATCACATTGTAATCTGTAAGGCTAAGGATTACCAACTCGTTAGCAGCTAACGCCTCGTTGACCGTGGACACCCTGATGGCTCCTTTTGCTACAAGCTGGTCTGCTTTACTTGAAGTCCGGTTCCACACGGTCAACGAGTACCCGTATTCCAGAAAAACGTCTGCCATCGCCTGACCCATCGGCCCTAACCCTATGACTGTTACTGATTTTCGGTTCCCAACCGCGTTTGTAGTTTCAGAACCATTTTTCTCATTTTGGCTATTACTTTTCAATGAAAAAACCCCTTTCAGGTGAAATTAAGTAAATCATAAAGGATTACACTAGTGTCAATGTCAACACAAACAAAAATGGCCCCGGAGCAATTTATCATGCTCGGGACCATTTCTACATTAAACAGTTCTCTTTTTCCTAATCGTTAAAGCGATTTGCCTCTCCAGTAATCTCTTTAATCCATGAAGTGCTTCGATTTGATAATTCACATTACTTAGCTTTTTTTCATACGTTTCCAGCATCTCTTCGCAATATTGATATTCGTCAGGATTTGCCGCTTCGCTCTTGAACAATACTTTAATCTCATCTGCTGTTAATCCAAGCTTCAAGTATAACTGAATCGCTTTGACTCGTTCTATGGCCGATTCGTCGAAATCCCGGTAATCGTTCTCCAACCTATCGGCGTTTAGAAGTCCTTTATTGTCATAATGCCGGATGGATCGTATGCTGACATTGGTCAATCGTGCTAGTTCGCTTATTTTCACTCCTAACAAGCCTCCTTGCATGCTCATAATAAATTGATTATACAACGGCGATTTTCCATTATTATTTGCCCTAAATGAACTTGTAGTATTTGTAAAATACAGTTTTTCATAAAAGGAACTTAAAGAAACTCTAACATAACAAACAGTTCACAATGGAGTTTGTGAATTTTTCCCGAAAATATCCTTTATTTGTGATACAAATCCTGGTTCTAGATTTTGAACTACCCTCCATGATTTATATACACAGTTTATGGACATATTTCTAGCTAAAACGGACGAAAAACTCACCCATATGAGAATATTTTAGGTGTTGTTTACGAGTATACTGTATTAAGAGGGCAAAAAACTGTATAATTTTTAGAACTAGCCAGGGCTTATTTATCATGCACATTTATAAGAAAATACTCCTTTTTTAAATGCTTTTATTTTGGTAAACGAAAGCCTTTTTTAATTCTGTTCTTAAGTTAATGGCTATGTAAGGTGACCCCTATTATAAAAGTACGACATTAATACTTCTTTTGATTGATATAATGTATAATAGCGTCATATAAAAATTCAGCTAAGTCTTCATTACTAAATTGATTTATATAATTTTTAAATCGATTATCAAATTTATACGTATTTGCAATACATGTCAACATTTCAGAATCACATACAATAGATTGTTCGAGATAACTTTTCCACTCTACAATTAATTGCTGTACTTCATCGGAAGTAGGTGATTGATTAATATAGGAAGCAATTTTTCTAAACACCCTTTCCATTTTTTGTTCGAATTCGTGAAATAAGTCCGCTTTTTCACTAGGAGAGAGTTCTTTCAGTTTCTCCTCAAATTCTTTGTATTTTTCTGTTTCTCCATAGATGAATTTCGCTTCATGAGCATATTGTTCTTGTAATGGCAAAATAGATGAATTATTAAAAATATTTAAATTGTAGATATCCTTTCCTGATACATACTCATCCACCGCAGTAATAACTGTTTCTAAATGTTGTTTTTTTAACAATAAAGTTTGGTTATGCTTTTTTAATAATTGTAGCTGTTCTTCTCTTGTAAGTTTCAAAACTTCCGCAATTTCCTTTAGAGAAAAGTCCATTTCTTTAAAAAATAGTATCATTTGAAGTCTTGCTAAACTGTTCTTATCATAGAGTCGATAACCATTTTCCGTTAAGTAAATTGGCTTTAATAAATTTATTTTATCATAGTATTGTAAGGTTCTTTTTGTTATGCCTGTAATTTGCACAATATCTTTAACCGTTAAAAATTGTTTCTTCATCCCAAAATTCCTTTATTTCATCTAGTATTTGATTGGCAGGAGTTATTGTGGCTTCAAAGATATTTTTACCTGTTTTTTCTAAATAGTATTTAATTAAATAGTATCCACAGGCATAACCAGCAGCATAAGGCATATCGACTGGTATATAGTTTTGAAGTTTTGCTAATTCATCACCATAAAGATACGGTGCAATTTTATCAAATCCTGTTAATTGTAATTGATCCTTGAGCACGGGTTTGATACGTGTATTAAGCATTTCCATAGTTGTTTTCGATACCCAAGGTCCGAGTAGATCTTCCCCAAAAATAGAAGTAGCAAAATTCTCTGCTAAACCTTCACTAACAATTAATTCACCTAAAGTAACAGTATGGTCCCACTGAATAAATTGATATCGAACATTATGATTACATTCATGTGCTAAAGCAGCTTTCATTCGAGGGATTGTGTATTCATTTGGCAAAAATGTACACAAAATATAACCAGGAATACCTCCATCACCACTATACCCTTCATTTAACATTAATGAAGGACTATTGGGATTCCCTAATAGAATCGTGAATACGTAATCAGATACACGAAGGTTCACATCATACTCTCTAAATAAATGAAGGCTTTTCCTAACAGCTTCTTTACACTCAGACCAAAAAGAATCTGACGAAATCAATTCTAGTTCTGGTGTAATCTCATTTGTAATCTGATTAGGAGAAATGCTCATTATATTATTCAATGTAATAACATCAAAACCATTTGGCTCCTCAGCTTTAAAAGGAACATATTGAATTTCCCATTTCCCCATAAACGGAGCCAACATTTCTTTCCTGTATAACTCAACCTTTTCCTCTTTTGGAGCTTGTAAAATTTTTCGGTATATTCTATCTGACCGTAATGATTTTATATTCATTTCTTTCACTCCTTATTTAATATAGTTAAAATTATGCACTATGACGTTGCGTTATAGTCAAGTGAGTTAACTAAAAATATAGCAAGAGAATGGGATTAGGTGTTTTTTTAATATTAATAGGACACTTTCATTTTTAATTACCTTGGCTTAGTTTGGATGTTAAACATATTTAAAAATATCTCCAAGCCGACTTTTAAACAACCTTATTGGGGTCCCATCACATGCCTATCAAGAATTGATTTTATGAAGATAAAAGAAAAGATTTTAGGTTCTGGTGCAAACCTTCAAAATATCTGCAGTACCTCCCCATACTTGGACATACTGATACTAGTACTCTAAAAAAAGACATGTTAAGTGTGGAAAAGCAAAATCTATTCAAGTGGAAACATTATCAACCTGATATTATTTTATTAACCATAAAATGGTGCCTACGTACAGCCTCAGTTTTCGGGATTTAATCGAATGGTAGAAATTCATTTTGTTCATAAGCCTTATTTCATTAAATGGGCCCTTTAGTGGAGAAACTTTATTGCTACCCAGCAGTTCCTTAATTCGCCTTACAGTGCAGATCTTCTTTTCACTATAAAAACATCCTTTTAGATAAACTGATTCAAAGGGGCAAAACGTCGCGACTTTATTTCAAATTTAGATAAAACCTAATAATAAACCCTCCCTTGTACTAATGCTCATGGATAGATAAGCCGATACGACCGAAGTAATAATAAATAGCATCCAAAGGGGATTGTCTTGTATATGTTCAAAGCTTTCATGGATCAGATCTTATCCGAGAATGCAAAGTATACCTATAGTTTGTACAAAGAAAAGAATACGGATATTTTGTAGATTCCATAGTACAAGTCTTTCAATTACTGCTAGGTTAAGGGGAACCATCGATTTCTAAGCTCGCTGGAGATATGCCGGGATCCAATTTAATTTTAATTAAAGAAAAACCCGTGAATTATTCACGGGTTTTTCTTTAATAACTAATTGCTATTGTTCCTTCACCTGCATGAACCGCAAATGAAATTGGTAATGGATATAATTTGAAATCCATTTCAGGGAATGCTTGTCTAATATCTGCAATCCATTCTTCCGCTCCAGCTTTATCATTAGCATGGAACATATGAAGTACTTTTGGTAATTCTTTTTCAAGTTCATTTTTAATATATTCTCGACATTTTTGGATTTTACGAACTTTCTTTTCAAGTAAAAGCTCTCCACCTTTTACTTCTAATATTAAGTTAACACTTAATAAACTTCCAAGTAAAAATTGCATGCCCTTTACACGGCCACTTGCATATAGACCTTTTAAACTCTTTGGGAATACATGAAAAGGTCTTCTTTTTTCATCTACTAATGTTTTGTGTATATCTTGTAAAGTCATACCATCATTGTATAACGATTTCGCTTTTCTAATTAGTTCATCCATTGGATAACTTGTTGTTTCACTGTCTAATACCGTTAATGGAAAACCTGCCATTTCTGCAGCTAACTTCATATTTTGATAGGTTCCACTTACTTTTCCGCTAATAGCAACTGCAAATCCTTCTTCATATTCTTCTTTGCATTTTGTAAATAACTCTACCATTTCCCCAATATTAGGTTGTGAAGTAGTGACTGTTTTACCTTCGTTTAACGCATTATAAACCCTTTCACGTACACCTTCTTCACAATCTTTGTACGAAATTCCATCAATAATAACTTCGATTGGGATAACAAAGTTATCTCCTTCTGTTTTAAAATTCGCAGTTGTACTATCAGTAATCCAAGCAACACGCTTCATGTTGTTCCTCCCTTAATTCAATTCCTCTTTTCTAATTTTTCTATATATTTATGTTATGAAAAGAGAATATCCCTGTAATAGTAACAGGACTTTATTGTTTTGGCTATAGTAGATGTATATTAAATGTGACTATTTCTTGTCTATTTCACAAATAAAAAAGAAAATCAAGGAATTTGCTCGATTTTCTTTTTATCATATACTATTTAAAAGTTTCATTATCTAAAATTACAACATAATCATTCGTTAATCGGCCAGCTTCTTTTGTATAACTAACAAGCCTTTGTATATTATCACAGCAAATTTTTGCTCCCCATACGAGTAACGGTACGCCAATAAAATCGATATGGAACCTTCTAGAAAACAGCCCACCGAAAGTCATTGGTAAAGGTACGGTTGGTGATGTATTAGAAAAAATAATCTTTTCATGACTTTGATAATGTTTTTGCAAGATTTCTCCTAAATGCTTCATCGCTGGTACAACCACTTTTGATGCGCCGCATCCAATCGTATATACAGGATGACCATGTTCATCTATGCCATGAAAAATAATTTTTCCCATATCTTCTGTTTTCAATTTATTAAAGTAATCTACATTCAAAATTTCTTCTTTCGTTAACTTGCGATCCGTTGGTAATTTATTTAAATGATACGCTGCAGCTAGTGAGGTAGTATGTGTTCCACCAAAATCTGTGTAAATGTATATCATATTATCATCCCTTGTTGTAAAAGTTCAATGTTAATTAGTATTACCGTTCTTAGCAATGTTAAACAAGGGATAAATGTATTTACGCTTTTTGTGTTAATTCATTATATTTTTTCCAAATATAATAACGTCTACTAATCACAGTGCCTAATGTAATACATAAAAAGGCATTTGTTACAACCATTAATGTCTGGTGCGTACTACCCGAAAACATACTTTGTTTAATCATAATTTTTGCTCCTAAAATAACAAGAAGGATTATTGTACTTACCCAATTTCCTTTTCGTAGTACATGACCTGTTTCACTATCTAATCGAAATGTTAAAGCTCTTCCCCGTATAATCCCAAGACATAAGCCAATTCCAAGCATTACAACAAACAGTAGTCCTTGCAGCAAAGTTATTTGTCCCATATGAATAATGGATTGAACTGTTACAAAACACAACAAAGCCGGAATGAGCCAAATACGGTTTATTTTCACTTTTCGTTCTTTACTTTGCATCAAAACAATAATAAGAATAACAAGTAAAATATCCATTTAGAATCCTCCTATAAACTTGTTTATCTTTAAAGATTATATTCTCCTCTTTTCATTCCATACTTGAAATACCATACTTGAAATACCATACTTGAAATACCATAGCTACTTTCAAGTGTAAGATGGAAAATGTGATTTCTCATCAGCCTTAAGCATTATTTATAAAAATAAAAAGACGTACTTTTTACTCGTACGCCTTTAATAACTCGTTTAAACTCCTATTTATCAACTAATTCCACACCTTTAGAATTAGCTTTACCCAACACTCGAATGTTAAATTTATTAATAGCTTTTAAAAAGATAATATAAATACAATATCCAACAATAGAACCTATAACATTACAGATCACATCATCAATATCAGTAATACGTCCCACTCCACTAAATAAAGACTCAATTAATTGTAGCAATTCAATACTAGCTGATATAGAAAATCCTAATAAAATTGTATTTTTGAATTTCTTATATTTATCCCATAGGATTGGTGCTAAAAATCCTAAAGGCATTAATAATAAAATATTCCCGCCTACATTTCTTACAATTAGACCAATCATAAATAGGGTATCTCCATCATAAGCACTACCAATTTGATTGATGTCTTTAATAATTGATGCAAATGGTATTATATTGACCGAGCGATTCAGATTTTCAATATTAAAAGGAAAACCGATTGGTAAAGGGAATAAAGTTACTGCAACAACCATACAAATGTAGATCACAAATAAAAAACTTATTATTTCTTTCCACCAAATTACATGTTTTGTATTTTTGGTACCAATTAATATTCCACGTACAATTAAATAACAAATAACTCCTAAAATAATAAACACACTACCGTTAATCATATACAAATTGTTAACACATCCTTTCATATGAATTAATAATAAAAATTTACAACTATATAGTAATGTTTTCTAATTTAAAAATCCATATAATTATATATAATTGTACAGAATTACAAAAAACCCTTATTTAATAAATAAAGGGTTCCTCGTTAACTAAAATATTTTTCAAAACAGAAATAATCATGAACCCGTTTAAATTATTTTCGTATCTCTTCTTTTAAATCCATATAATTAAAAAGCTCTTTCTATTTCTGTCATTAATTTTTCAGGTCCTGCCCCTTTATTCGACGTAATAACTAAAGTTATTCCTAATTCTGGATATATAGCCGAGCGAAAACTGACGCCTGGATCATATCCCATTACATGATATTTGAATACCTTGTTTTCTCGTGTTTCAATCCATATTCCATAGCCGTAAGATTGTTTATTATTTACTTGAAGGTGAGGAGTTAAAAATAACTTTGTATATTCTTTTCCTAAAATTTTATTATTAAATAGTGCCGCCCAAAATTTCAACATGTCTGATGCAGTAACATATGCACCTCCATCAGCACCTCCTTTTATTGGTATAGAGTAGGCGTTTGTTCTCCAATTTTGGTTAGTTTCGTCCTTTATATATCCTAGAGCTGTATGTCTTGGTAATCTATCTAACGAAAAATAGCCAGAATCGTTCATGCCAATCGGATTAAAAATGTTTTTTTCTATATACTCCGCAAATTCAAGTCCCGTCTGTTCTTCTATTATTAATCCAAGTATGATAAAACCTGCATTGTTGTAGTGAAACTTACTTCCAGGTGTAAACATCATATTACTGTTTTGGAATAATGGTAAAAAGTCTTTTAAGCTCTTTAATAGATACATAGGTGTTTGTTTCCAAAGATCTTCGAAGTTATCCATAATACTTTCATCAAAATAATCTGGTATACCAGCACTATGCGTTAGTAGTTGATGTATTGTAATATCTTCATCAAAGTTTGGAAATTTTATCTCTAGACAATCTTTTAATTTTGTATGAAAAGAAATAAAACCTTTTTCAACAAGTTGACAGATGCCAATTGCAGTGAAAATTTTACATCCTGAGACAATGCCGAATCTTGTTTGTATCGTATTGTTTATACATTCACTTTGGTTTGCGTAACCCAAAGCTTTTTTATAGACTAAGTCTTTTTCTTTTTTTACTAAAACTACTCCAGAGAAATCTATTTTCTTTTGTATTTCTTTTACAATTTTATCAATTTCATCTTTTGTTTTTATCACAACAACCACCCTTATCTTTCGGTATTGTTCTTTCCTCTTATTAAATACGATCAATTGTTAATGAGAACACAAAGTTCATTTCGAATGTATTCCACTATTTGTGGGCAGTAGGACCACCATCTCAAAATTCAGCGAAAGCAAAGAAGTTAAGTGGGGACCCTGCTGCCCGTAAAAGCCCGATTGGTGAGGGCTGATAATCAGTGGGGGATGCCCCCCTGATTAAAATTTCACTTTATTGATTCAGTAGAATACAACTTAGATTGTGATGGGAATAAAGTAAACACACACAAGACGATAGTAATAAATAACATGATCAATGAACCTACAATAACTACAAGTTGTATAGAAATGAACTGAGTCGCAACACCAGATAATATTGTAATAAAGATTGTTACTAACGCAATAACAAGTCCATATATACTTCCGATCCGTCCCATTATATGAACGGGAACGTTATTTTGGTAAAACGTATAAAATCCTGTATTTGCATATGCCATAGAGAAAGATAAAATAAAGAATCCAATAGCAGCTATTAAAAATACATTTGAAAAAGCATAAATTAAATAACCTATTGCGATGAATAATGATCCTATTCCAATTAGAAATGAAGGTGCTAATTTCTTTGATAAAATTGTATTTGTTATGGCACCTAAAATAAATCCTGCACCAGCTATACTAACTAGAAAACCGTATTCACTATCTGTTAGTAGTAATACCTCTTTCGCAAACGATAGTTCAAGTGAATCAGTAGCAGTTGCTAATACGAACATACTTTGAAATAAGAAATACACACATACGACATACACATGTTTTCTACTAAAATTTATAACAGTGTTCCAATCTTTTTTTAATACTGTAAGAGATAATATATTACTAGTTGTATCCGAAGCTTCTTTCTTATCAAGATTAGGTAAAAGTAATGTAATGAATCCTGATAAGAGAAATGCTATAGCATTTATATATATAGCAAACTCTGGTGTACTCGCAATTAATAAAACGCCTGCTATCGCTGGACCAATTAAAAATGCACCAGATCCTATTAAACTACGTAATGAGTTGAAACGTTGTCTTTGTTCTACGGGAATTAATTTCGTCATATACGTCATAGCAGTTGGCTCATAAATTGCACTGGCTATACTTATAAAGAATACGAATACATAAACAATCCAAAGTGACGGAAGTAAAGGTAAAATAGCGATAAATAACGCACGATATATATCGAGGTGAATCATTAACTTCCGTTTATTTAAACGATCAATCATACTCCCAGACCAAGCGTTTGTAAATAAAGTGGCTAATGGTTTTATTACATATAAAGTAGCAACAGCTAAGGCTGAGCCACCCATATGATAGACAAGTACATTCAGTGCTATTAAGTAAATCCATGCCCCTAAATTCGCAATACCAACTCCGGACAATAGTAATAAAGGATATTTCCAATCTTTAAGTAAGTTTTTCATTTTTGGCCCCCGCTTTCCAAATTGTTTTACAACAATAAAAAAATCCCACCCCCAAGACTTTTAATCTTAGGGACGAGATTTATCATCGCGGTGCCACCCTAGTTTGTTAATATGTCACCATACTAACCTTATCAGGTACTGCATTCTAATTCATGCTTATACCATAGCTCTATAACGGGAGCTCCCGTCACACCACCCCCTTCATAACAGGTTCCGGTGTACTGCTCAGAGGCTTGATTCAATAAAGAATTTTTACTCCTTTTCAGCTAAATGGAGCTCTCTGTGAAAAATTCATTTTATTTACTATTCTCTTCACTGCATTTGATTTTTTCCATATTATCACAAATAATTTTAACTGTAAATAAAAAATAATCAGATATTTATATTTTCGTCATTTTTGCTTTACGACCAATTCGACATACGAAACGCATTAGCTTTTTATGAAGATAAGGAAATAAAGTGAAGAATACGTCCATCGTTTTTTTTAATGGCATTGGACAAATTACTAATTTATTTTTATGAATAGCTTTCAGTGCAATTTCAGCAAACTTGTCAGCTGAAATTGGCTTATTTGTTTTTAGTTGTTTTATAATTTGATTCTTATTCATATTAATTGCAATTGATTTTTCAAATATGGGTGTATCTACAAAAGTTGGACAAAGCACACTTACATTTACACCGTATTCTTCCGCCTCATAATGTAATGAAGTTGTTAAACCTACGATAGCATGTTTGGTTGTTGCATACGCGGTACAAAGGGGAGCTGGTCCTAAACCAGTTGCAGAAGCAGTATTAATGATATGACCAAATCCTTGTTTTTTCATGAATTGGTAAGCCAATTGTGTTCCGTAAATTACTCCTAATAAATTTATTTCAATAATATGTTTCCAATCATCCAAAGACATATCGAATACTTCTCCATACATAGCAATTCCTGCATTATTAAACATATAATCAATTCTACCAAACTCATTAACTATTTTTATAATAAGTTCTTCTACGGATCCAGCGTTAGTAACATCTAAATATTCGAACCTAGCTAGTTGATTTTTATTTTTTATATTATTCACAAGGTCTTGGCCACAAGTTTCATTAATGTCAGCGATAATTACAAATATATCTTTATTTGCTAATTGAATGGCTAAAGCTTTACCAATACCAGAAGCGCCGCCAGTTATAATTGCGATTTTTTGCTCATCCATATAAATAACCTCCTGTTGTTTATACATATAATGAAAACGGACGAGTGTAAGGATTTGAACAATCGTTCTAATTCGCGTGTCACGCTACATAAATTTGTTTGAAATAGAGAGTAAAAAAATTTTAATAGCTTCTTCAAATAAAACTTCTAATTTCTCCATTTCAATTGAATGAATGAATTGACATAATCCACCTAGCCATGAACCTAATAAAAGGCATGAACCCTCAACATTTTTCATATAAAACTCACCACTTTTTATACCTTCATCTAAAATTTGTTGATATGCCTTTAAAGGGACAACAGCTAAACCATAAAGTTGTTGAACTGTAGAAGGATTCGTGCTCGGATCAGAGGCAAGTTCTTGCCCCGCTCTTAATAACGGCGTTTTGTAATTATAAAGTACAAATTTAGCCATTCCATATAATTTTTCAGTTGCGTTTGTATACTGTTTTTCTGCCATTTCCCATTTATCATGCCAGTTTTTCATACTGTCTTTAGCTAAATAAACAAATAATTCTTCTTTATTTTTATAATGATAATATATATGTCCTTTACTATAACCAGAGGCTTTAGCAATGTTATCAATGGAGGTTCTTGTATACCCTTTTAAGGAAAATAACTCTATCGCTTTTTCTGCTATTATTTTTTTGGCTAAATCACTATCATATCGTCTTTTATTCAATGTAGACTCCTTCCATCGTTTAATACAAAAATTGAACAATCGTTCTAATTTCAATATATGTAAGTTTTTTTGTTTTAGTAACTGTTAAGTATTTTATTTATTATTTTTTCTGAAAAATACGGTGCGTGAAATTACTCATAAATTTTAAAAAAAGAACCTATTGGATGTAGGTTCTTCAACAAGTTTGAATTAATTCGTATTCGCCTCTGTTAACGGTTGTAACGGCGATTCTAATTCTAGTTCTAGTGTATCTCCTTCTTGTAAATCTTGTCCTTTTTCAATACTTTGGCTCGTTACATAACCCGTACCAGAAGTTTTCAAATCTAATTTCAAAAGTTTAGAGAAATACATAACATCACGCATGGACCACCCTTTTACATTTGGCATTTGTGCGTTATTCCCCAATAAAAATATACGATCACCTTCACTCATTACCTCGCCAGACTGTGGATATTGTTTTATTATTTTTCCTTCTCCTAAAATTACTGACTGTAGCTTCTCTTTTTCTACACTTTTCTCTACTGTACCCATCGATTGATTTACATAATTTTGTACTTTTAATTTAGATTGTTTCGCTGCATCAGCTATTTGTTTTTTGGTATACGGTTTCACCTTTAAATATTCAAGGCTGTTTTTTATAACAGGTTTAAATATTTCAGCAAGAGGCTGAGCTCCATACTCATCTCCTTTTAACTTTGGCTGCTTAATAGCTAAGTATACGATTAACTCCGGATCATCAATTGGAGCCATTCCTAAAAAGGAGAAAATGTAATTCTCTTTCCCTTCCATATATCGGCCGTTTTCAGGATTCGGGATTTGTGCTGTTCCTGTTTTACCTCCAATTGGATAACCATCCACTTTATACATTGTACCAGTTCCTTTTGAAGATGTTATGACACGCTCCATTAAGCTTCTAACTTTGTCCGCTGTTTCTTTTTTTATCGGATTCCCAATTTCTTTCGGTTGATTTTCCATAATAACTTCTTTGTTTGTTGGATTTACAACTTTATCAACGATATATGGTTGCATCATTTTCCCGTCATTTGCTATAGCAGTAGCCGCTTGGATTAATTGAATCGGAGTTACTGTAGAACCTTGACCGAAAGAAGTTGTAACCTGTTGAATTTGCGTATTTAATAATAAAGTATTTTTACTTTCTCCAGGTAAATCTATTCCTGTTTTTTGATTGAATCCAAATTTATTCATATATTGCTTAAATTTATTTGGTTTCAGTAACTGATCTTCTAAAATAGAAAAAGCTACGTTTGATGATCTTTCAAAACCTTCATCAAATGTAATTGATCCCCATCCAAATCCACCATTATGATCTTTTATATCAGAGGAACCAACGGAATATTTTCCAGATTGAAAATATTCTTTTCCGTTATATACACCTTCATTAATGGCAGCTGCTAACGTAAAAACTTTCATTGTTGAACCTGGTTCATATGCATTTGCAATCGGATCATTTAAAAAGTATTCGATATCACCTACATTAGGATTGTAACTAGGTTTACTAGACATCGCTAAAACCTTTCCTGTTTTTGGATCAGCAATAATGCCAATTAACATAGAAGGATCATAATGCTCTTGTGCTTTGTTCATCGCTTCTTCTAAAAAGCTATTAATTTGTTTATCAAGCGTTAAATATACGTTATTCCCATTTTTAGCAGGTTCTACTTTACCTATATCATTCGTAAGCGGAATTCCCCTTCGTGTACCCACATATTCTATATTCCCGTTTGTAGAGCGCAAATATTTATCCAAACTCTTTTCAAGCCCAAACTTTCCTTCCGTATTCCCTTTATCATCTGGTCTAGCAAAACCAAGTATATAAGATGCAAAGTCTTCATTCGGATACACTCTTGCTTTTTCCGACATAAAAGATACACCTGGTATTTTTAAATCATTAATTTTTTCCTTCTTTTCCCTAGATAAGTTCCGACCAATTTTCCCAATTTCAACTTGCGTACGCCCTTCATGAAAGTTTTTTAATACTTCTTCTTTATCAATTTCAAGCGCATCAGCTAATTGTTGTGCGGTTTCATCTTTATTTTTCACTTTATCTTTTCCTTTTAAATTCACAACAACTCGATACGTTGTAGAATCTTGTACTAACACCTTTCCGGTTTGATCATAGATAGTGCCACGATTCGCTTCTAAAACACCTTTTTTATTATGTTGTTCATCCGCGAGGTCCTTTACATTTACATTATGCACGACTCCTACTGCCTGAATATAGAATATACGCAAAATCATAATAAGAAACAAAACAATAAAAGCAATCATCATATATCGAGCGCCTTTATTCGTTTGTAGTTTTTGCATACTTATCTCCTCTCTTTTGGAATGGATTCGTACGAAGATCCGTTTTAAAATTTGTAGTTTTTGTTTGCGATATTATATGTTTCGAAGTTTTTTTTTTAATTCCTTTAAAACAATGCAAAACTAACTGTTGTTATTTTGTGTCATTATTTTATATATTTTAAATACGGTGCGTGAAATTTCAGAATATTAATTAGTACAACTTGATTACAGAGCACTCTAAACTCTTTTCGTATTTCCTATAAAAAGTTCCCCTCTGGATGTCCAAAGGGGAACTTTTTATAGGAAAATTATGCGATATGGTTATATTTCGCTAAGAAAGGAATTCGTCTCGCTACTAATGCATACATTTTGAATACAAGTTTCGCTATTGGTTCAAACATACGTGTACTTTGCATTACTAAAGCGCTCGTAATAAGTGTTAAGAATGCTGCACCAAGTATATCTAAAGGATAATGAACACCTACATACATACGTGATATACCGACTAACACTGCCCATAAGAGCGCGATATATTTCAGTTTTTCTCCTCTAAGAATAAATACGAAGGCAATTGAAAATACAAGTACAGAATGATCACTAACGAATGATGAATCTGCTGCGTGTGGTACTAATTGGTGTACATCATGTGATACGAACGGACGCGGATGGTAATATACTGCGTGTATAAGAACATTTACTACTAATGCAATAATAACCGAAAGCGTCGTATATAAAACTGTATATTGTTTTCTAATTGCATTCTCTTTCTTTCCATTATTAAACCATAAGATAAGCATAAATAAAATGGCTACGTATGCAGCGCTATTTGTAATTGCAACCATTATTGTATCTAATAGTTTGGATGAATCAGCAAAATTATTAAACCACTGAAATACTGTGTAATTCATAATACTCTCTCCCTACTTACAAGTGTTCTTGATTTACACAGTATACAATACCATTATGAAAATGGGCTTAAACTTTTTTCATCTAATTCTCATTTTACTATTACTCATTTGACAATTATAAAACAAATTTTATACGCTATTTATGTATAAAGCCGGTAAACCTTTATAATAAGGCGGTTCGTATTTTTTTCATGTTTGGAATACATAACATGTTCATTTAAATATACTAATTGCAAAATCATATTTTTTAATTCATTTGAAGTACAATATTTCCGAATTGTTCTCCATGTTCCATACGGCTTAGTGCACTAATTGCTTCTTCTAACGAGTAAACCTTATCAATAATTGGTTTAATTTGATATTTTTCAATAAACTTTATCATCTCATTAAATTCCTCACGGCTACCCATGGATGTTCCCATAATATCAATTTGATTATAAAATAATGCGCGTAATGGTAATTCAATTTTATCTCCTGAGCTTGCACCAAAATTCACGATTCTTCCGTTTGGTTTTAATACATCAAAATATTTCAAAAAAGTTGCTGGACCTATACTATCTATTATTAAATCTACTTTTTCACCTTGTAAGCTCTCTTCCCAATTTCCGGCACTATGAAAAGAAATATCTGCACCATATTTTGCAGCAAGTTCCATTTTATTCTCTACCCTTGAAGTAACACTCACTTTTGCGCCAATTGCTTTCGCGAATAACATGGCGAATGTAGCAACACCACCGCCTATTCCCGGAATTAAAACGTGTTCGCCGCGCTTCAATCTACCTTTAGTAAAAAGCGCTCTATATGCAGTTAATGCGGATAAAGATAAAACACCTGATTCTTCCCAAGTAAGATATGACGGCTTTTCTACAACATTTTCAACTGGTACAATTACATATTCAGCAAACGTTCCATCTTTCGGCCCACCTAGCACTTCCGGTAACTCCGGTACTTCAGTAGCATGTTCCCATCCAATACTAGGATTAATAATAACTTCTGTATGTAATATGTTATCAGAAACACCGTTTCCAATTTCCGTAACAATACCTGCACCATCTGATCCTAAGATTAAAGGTAATTGCATTTCTTTTCTATTATTCATAATAAATAAATCCCGATGATTTAAGCCTGCTGATTTTAATTTCACTTTAACTTCCCCATTATTAAGTGTTCTCTCAGGTGATATTTTATATTCTACACCGTCAAATCCAGTTTTATATTGATGTACGATAGCTTTCATTATAATTCCCCCTTAATAATTTTAATGTACTAGAAATTTCGAAATAAACAAAATTATTTGCTCGTAAAAAAGAAGGGATGCTTTTTGGCATCTCTTCTTTGATTGCTTATTTTATTATACAAGGTAATGTAATTGTAACGATTGTTCCTTCGTTTTCTTTACTCTCTATTTGAATAGTTCCGTTATATTTTTCTACAAGTCGTTTTGCAATAGACAAGCCTAGCCCGTTTCCACCTTGTTTTCGACTTCTCGCTTTGTCAACTCGATAAAACCGATTAAGAACAAATGGTAAATCGGATTCAGGTATTCCCGCTCCATGATCTATTACACGAATTTTAACTTTCCCTGATTGTAAACTGGATTCTATGCAAATATATTTATTAATCTCTTTTGTATACTTAACTGCATTATCCATTATGATAATAATAATTTGTTCTAAGTAAGATGATGGCATTGACACATAAGCTCCATCATCCCCAAATTTCATATCAAATTGAAAATCACTTTGAAGTACTATAAAGTTTTGTGTAACATGTTTTAATACGCTATTTACATGGACTGGCTCAGATGCAATTGGATGCATTTGTTCAGATTCAGCTCTTGATAGTTCTAGCAATTCTGAAACTAATTTATTTAAACGATCTACTTCCTTTAAACTAGATTGAAGAGATTTATCTAATACTGCTGGATCATTTTTCCCCCATCGGTTTAACATCGCTAAGTGTCCATGAATAATTGTTAACGGTGTTCTTAGTTCATGAGATGCGTCTTCGACAAATTGTTTCTGTTGTGTAAAAGAAGTTTCTACTTCATCCATCATCTCATTAAAGAGAAATGATAATTTTGCAAGCTCATCATTATTTTCTCGTACTGGAACCCGTTCATTAAGTCCATTCTTTTTAATACGTTTCATCGTATCTGTTATATTTTGAACACTTGATAATAGTTTCTTCGTTATAAGTATCCCGCCTAAAAAACTAAATATCAATCCGAATATTCCAGCAATAGCCATTACCACTAAAATAATTTTTAATAAATGATCAAATGTCTCTAGGTTTTTCGTAAGTTCAATAGTACCAGTAAACTCTTTCGTATTAATTGGTATGCGCTTAACTAATATTCGATCTTCTAAATGCCTTTTTATAAATGACTCATCTTTTATAACCTGTTTCGGCTTTATCCATGTTTCATTAAAATCTCGTGAAACAGTAATAATCGGCTCCCCATCCATGTCAATAATACGAATCATTTGATGCTTATCAATCATATTGTTTAGAAAATCTTTACTGTTTTCAAATGTTTTACTCGAAAGGGTATCATTTTTATCTTGGAAATATGCCGCTATTTCCGTCACTTGCCTATTTATTTGTTTCTGTTCATAATCTATAGTCCACTTATTGATTACAATAAACTGCAAAGCACTATATAAGATGAATAAAATAAATACTAGTGTAGTGGACCAAAGTGTTAGTTTCCACTTTATAGGTAGATTTCGAATTCGAAACATAATATTTTTTATCATTTCATTATATATCCCGCACCACGGACTGTTTGGATATACTCCTCCTTATCTACACTATGTAACTTGTTTCGCAAATAACGAACATATACATCAACGATATTTGTCTCAACAATTGCATCATATCCCCATACTTGGTCCAGTAAAACATCACGAGTAAGTACGCGATTAATATTTTTCATAAACATAAGCAATAACTCGAATTCTTTATTTGTAAGTTCAATTTCTTCATTTCCTTTAGTTATAGTTCGAGATTCAATCTGAAGCTGCAAATCTTTGAATGTAAGAAATGAAACCTGCTTGTTTTCAATATGTTCTTCTCTTCTAAATATCACTCTCATACGTGCTAACAGTTCTTCAATTGCAAATGGTTTCGGAAGATAATCATCCGCTCCACTATCTAAACCTGTCACACGGTCCATAATACTATCACGAGCAGTCAGCATAATAATAGGTGTATTTTTAGTCGCTCTTAGTCGACGACATACCTCTAGTCCATTTAATCCAGGCAGCATTAAATCAAGCAAAATGAGATCGTAATTCTTTTCTAGTGCTGCGCTTAACCCTTTTCTTCCATCTAGTTGTATATCTACTTTATACCCTTCATATTTTAGTTCTAATTCTAGAAAATCTGCTAAACTTTCCTCATCCTCAATAATTAAAATGTGTTGCAACGATAGTTCCTCCTAGACGATTAAATGAATAAATAATCCTATTCCAAATATAATTACAATGATTTGATGCAATTTTCTATACACCATAAATTTTTCTTTCTTATTTATTTTCTGTAAATAAAACCCAACAACCCCTAGTGCGATTAAGGCTAATAGAGAAAATATACCACTGTATATGAGTAAAATATGAGGACTCCCTTTTATAAAAAAGTAAACACCATGAGTAATTGCAACAGCTATTATAGCGTATCCAATTAATACATGAAACTTTTTTGCAAATAGATACACTTCTTTAACTTTTTTAAATCCTTGTATATTTTTCTTCTTTAAAAACACCCATATATGGCGTAAAAACCATAATGAAGCAGCGATAATAGCCCCATATTCACCAAAAGAGCCTAATTTTTTATTTAACCATTTTACATTCAAAACATTGCCGTATATAACATTAATAAATAGCATCACTACACTACAAATAATAATAGTAATGCCTATAATTTTAACACACACACGAAAATATTTATTTCTTAATATCTTCTCCATTTTATTTAATCTCCTTACTCACAAAAGCTTTGTAACAAGCAGTCTATCAAATAAAAAAGAAAAGAACATGAGAGAAAGATTAAAATAAAATGAGAATTTCAATATCACTGACAATTATTATTGATTTTTTTCAGCTAACTTTATTATGTTTTGAATAAACGGTTCTTTTGCCTTTGTATATGAAACACGATCAAAAGCATATGTAATAGCAAGCATCTCTTTTAATTCTCTATATTCTTTACGTGCCCATTCATGGCTTATTAGAAAGTCACGAAATAAAATATTGTTCCTCCATTCGTCACTATTATAAATATAAACATGCAAATGATGAGTACCTGCTCTCCATTTTCCCTTTCTAAAAAAACGCCAATTCGTTGCTTCTTTTGGGACAAACTCATATCCAATTTCAGATAGAATCTCAATCCAGTTTTCAATAATTTGCAATTCTGTTACGCCAATCATCATATCAATAAGAGGTTTAGCTCCTAATCCTTCTACTGCTGTGCTCCCTATATGTTCAACAGCGATTATTTCTTGTCCTAACAAGGAACAGAATTTCTCTTTTTCTTTTATATACTCTTCAACCCAGTCTTTTTGATACGGTTTAATAACAATTTGTTGATCCATTGTATCCACCTCTTTATAAGTGTTTATCATTATATTTATAAAACTTTATATTATTAGCATAGGATTTCCATAAAATATGTCGAATAGTGGAATGTACAACTTAATTATATTAAATGTGAGGTAAGCTATGAAAGATAATTCCGTCGAAATTCAGTTAAATAGTGTAACATTCCAATTAAAAGAATATCATAATTTTGATTGGCTTATTAAATTAGGGACCGTATTTGCAGTTTTTGACCAGCAAGACTCAGGTAATATAAGTTTTGGTGTAGAAAAAGATGGTCACAAGAAATTTATCAAATACGCAGGAGCACAAACAATTGCATATGAAGGTACAACGGGTGATGCTATTAAAAGGCTAAAAAATTCAGTTACTATTTATGAAGATTTAAAGCATGAATCGCTCATAAGATTAATTGATCATTTTCCAGTTCAATCTGGATATGTATTAATTTTCGATTGGTTTGATGGTGAATGTCTTCATTCGCATTGGCGCTTCCCACCTCCTGAGAAATATGAAAATCCAAACTCTCCATTTTATAAATTTAGACATTTATCTGCTATAGAACGAGTTCATTCCTTACATTCCATTTTTTCTTTCCATACTTATGTAGAAAAGAAAAACTATGTAGCGATAGATTTTTATGACGGTAGTATTTTATATAATTTTAATACAAACAAGACAAAAATTTGTGATATAGATTTATACAGTAAGAAACCTTACATAAATAAAATGGGCCGGCTATGGGGTTCCTCCCGTTTTATGTCACCAGAGGAATTTGAACTAAACGCAACAATTGATGAACGAACAAATGTATTTAATATGGGAGCAATGGCTTTCTCACTTTTAGGCGGTGAAAAAGATCGTTCCTTTATAAAATGGGAAGCAAGTAAGGAATTATATGAGGTAGCGTATCGTGCTGTAAATGACAATCGGGCAGAACGGTATGCATCCGTTGCAGAATTTTACGAAGCGTGGTTAAAAGCGGCTAATACAGAAAAGATATAACCCTAAATTATTAAAAGAAATATAGAGTTTATACTATTATCATGTATAGCAAGAATGATTTTATGAGCATTTCATATTATTGTGTTCTAATTTTAAAACGAAATAAAAAGGACACCTATTCCTAAAACAGCTTTAATTGCTACTTTAATGAATTGTTGTCCTCTAGTTTTCTAGCCGGACTATATTCGAATGTTATTTTAAACATCCCAATAGTCACTATTAACATCATTAGTATATTTGCTGATTTCCTTCTCTTTCCCACACTTTTCACATTTATAATAACTAACTATCCCCATCTTACCAGTTCTAAAATCTTCATTGTCATAACTTTTATTAAGTTTATATCTATGTATACATTTAGGTTCTTTTAATTTATCAAACTAATTTCCTAACATAAATTAAATCCCTTTCCTCTCGAAAATATTCTTTTTATTCCCATCCCCTTAACCACACCTTAGAAAAGATTCACAATCAGTGAAACGAGGTAGCTTGTTTTTCTATAAACAGTTGCGATAGGTAAGACTTTGAAGTTATCTCCATCTTTTCCCCCGCTTAGCACTGTACGTGCGACTTTCATCGCATACAGCGCCCCATCTTATCCTTTTATACTAAAGTAACTAGATTACAAGCTTTACGGAGTTTGTTTATTTTCTTCAATTGTTTATCGTTCAATTGAAGAATTCTCATATATGTTCTAATCGTCTCGTCATTTGTAGCGTGAATCAATCTGTGGACAAATTCATGTACAATAATCAGGTTATTAAACTCGTCAGTTCCTCCCATACCTTTCGGTATTTTATGGTGACAGTGCACATCTTCAGCTATTAAGAAGATTCCGATGACAGCGCATTTACCATTTTGCATGGAATACCTGGATATTCTGTTATCTGTATACTCCATGCTTTGTCCTTTATTGGAGGATAGCAACATCTTTTGCATTTCATTGGCAATGTTACCTTTTAGGCTTTTGATGAGTTTTTGTCTTCCTTGCTTAGTGTAATTGCATATGTCTTGACTAAAACTTTGAGGGAATCGTGTTTGTATGTCCGCTAGTGGATATACATGATTGCCCGCTATTTCAAAGGTTCTATAATTGTTCCTATGAGTTCTTTTGTATAATGCATTCACATTGGTAGGAATCTTATATTTCCCTATTGATTTTAGACGATTAAACAAAGTTTTCGAGAGACGAAAGGCTATTTCAGCAAAGTCTATAGTTACATGTGTTGCAATTTTGTAATAATTTTTTATACCAAGTACATAAGAGTTATAGTCCTGTACTGTTTTCCCTGATGGGCTTTTTTGAATTGCTTTAATCCTTGTCTTTGCTTTTTCAAGGATATCCTTTTTCTTTTTCTCGCTTACATGTGTGTTTGCCACATATCTTTCGCGCTTTTTAACAGATTTGATAGAGAACCCCAGAAAATCGGAAGATTTTCTTTTTAGGTTAGTTATAGTCGATTTTTCATTAGATATATTAAGGTTTAATTGATTTTTAAGATAACCTTCTACTGCATGGAATATTTTGATTGCAGATTGATGATTGTTAGTAAATATTTTAAAATCATCTGCGTATCTAACGATATGCATTTTCTTCAATTTTGTTTTTATCAGCAATGGATTTTTGGTTGCTGTTGTGTATGGTCTTCTTGTTTTAATATTCTCCCATTGCCTAGATATCCACCAATCCAAATCGTTTAATACAACATTACTAAGTAATGGGCTTAGGATTCCTCCTTGCGGAGTTCCTTTTGTAGGAATACCTTTTCCTTTGATTGGTGCTTTTAACATTTTAGAGATAATTGTCAGCACCCTTTTATCAGTTATGCCTATGTTGTATAGTTGTTTTAATAACTTGGAATGGTTCACGTTGTCAAAGAAACCTTGTATATCAATGTCTACTACGTGACTAAATCTTCCTCTGTTTATCAGATATTGACACCTAGCCATTGCGTGGTGTGTTGACCTGTTAGGTCTGAATCCATATGAATGCTTGTGGAATTTTGCCTCGCATATTGGTTCTAGAACCTGTTTGAACATTTGTTGAATCAATCTATCTCTCATTGTAGGGATTCCTAATGGGCGTTTCTTCCCATTAGGTTTAGGTATTTCTATCCTACGTACCGTATTTGGTTTGTAATTTGTGAGAGTTTTTCTAATATCGTCAACGAAGGAATTTACATCTTCCATTTTATAATGGTCGATTGTGATACCATCTGTTCCTTCAGTTTTAGAACCACTGTTAGCCTTTATACTTCTATATGCCAATAGAATATTTTCTTTTGATATGATGTATTTATATAGATTTACACCTTTAGTAGCGTTATTTTCACTACGTTGGTATAAATCATCAAACACTTTTTGCATATCGTAATATTCTGCATTTCGTAATGTTGTACTCACCGATGTATTATTTCCCCTTTCTTACGAAAAGTCCCATCATCTTACTCGATCCTGTGAGTTACATCTAGTTAATTTAGTTTTCAAAGAACAAGACTAGGGACTATCCCTCCACATTCGCTACATGCTTCGTCGGTACTTTGTCCCCACCTTCACAAGAATGAAGCAATTTCGGTTCGTTAGAACCTTATATGCATCTGTCCGCTAGTAGGCGTTGGTGACAGTTTCTTGCTTACCACGTTCCGATTGACTTAGCTATACATATATCCTTAGGTGCTTGCTTTAAGCCTGTTATCTTTACACCCTCATCGTTAGATGTTCCGAATTTCGTATCCTTTACTCTTACTTTTCGGTAGATAACGTCATCATTGACGACATACAAATTTCTATTGTATTAATAATTTAGACCCGTACATTCGCAAGTTCGCCAGTCCGTTATTTTAGACATTCTCACCATAGATATTTTGTAGCATCCCGACCTATCCATTACCATATGATTTCTCACTTAGGTTTTGTTCAGCCGACTTCACCTAGCTTCATACAATTTGTGACTACTATCACGCCTTGCATGTAGGAGTATTAGATAAGTAGTTTCAGCTCAACATGACGGCTTTCATTCCTACTTTCAGTCAAACAGTTGTTGTTATCAAATTGATAACCCTCCTACTTCGTGTTTGCACACTTATGAGGAAACGTGTCGCACAAAGGATTATTTT